>CAZYUB010000008.1:0-111864 GCA_964650515.1 uncultured Planctomycetia bacterium | reverse complement strand
GCAACGTCAACCAGGTAACCAACTCCGCAGGAGCCGTCATCCAGACCTACGACTACGACGCCTTCGGCAATATAACGGCCCAGACAGGCGCCCTGACCGCCAAATACGCCTACAAGACCAAGGAATACTCCCCTGAAACTGGATTGATCTTCTTCGGCAGAAGGTACTATAACCCGCTGATTGGGAGGTTTATTACAAAAGACCCCCTTGGGCATATAGACGGACCGAATCTTTACCTCTACTGCAACAATGATCCCGTGAATAAGTATGATCCGTGGGGATTGTTATCAACGCGGGAAGCGGTTGTTCATTACTTTTTTGGAAAGGGAAGGGAAGTAACAGTTGATTTTAGGGATGTGGACCAAAACCTGCGTCCGAGCGATTTTCCTGGTTTTAGTGATTCGGTTTCCTCAATGTATAATAAGGAAGGAACATTGGCTGTAGATAAAAAGGTGTCAAAGGATATAGGAGGATGGGCTGGGCATATCACATTTAGTTTAAAGGGCGTAATTCAAAGTGGAAAATGCGGGTGGACATTTCAGGGGCATATAGGGGCCTATTCAGATAGATTTGATTTCAATCCAATGGATCCAAAAGTGCGTGGCTGGTTAAGAGAAGGCGTAACAAGACTAATTGGGGCCATTCCTTGTGGCACGCCGTATGATATTAATTTTGAGGGCAATAGAGGAGTAAGCGAAGGAGGTCTATGGTGAAAGTAAAATTTTATATTGTATGCATACTTATGTTATTAATTTTAATAGGATGCGGCAAAAACACTGCATGGAAATTTGATACAAAATATACAAGGTATTTGACTGTAATGGCACCAGAATACGAAGAAATGACTGGATCTAGAAGTGCCGATACAGTTGATACTCTTCGAATTTATAAAATAAAAAGTAAACATTATCGATGGTATAACTTAAGTGAATTAAGTAGGAAGAGCTTGGTATATGAAACTAACGATAAAATTAACATTAGAAAATTCGTATATGCTGCACAAGAATTTACCAAAAATGTTAAGAGTATTAAAAATGATACGATTAATGATAATATTGATAAATATCATGTAGTCTTATTTGATAACGCATCGATGCAATATGGATATTTTATATTCACAAGGAAGAGCAATGTTCAGGAATACGCTGAAATATTAATTCCAGATGAATCTGGTTGTGGCCCCATGTTTTATTATAACAAATGTATTATTTCTGTTTTAAAGGATGTAATGGCGAATACATTTAAATAATAAGAACCTATTCCTATATAGACAATAATGAGGTAGAATACATCTACGACGGCCTCACCCCGCTCATTGAAAGGAACTCCCCCGGCAGCTATCTGGCCGCCTACACCAGGCTCCCGGGCGCCCCGGGAGGCATAGGAGGGCTTATATCAAGCCATGACGGCACCAATACCCTCTACTACCACGACTCTAACTTAGGCAACGTCAACCAGGTAACCAACTCCGCAGGAGCCGTCATCCAGACCTACGACTATGACGCCTTCGGCAACATAACAGCCCAGACAGGCGCCCTGACCGCCAAATACGCCTACAAGACCAAGGAATACTCTCCTGAGACGGGGCTCGTCTTCTTCGGAGCCCGTTATTACAGCCCGCTGATAGGGCGTTTCATTACCAAAGATCCCCTCGGGCAAATAGATGGACCGAATGTATACATCTACTGTTTAAATAACCCAATAAATAAAGTAGATCCTACAGGCAGGCAGGTTTATAATATACAAATTGTACAACCAGTTGTTGATAAAATATGGCCAACTATATCAGCCTGGGCAACTAATGCGATGAATTGGGGAGCTGCAAACAGTCAATTTATATCAAGTTGGTGGGATTCCATTACAAGCGTGCCGAATGTATACAAACAAGAAGAAGAAAGATTACGACAACAAAACAATCCACCTCCCTCGGGCAAGAAAAGCAGTAATCCAAGCGGTAACAATCAAGGCAGGAGCTTCAAAACTCCTCCTGGCCAGGGGGATGATCCAGTTAATAAGCCGGTTTTTTCTCCGGTTGTCTATGAAAGATGCTCAGGCTGATGCTGGGGGTAAAAGTTCAAATTATGTTTCTTTAATTAATATAATCTTTAGGGTTTTTACTAGAAGAGAAGCTACAAGAGATTTTTTAAAAAAAGGAGAAGTTCAGAATGAAAAAATGGGTTGCCAATGTAGTGGCATTTTCGTTCATGGGAATTATATTCGTGGCGTTGAATTATATACTAATTGAAAAGTTAGGCAATTATACGAAAGTATTGTACCTGCAGGATAAGACAGTAAATGAAATGTACAGCATGATAATGCACTCAGATGTAAATATGCAAAAACTAAGATTTGTATTAAACGAATTCGGCAGTAGTTCAATTGTTGGGCAGTTCGCATTCGGTGCAATATTTTCCGCCGTAATAGTGTTTATTTATAAAGTGATAATTGGACTTTTCGAGAAATATGGTTATAAGAATAAAAAGAATTAGAATAGTTCTATTTATATTATCAGTCGCGATATTAAATTGCGCGAGTAGCGATGAATTGCATTTTAATGACGGCAGGATATTAACCGGCAAGATTATCAGCCAGGATGGGGAATGTGTTAAACTCTCTCTAGGGAGAGCGGGGACGATCACCACGGAATTCAACAAATCCGAGATCAAGGATATAGTAGTCAAGCCATTGCCTCCAGAGGAGCCGAAAAAGGAAATACCCATTATTGCTGAGCAGGAAAAGCCGATTCAGCCCGTGGAAGAAAAACAGCAGCAAAAGAAAGAAGTGCCGCCTCCCGAACCGCCCAAGAAAATAGTAAAAAAGGCTCCCGAGCCGAAGATAGTCAACGATTCCGCATACATTCTTTATATTCCCGGCGGTTTAAGCAGCCAAAAGCGCTACCCGTTAGTAATCGCTCTTTCTCCGAGCGCAGACGCCCAGTCCATGATAGACGTATGGAAACGCGCTGCGGATAAGCATAAATGGATAATCATGGCCTCGAAGAAGTTTCAAAATGGAGTGTCTGTGGACCCGATACTCGGCGAATTGGCCTCCGCGGTATCTAAATTGTATGGTAAATACCCTGTTTCCAAGACTAAAGTGATTGCCTCGGGTTTTTCGGGAGGTGCTATGGGCTCCCACATGTTTGCTTGTATGTATCCCGATCTGATTAAGGCGGTAGTCATTAATACAGGGATGATAAACGAGAACTATATCTCGCAAAAGAATAGATATCCCAAGAACAAGCTGGCTGTATTCATAGCCAGCTCCGCCGATTTTCGTTATGGCGAAATGAAGCGCGATAGGAAATTCTTGGAAGACCTGGGATGGAAGACGAAATGGACGGAGTTCGGCGGAGGCCACATGATAGCTCCCGCCTCGAAGTACGAAGAAGCGGCCGCCTGGCTGGATGAAAACCTTTGAAGGCGCAAACTTATGATGTATAATAAGCATGTTCTCTAAAACCGCGACCAAGGAGAGATATGCCGGCGAAGGACAGCATGCTTATAGGCGAGATGCTCGCAGAGGAAGGCCTGATAACGCACGAGCAGCTCGAACAATGCCTTAAAGAGAAGAACAAATCGGGGAAGTTTATTTGCCAGATAGTGGCGGATTTAGGTTTTGCGCCGGAAGATAAAGTATTCGCGGTTCTCTCCAAGCAGCTTCATATCCCCTGCGTAAAGATCAGAGAAAGAAAAATAGATAAGTCCATCCTTGAGAAAGTCCCCGCCAAGTTCGCCATCCATTACAAACTGATGCCGATAGAGCTCAAGGACGAAGTCCTCACCATAGCAGTTACCGATCCGCTCGATGTCCATACGCTCGATGACGTAAAGCTCCTGCTCGGTTGCGAAGTGCGCGCCTGCCTTGCGGGGGAGAAAGACATAATCGAGGCGATAAAGAAATATTACGGGATAGGCGCGGATACTATCGAGAACATCATAGCCGAAACCGAACCGTCGGGTCGGCCGGATTCCGCGGGGACCGGCGCAAATGATTCCGAAGAGCTTGTCGAGGACGCCTCGATAATCAAGTTCGTCAACCAGATCATACGGCAAGCCTTTCATGACAGGGCCACGGACATACATATAGAGCCGTATGAAGACGAGCTGAAGGTCCGCTACAGGATAGACGGTGTGCTTTACGATGCCGCCATACCGCCCACGATAAAGCATTTCCAATCCGCGATAATATCCAGGATAAAGATAATGTCTAACCTTAATATCGCGGAACACCGCCTTCCCCAGGATGGCAGGATGAAGATAAAGGCGGGGAAAGAAGACCTGGATTTAAGGGTTTCCATCCTTCCCACGCCTTACGGCGAGAGCGTCGGAATAAGGCTTCTTTCCGCCAAAATGCTTTATAGCCTTGAAGAACTCGGACTTTCCCAGTTTGACCTGAACATACTTAACGAAATGATAAAGAAGCCGCACGGCATAATATTGGTTACCGGCCCTACGGGTTCGGGAAAAACCACGACCCTTTACGCGTGCCTCTCAAAGATAAATAACAGGGAACTCAAGATATTAACGATAGAAGACCCCATCGAGTATCATCTCAAGGGAATCACCCAGATCCAGATCCATCCGAAGATAGGGCTTACCTTCGCCAACGGCCTGCGTTCCATGCTAAGGCACGACCCTGATGTGATGATGGTCGGAGAGGTCAGGGATATCGAGACCGCCGAAATAGCCATAAGAGTCGCCCTTACGGGGCATCTTGTCTTCTCCACCCTGCACACCAATGACGCCTCGGGCGCGATGACGCGCCTTCTCGACATGGGAATTGAGCCGTATCTGGTCGCTTCGTCCGTCGAGTGCGTTATAGCCCAAAGGCTTGTCAGGCTGATATGCCCGAAATGCAAGCACCCTGTCAAGGAGAAGAAAACCGTCCTCGAGGAACTCGGGATCAAAGACATCCCCAAGGATGGCGCGGCGTTCGAGGGCAAAGGCTGCGAGTCATGCAAGTTTACCGGCTACCGGGGCAGGACGGCCATATATGAATTCCTCGTTCTTAACGAAGACATTCGCCAAATGGTTTTAAACAGGAATTCCGCGGACCAGATAAAGAAAAAAGCGGTCGCCCTCGGCATGAGGACGCTGCGCGGAGACGGGATAGAAAAGGTCTTCAAAGGGCTTACTACGGTAAGTGAAGTCGTCAGGGTCACGCCTAAAGAGGACCTGGGCATCTAGGCAAATCCGATTGGAGCGCCCCGTGGCAAGATTTGTTTACAAGGCCAAAAAAGGCATAAACGATATCGCGGAAGGCCATATAGAAGCCGACAACGAATATATCGCCCTCTCTAAACTTTCCCAGATGGAGATGTATCCCCTTAAGATAGAGAAGGAGGATACCCGCCCCGGCGTTGCGAAGCGTTTTTCGATCTCCGGAAGAATAGGCACAAAGGATATGGCCGTTTTCACCCGCCAATTTTCGGACCTGCTGGGCTCAGGCCTTACGCTTATAAACGCGCTCGGGATCCTTAGCGACCAGACGGACAACAGGACACTTAAATCGGTCCTGGGCGACGTGATAAGCAAGGTAAAAGACGGCGTTTCGCTTTCGGAGGCGTTTGCCGGGCATCCGAAAGTCTTCTCCGGCTTCTTCGTGAGCATGATAAGCTCAGGGGAAGTGGGGGGCGTCCTTGAGGAAGTGCTCAAGCGGCTATCTGATCACTACGAAAAAGAAGACGACATCAAGTCTAAGATCCAGTCTGCGATGGCGTATCCCTGCCTGGTTTTGACAGTAGGTGTCGGCACCGTATTTGTCCTTCTTTCGTTCGTAATACCCAGATTGACGGCCATATTCGATGAATTCGGCCAGGCTCTTCCGCTTCTGACGAGGATCATGATAAACGTAAGCGGCTTTTTTGCCCAATTCTGGTGGGTCATCCTATGCGTTTTGTCAATGGCGGCATTTTTATTTGCAAGGGTGATCGCGACAAGGCAGGGGAAGTTCCGGTTCGACAGGTTATTGCTTAGCATTCCACTTTTGGGGGAATTTATGAAGAAGACGGAGCTAAGCCGTCTGACAAAATCCCTCGCTGTCCTCCTGGATAACGGCGTGCCTATACTGCGTTCCATTGAGGTCATCTCCGCCACTTCGACGAACGAGGTCTTAAGACGGGAATTCGACAGGATCGGGAAAAACATTAAAGATGGGTCCTCGTTTTCCGCGGCGATAAAAGACAACGCGTACTTTCCCGCGTTCATTAAGAACATGATATCGGTGGGCGAAGAGGGCGGCAATCTCGAGGGTTCGCTCAGGCGCATAGGCGATTCATACGAACATGACGCGGACAGGACCGTAAAGATAATGACCTCGTTGATAGAGCCGTTGATGATACTCGGGATGGGCGCCGTCGTGGCATTTATCGTAGTGGCCATGCTGCTTCCCATATTCCAGCTTAACCTGTTGGTCAAATAGAGGAGAAGAAGATGAGAAGAAGCGGTTTTACGTTTGTCGAGATCCTGCTGGTGGTCGTCATTATAGGTATCCTTGCTTCGATGGTCCTTCCGAGATTCGTGGGGCGCTCCGAGCAAGCCAGGCAGCAGGTGGCGCTTTCCGACATTAACTCCAGCATAGCAACCGCCCTCGATATGTACGAATTGGATAACGGCGTTTATCCGGATAAGATAGGCGACCTGATGGAAAAACCCGGAGAGTTGAAGAGCTGGAGCGGGCCGTACCTGAAAAAGAAGCCCGTAGACCCTTGGGGAAGGGAGTATATTTACAAGCCCAGCTCCGATAAAAAAGATTACGAGCTTATCACGTACGGCCGGGACGGGGTCTCGGGCGGCGAAGACGATGTCACCAGCAAGCAGGGTGCGGCAGAGCAGCAAGACTGATATGGTTGTTTTTCGCCGGCCCAGATACGGCTTCACGTTGCTGGAGCTTTTGTTTGTCGTAGTCATATCTGCGATACTGGTTTCTGCCGTGGTACCAAGGTTGAAAAATTCAATCGGTTCGCTGGCCCTGCAGAATTTCCTGTCGGATATTAGTGCGTTTTCGAAATACGCCCAGATGAAGGCGATAAATTCGGGTTCTTGGAGCAGGGTCAGGTTTGACCGGTCTAAAAGGACGATGTTTCTTGAAAACCGTTTTGTTGCCAGAGACTCCTTCGGGACGCAGTCCGAGCAATGGAGGGTCGAGCGGACAAGGCGGATACCCGACAAAGTATCCATCGATTTTATGGAAAGCGAGGATAACGTAGTATTTTACCCAGACGGGACATCAAGCGAAATGTCTCTAAGGATCAAGGGCGGCGATTTATCCGAATTCACGGTGGTTGCCGAGGTTTCATGCGGGAGCGTAATTGTCGAACAGGAGCCGTAATAAAGGGTATCTCATGCTTGAAGTCGTGGCCAGTATTGCGGTAATAGCTGTCGGCCTGGTCATGATACTTAGGTCTTTTTCGTATTCCTTGCGGGCTTCGAAAACGGCGCAGGAGTATTTTGAAGCCGTAAACATTGCTGAGCAGGAATTATGCGCAATTGAAGTAGAAGAGAAGATCGAAGGCGGCATTATTGTCTCGGAGTCCTCCGGCCAGGTGGAAGACAAACCGTTTTTGATGCGGTCAAAGGTAAGCCGCATAAGCGACGACGATGGCCTTAATGAGGCGTCAGTCGCGGTCAATTGGAAAAATAAACATCGCGACGAGAGTGTCGTTGCCGGTACTTACGTAAAAAACAGGTGAGGCCCATTAACATGACGCGAGCACGTCCAGCTTTTACGTTTATCGAGCTCATGATCGCCTCGACCATATTCGTTATGCTCGCCGCGGCGATATACATGTCGTTCGGAGTCGGAGTCCGTTCCTGGCGCAAAATAGAAGAAAGCTATCGCGTCAGACAGGAGGCGCGCTACATATCGACATTCGTGGCGCGAGAGCTCAGATGCGCGCTGAATTCCTCCATTATCGCGTTCGAAGGCGACGACAGTTCGGTGTCCTTCTGCAAGGCGCATAACGGTATTTCGAGAGTAAGATATGAATATGACGAGGGGCTCGGAAGCGTTAAGCGCATACTGCAAAGCTACAGGCAGTATGCCGCAGGAGAGCAGGGAAGGGCCTCGACCGCGGCCACCGGGATATCGGACTTAAAATTCTCATATTCTTTCAAGAAAGACGGGAAGCTGGAATGGCTGGATGCGTGGCAATCGGCAAACGGGTCGCTGCCTTACGGCGTAAGGATGATATTTCGCTTTAAGGCCGAAGGTTCCGGCAGCGGATATGAATACGCGAACACGGTCATAATTCCTTCCGGAGTTATCGAGGAGGACAGCCAGTGAACCAGCGCGCCAGAAAAGGCGCCATTCTCATTATAACCTTGTGGATACTGGCTATTTTGGCTATACTTTCAATTGGGATCGGCGGGAGGATGGCCATAGAGCTTAAATTGACTGCGTTGCACCGCGACGGTGTCCAGGCGCTGTACTCCGCGAAAGCGGGGGTAAAACGGTCGATCGATATATTGCTTAGGCAGGATCACGCTGTCGATTCTCTTAACGAAGCGTGGTCCAATAACGACGAGGATGTCAACCCGGCGTTCAGGAGTATTAAAGTCGGCGATGCGGGCAGTTTTACGGTCAGCTATGTATACGCCGGAGACCGCGTATTCTACGGTTTTCAGGACGAGAAGAGCCGGCTTAATATTAACGGCGTGCCGCCGGAAGTTATCAGCAGGCTGATCTCTTATCTGGACCGCGGCAGTGACAACGCTGATGAGATAGCGCAAAATATCACGGACTGGCGCGATCAGAACATCACCGATCAGGACGGAGCGCCTGAATACGATTACGTTAATGAAGGTTACCCCAGAAAAGACGCCAAATTCGATGGGCTTGATGAGCTTATGCTGGTAAGAGGAATGGATAAAGTACTGTTTTTACGAATAAAAGACTACGTAACAGTGTATCCGGTTTCTGATTCCGTCAAGGTAAACGTAAATACCGCCGGTCCGGCAGTTCTTTACGCTTTAGGTTTTGAGGAACCGGCCGTAGCGGATATCGTATCATTCCGCGCCGGCGAGGACGGGATCGAAGGCACCGGAGACGACGTGGTTCTGAACGATGTGTCATTCGCCGATTTTCTGAGCGTATTACCCGAGGACCGCAGGCTTCTGGCATGCTACGGCTCCGATTGTTATAGGATAATATCGACAGGATGTTCAGCTAATGGCAAGGTCAGCAAGACCGTTACGGCCGTTGCCTTAGGCGAGAATATTTTATTCTGGAGCGAGGAATAACATGGCGGCATTTACGGATGGGAATAAGATCGTTTTTGAAATACGCGAGAAGATGATCAAAATCCTGAGCGTTTCCATAAAGAATAGGAAGCCCGAGAAACAGGAGATGTTTGTCCTTGGAGTCTCGGCTGAAGACCCGCAAAAGACCGCCAACGATATCAGGTCATTCCTGAAAAAGAATGCCATAAAAACAAAAAATGCCATTCTTGTAATCCCGAGACAGTCCGTGACCACAAAGATTATCGGCCTGCCCTCGGAAGATCCGCGAGAATTGGATGATATGGCGGCTTTCCAGGCGGTCAGGCAGATACCGTACCCGAAGGAGGAGATAATTTCCGGCGTAATTCCCATCGAAAAAACGCCAGAGGGTTTCACGAAGGCCATGCTTGTCATCTGCCATAAGGATATGGTCGAACGTCCGGCGGCGATTATAAAGGAATCCGGCCTGACTTTATCCGATGTTACGCTAAGCACAGACGGTCTATTCAATTGGTATTCTTGTAATAAGGATCTGCCGGCACCTGCGAAGCCGGCTCCTGTAGTGGTTGTGGATTGCGATGCGGCTAACACGGATATCGCCGTTATCAACAACGGTAAGCTGTTATATACGCGCGGCCTGACGTTCGGAGTAAATGACGCCGGGCTTTATTTTGATAAACTCCTGGATGAGCTGCAAAAAACCTTGTCAGCGTTTGAAAAAGACTTCCCCACCCTAAAGCCGAAGACTGCGGTATTTACGGGCATTATTTCTGGAGTGCGCGACTTTGAAAAGGTATTTACCGGAGCTACGGGCATGACGGTGGATTTTGTCGAAGTGCAGCATGAGAACGCGTCGTTTGCCTCGCTTGCCGGAGCAGCTATGGGCCGGAGCAATATAGACTTAATGCCGTTGGACATGAAGCGGAACCGTATTGCGAAGGCCAGGAAGAAAGAAACGGTATTGTCGGCAGTGTTGATGCTGGCGGCAGCGGCGCTCCTTGCATTATTGCTATTGAATAGGATGCGATTTGAAGAGAAGTCGCTTTCCGAGATAGAAGAAGAGCTCAGGACGATAGCTCCGGCCATGCAAGCCCTGGAAAGCATGAAGACGGCGACGGACATAGCCGAGTCTCAGGCCGCCAAGAGTTCCGTGGCTCTGGAGTCGTTGAACGAATTTTATAGGATCACGCCGTCTTCTATCAAGTTGAGCCTTTACAAGTATGACGGAAACAAGGTAGAGGTAAAAGGGACCGCCGAAGCATTATCCGAGGTGTTCAAATTCGTAAAAGCAGTGGAAAATTCGAAATATTTCCGGAATGCCGAAGTGAAATACGCAGCCAAAAGAAGGGCAGGAGAAAGGGAGTCCGTGGATTTTGAGATTCTCTGCTCTGCAGGCAAAGACGGGGAAACGGCGAAATGAACATGTTTAACCTTACAAAACGCGAACGATTGCTATTTGTCGTTACTGTTGCCGCCGTGGCCGTATGGCTGGGGCAAAGATTTCTGGTAAGGCCCGTATTGGACGCCAGGGCCGGTCTTGATTCCAAGATCGAGTCCTCAACGGTAAAGCTCGAAAAGGGCAGGAGGCTGATCGACAGGGAAGCGATTATCAAGGATAATTACAATAGAATGGCGTCTATGGCCAAATTCTCAGGTTCGGAAGAAGAAGAAACGGCAAAATTCCTTACGGAGGTTGAGTCGACCGCCGGATCCTCGGGCATACGCGTTAATGAGATAAAACCGCTGCCTGCGCAGAAAAAAGATCTATATGTTAAGTTTCAGTGCGAGCTTGAGGTGGAGGGGGAGATGGCGCAGATAGCGGGATTCATGAAGAACGTAAGGAGCTCAAAAAGTATCCTTGCCATTGAAAAATTTACTCTCACTTCCAAGCAATCAGGCTCAAACCTCCTAAGGTGCCGGTTAGTGGTATCGAAAATCTCCATTAAATAAGGAGCGTAAAGATATATCCTGTGCCAGCGATCATTGACGCGACGTTATTGACAGTGGTAATAGTATGTTTTTATTTTCTGAACAAATGGCTTTTAGAATCAACTTTTAATACTCTCCTCGCCCTGCATTCCACGCCTAAAATTCTGCCCGAGATAAGATCTGATGGTATTCCCGATAGCGAAAGGACAGCCCTCGTCCAGACTGTTTTAGCCGGCTCCAAAGAAGAGGCCCGCCAGTCGCTGAGTATTCTCGGAGATTCCTACGCGGGAAATGTCGACAAAAATCTCATTGCGATATATCTTAGCGCCTCTCTAGATAGAGAAGTCATAGAGGAGGAAATAAGTATAATCAAACCGTTCCAGTTAAAATACGGAGCTGATAAATTCTACTTGTTTCACCGAAACAACTACGACGAGGGTAATATCGGCTATAAATGGGGCGGCTACCACGACCTTTTTAGGTACCTGCATAACGGGGAAAGGGGAAGCGATAAGCCGTTCTTTGCATTAGGCGGGCGCGAGACCGGGATAATCGGGGACGAAAAAGTCCTCGCGAAAAACCGTATCAAGAACGCCGTAATAAGCGATGGTGACAATTACTGGCCGCGCGGCTCTATAATTTCTGCGATCAAAAAGATGGCTCATCCGGCCAATAATGACTACGCTATATTCCAGCCACTTATTACTGTAAGTAACGCCAACGGATCATTGTATGCAAAGGTCAAGTCCTGGTCTCAATTCATGTTTAACTATGAGGCGATTCATAACTGGAATAAGTTCAAAAGGAGCAATTTCTACGGGAAAGGCGCCATAAGAATAAGCGCGTATGTATCAAAGATAATCGAGCCAAACGTCCTCTCTTTAGATACCAAAAGCCATGATTTCATCGAAGCCATGTTTCTTAAGACGGCGCTCATGCCTGAAATAACGATAACTGAGATGACGGCTGCAAATTACATCGCCGATTTAAGAAAAAGCGAGCGCTGGAGGGAGGGCGATATTCAGGGCATCATAAAGTATTCCGGGAGAAAAAGACCTCCCGGGGCGGAGTTTATCGTCAGGTCGCTTGAAAAGGTGATTCTCAGAGACCTGTTATTTACGATATTTGTATTCGCAAGTATTTTCCTCATACTATTTCATTCGAAACCATGGTCAGTTTCACCTTTTACCGAGGACCTGTTCTGGGGGATATTTATCGCTGTCATCGTTTTCGCGGTGATCGCGCCTAAATTCATCCTTCCTGTCCTGGCGGAAAAGAAAATACCGGCCGCGAAAGTGCTGATCCGCGGGATCGCCGACACTTTCCTGTCAACACTGATACTGCTTCAGAACATAATCTACCAGCCGCTCATCGTCGCCAAGAGCCTTCTTAAGATCGCATCGGGACAGAAGACGCTATGGGCGCCTATGTCGGTCATTGAAAATATGACCGGGAATTATAACCTTTTCATGTATTTGATATATCTTATGCCTTCGTTTTTTGCGGGATGCTGGATATTTTATCTTTTAAAATTCAGCTTCTATCCCGGCACGATATACAACAATATAATTATGGTCATAATCTTGTCATGGGTATTTGGGCCGGTTTTAAGCTGGCTGACCGCTAAGAAAAGCGCTAATAATTGGTTATTGAATTTAGCCGGTTTGCTTGTCATCGCTGTTACCGTTGTTTATGGCGTTGCTTCTGAACGATTGCCTCGCGGGCAGCTGGAAGCGATTAAAAAAGACATCCCCATCTTCTGGTGGGACGGCGGGTGGGAGGATAAGATAAGTGAACTTGCGGCCTTTAAAGCAAAATACTATAACGAGAAACTCCTTTGGGCGGAAGCGCAATTTTATACATCCGGCCATTACTATGTAAATAAGGATTACATAAGAGCGATCGAGGAATATCGCCTTTTGATAGAATATGCGCCATATTCAAAAAGAGCCCCCGAATCTCAGCTTAAAATCGGCCAATGCTTCGCCTTGCTTAATAAAGATAATGATGCATTTCGAGAATACGAAACGCTTTTAGGCAATTACCCGCATACAAGGCAATACCTTGAAGCGTTACTTGAAATAGGCAAATTGTCTTTCTTGTGCGCTTTTGCCGCGGAGAGCAGGGAAGATGGAAATGACATGCTGAATAAATCATTAATGGCGTTCAAGGATGCCTACAAATCTGAAGGAGTAACCCGCCTGAGCAGGGAGGAAGAGAAGGATATTCATGAAAAAGCCGCAAACGGCATTGCCCGCACTCTAATGTCAATTGATATGTCGATGACCAGGGCTACAGCGTTCCTAAAATACCACTATTATGGCAAGAAAGGTAAGGACGGTAGATTAGGAACTTCCGATGACCTTATTAATCCTTTAGATATATTATAAATATATAAAGTATGTAAAATAAGTACCTTGACAGTCCCGCGCTTATAGGGTAAATTTATGACATACAATTGATAACTCCTAACGACTTATCCGGAGGTAACAAGATGAAATACGCAGTGATTTTAATTTCTATCGCCTTGCTACTTATACCCAGAAGTTCCTTCTGCGACGCTACCGAAGATAACCTTAAATCCATCACTGATGCCATTCCGCAAAACTGGTGGGATGGGGGATGGGATAAGAGGCAAGAACTTGAGAGTTTCATCTCCAATAACCCGGGTTCTGATGCGCTTTGCGCTAGAGCCCAATATTATATTGGATGCTACTATTATTCCATCGCTGATTACGACTCAGCAATAAGGGCATATGACACAATAATCTCTGCGTATCAATCTCAGGCCGCCGAATGCGCAAGGGCACAATATGAGATTGCCCAGATATACCTGAATTGCAAGCACGATCCGAGAGTGGCAGGGACCGAATATAATAAGGCCATATCTTATAACGATACCCAGATCAGTCCCATGTCCGAGATAGGCATAGGGAGGTGCTATATGGCCCTTGAAGATTACCAGCAGGCCGAGGCAGCCTTCAGGCGTGTCCTTTCGGGCTACCCCAAGGCCCTGCGCCAAAATTATGACGCCTATATGGAATTGGGTAACCTTCTTATGCAGCAGGCCAACGTTACCGACAAGGCAAAAATAAGGGAAGCCCTCTCTAATTACAAGAGAGCCTACCAGATATGCCCCCTTGAGGAACCCTTGCGCCTGCAGTACACAGTAAGCATGATACACAAGGCCTTAAAAGACCTCGATGGCTCCACTGCCCGCGCCAACCGCTTCATCAAGTACCAGAAATACGGCCCTCCGGGCGATGACGGCTCAACCGGCACCGCAGACGACCTAACCGATCCTTTAGCGGAGTTCTAATGATGCGGGCATTCCTTATCGTAATCTCGTTTATTCTTTTATCGGCGGCTAATTGCCGCGCCGATCCCCTTAATAACCTCTTGGACGCCCAAAAGGTCCTCGATAAGGAAGAGGTCTCCGTCGAATACTCCGAGGCCAACTCGGATGAGCTTGAAGGCGATCCCGAGGCCGCCAAAGCCCACTATAGAAAGATAATCTCCTACCATACCAATATATACAACGACCCGGCTTCAGACTACCTCGCCAGGCTTGAAAGCGTCCGTCAGATAGCCATGCTTAAGATCAAGTGCGGGGACTACCAGGAAGCCGTAGACCTCCTGAAAGGCTTCCTTGCCCAATACCCGGACAACAAACCCGTCTCCAACACCCTGGCAGAGGCGTTGTACTTCCAGGCGATGGATTACGTCTGCAAACAGGGCCAGTTCCAGAAGGCGGTCGACAACGTAAACGAAATACTGAATATGCGAAATATCGACGCCAACTGGCAGCCCCAGATGAAGTTCTATATGGCCTCTCTCTACCAGGGCAAGGGAGACTGGCAGGAAGCCCTCGAATGGTACCAAAGGATAATAACCGACCATCCTGAATACCAGAACTGGCCGGCTGTGGCGCATTTGTCCATGGCAGAGTATTATATGGACACCCGGGACTACAAGGCCGCCAGGGAGCACCTGACAGAGATAGCAAATAAATACTCCTCTTCAGGCTGGTATAAACAGGCCAAGACGATGCTTGAGGGGCTGCCAAAACAATGAAAACATCCTTGTTTAAATACCTGATACTGCCTATAATAATTGTCGGTTCTTTGATAATAGGAGTAGATGAGGCGATTGCCTGCGGCTCTGTTAGTTTATATGCCACACCCACGTATTTTCAATGCGATAGATATACGACCTCCTATATAAGGGCGTATGTTACTGCTCCTGATGGAACAGCCGCAAATGGAAAGATCACATTTACCATTAGAAGCTCGCCCTCGTCTTCCGATAAATTCTCATCGACAACTGTGCCTGTATCTTCAGGGGTTGCAAATGCGGTATTTCGCCATTATTCCTCTGGACCCGGAACAATACATATTTTTGCTTCAGCCGAGATAGAAGTGGATGCCGGAGATGGAAATGTATTAAAATACTATCCTACAGGAACGATAGATTTATATGCATTAAAAGTTGAATTGGTAAATCCTGTTAAGTATATTGCGGTTGGGGACACTGTCATTTATACCGCTAAAATTACGCCAGATATCAAAGGAAAGTGCAATTGGAAAATAACACAAGGAGCCGATAAAGCGCAAATAGCATCTTATTCAGATACAGCAGCAACCGTTAAAGGGGTAGCCGCGAGCAAAAATGTTAATGATGTAACATTAAATGTTGTCTTCAGGCCTGATGGTGCCGGACAAAATGATTGGATAAGGCCAATAAATTATAAATTTAGTGTAATAAGTATTGAATTAACACCTGCAGAATTAGATATAGGTACGGATGGCAAAGTAGAAACTAAATATGCTGGCGAAATCAAAAATATGATAGTAGATATTAAGCCAAGCAATTTCAAGGTTGAATTTAATATAAGCGACTCCGATCAGGCGGTAATATCATCAAAAATGGGATCGGGGAAGATAACGCTTAAAGTTACTTCTAAAGGTGAAAATGATACACAAATTAATATATTAAAGGATAATTATTTGTTGAAATCTACTGTCGTAAGATTACATAAACCAAAGAGAATGGAATTTGACCATGTGAACGATATACCGCTTCCACCAAAAACATATGGCGATAAGAAACAGCGTTTTTATAAAATATATGACGACAAAGATAGAGAAGTAAATATAAAAGGATACTATGCCCAAGAATATGTTACCATGATAGAAAATGATAATGGACAGGGAAAGCCCTATAAAAATGTAGTAAAAGCTACGAAAGGTCCGCATCCTAATGTGGATTTGGTTGATACCTTAGAATTTACTTGGCTTGAAAAAGAAGGGATGCTTGAAGCAGGACACAAATATAAATGGAACCAAAGATTTCAAATATTAGGGCTAAATATCGAAAATAATCAATGGAAGCACGATTATAGAAGAATAGACGGTACTCACTTAGAAATATATACGAACCAAGGGCAATGGTAAGGAGAAAAAGATGAAATATGTTTATTGCTTGCTAATTATTATATCGACTTTATTCTTCAATAGTGTTTTCGCTGTTATTGATTCAATAAACACTGGTCCAAGTCATTGGATTAAAAGCTCTCCAAAAGATATTATATTTGAAATGGAAATTACGGCTGATAAGGAGATGTATAAAGTAAATGAGAATGCATGCATCAAGATAAATATTCGAAATATAAGCGGAAAGACTCAAAATATAAATTTATCGAATATACATTTTGATGTCTATAATAATAATTACGAATGTTTGGAATCTGGGAAAAATTTATATTATTTGTCGGAAGAATATAAATTAAAAAATAATGAAACGTTGGTAAAAATAGTATGGATACAAGATTTGTATTCAATTGAAAGCCCTCAAAGTATTATTATATGGGCATATTATAACCTACCAGATGATAATGGTATTAATTCGAACGATCTAAAAATCACCTTTAAGAAGTAACTTATCTAAAATTTAAGCCTATTTCGCAGGTCATGATAGGACGGGCATAATTGAAGCTCAGGGACTTTACAGGCGCCGAGGCAGCCTTCAGGCGTGTCCTTTCGGGCTATCCCAAGGCCCTGCGCCAAAATTATGACGCCTATATGGAATTGGGTAACCTTCTTATGCAGCAGGCCAACGTTACCGACAAGGCAAAAATAAGGGAAGCCCTCTCTAATTACAAGAGAGCCTACCAGATATGCCCCCTTGAGGAACCCTTGCGCCTGCAGTACACAGTAAGCATGATACACAAGGCCTTAAAAGACCTCGATGGCTCCACTGCCCGCGCCAACCGCTTCATCAAGTACCAGAAATACGGCCCTCCGGGCGATGACGGCTCAACCGGCACCGCAGACGACCTAACCGATCCTTTAGCGGAGTTCTAATGATGCGGGCATTCCTTATCGTAATCTCGTTTATTCTTTTATCGGCGGCTAATTGCCGCGCCGATCCCCTTAATAACCTCTTGGACGCCCAAAAGGTCCTCGATAAGGAAGAGGTCTCCGTCGAATACTCCGAGGCCAACTCGGATGAGCTTGAAGGCGATCCCGAGGCCGCCAAAGCCCACTATAGAAAGATAATCTCCTACCATACCAATATATACAACGACCCGGCTTCAGACTACCTCGCCAGGCTTGAAAGCGTCCGTCAGATAGCCATGCTTAAGATCAAGTGCGGGGACTACCAGGAAGCCGTAGACCTCCTGAAAGGCTTCCTTGCCCAATACCCGGACAACAAACCCGTCTCCAACACCCTGGCAGAGGCGTTGTACTTCCAGGCGATGGATTACGTCTGCAAACAGGGCCAGTTCCAGAAGGCGGTCGACAACGTAAACGAAATACTGAATATGCGAAATATCGACGCCAACTGGCAGCCCCAGATGAAGTTCTATATGGCCTCTCTCTACCAGGGCAAGGGAGACTGGCAGGAAGCCCTCGAATGGTACCAAAGGATAATAACCGACCATCCTGAATACCAGAACTGGCCGGCTGTGGCGCATTTGTCCATGGCAGAGTATTATATGGACACCCGGGACTACAAGGCCGCCAGGGAGCACCTGACAGAGATAGCAAATAAATACTCCTCTTCAGGCTGGTATAAACAGGCCAAGACGATGCTTGAGGGGCTGCCAAAACAATGAAAACATCCTTGTTTAAATACCTGATACTGCCTATAATAATTGTCGGTTCTTTGATAATAGGAGTAGATGAGGCGATTGCCTGCGGCTCTGTTACCTTGACCGCTAAGCCGCAGTATTTTAATGCTGGCAAGAAAACAACGTCACGTATAACGGCAAGGGTAATTGCCCCTGACGGAACTCCGGCTAACGGGACCATAACCTTTTACATATTAAACTCCCCATCATCGCTTGACAGATTTTCAAAAAATACAGTTACTATCCATGAAGGAGCGGCCAACGTTGTCTTTACTCACTATAAGTCGGAACCTGGTATAATAGATATATTGGCAGTTGCTTCAATAACGATTAAGGCGCAGGATGGCACTTCAATAACATTTTACCCGACAGGATACATCGAGTTATTTGCTATGAACGTTATTTTAGGCGACGAACCTCATTATATGTCGGCAGAAACCAAATGGTATGGAATGTCTCAAGAGGAACAGCAGACGGTGGTATCGGTATCAACGAATCCGTCAAATTGCGAAAATGCCGTGGTGTTGAAAATTAGAAAAGTAATTCTAAATATTCCTACAACAGGTAAAGGAGATCTGGTGAAGACGGATGCCTTGCGTTGGACCTATACGGCATTTATTGAGAATAAAGGTGAAAAACATCCCGCTTTATATAAGAACGTTGAAATTATATCATTGATAGAAAAGGATGAATCCGCGGGCCTCCTTCCTTTTCCTTTTATCCAATCAGTATTTCAATATTTAGCAAACTCAAGAATTGGCAAGGAGGATAGGGAGAGAGCATGGCAATATGTAAAGTGGAAATACAACATCAAAATTTCCAGTTTGTCAGGGGTGTCTTATAGCTCAAGCCAGGAAACCGATGGTTTAACAAATACCTATACGGATATTTGCACTTTAGGCCCTGGGGCGTTTTCTAACGAGAATCACTGCGCTAGTACGTTAGGACATGAAAATGTCCATGGCAGACAGTCAGCTTTTTATATAATGAGAAGTGTCGTCAGCTGGGCAATCGGAAGGCCTCATTTTGCCGAAGTTGAAGCCTATAATTGGGAAATAGACAACGCCGAGAAAACCGGCATAGACTTAAGAGATATATCTGAAGCTATCGCTTGGCGCGATTATTATAATCGTAAAGGCACAAAACCGCAGTAACGGAGGGTTATATTTGTGAGCACACCAAAATTTATAGCCGCTATTCCACTGATTGCGATAGTATTTTGTTCTTATTATAGTTTGGGAATATGCGAAGATAACGTCGAAGAGCATCAAACCAAATACATGGTTGTCATTGACAATAAAGGAATGGATATATCGGAAGCAGAAGGCGCGATTATTAATAAAATTAAATATGGGGATACAAAGGAAAGAATAGTAGTTACAGATATATTGATTAATAGACCGGAATCGTATGTTCTAAATAAGAATTACGTCGATGCTCTTATAGAACTGTTTAATAATATGCCTGATACAATCCCATATAAGGATAGCATTGAAAATACCACGGAATATATGGATGGAGAGTTAAAGGCGAATTTATTTGTATTAATAGCAACGTCAGGAGATCCGCGGGCTGAAACAATCTATGAAAATATCATGAACGGAAATGATGAGCTTTTTAAAAATGCCGCGAGAGAACTAAAGGTGTTTATTAGTAAACAAAAGAGCCAACCCAAAGCGCATAATACTGAAGACCGCGCGATGTCGTTTATGTATTCGTTTGAAGAAGAGAAAGAATTAGCCATGTTTTTAGATTATATGCTTAATTCCGATAATAAAGAAATAGTTGCAAGGACGTTAGAAAATATCAAAGGAAATATAAAATATTTACAGCTCAAAGATAAAAACGAAGAAAGAATAACCGTCATAAAAGAGATTAAGAAGCTATATTTAAGGACAAAGGACGATTATTTAAAGCCAGACTTGATTCATATCTTAGGTGTCTTAGGTAGCAAAAAGGAGGTCGGGGAATTTATCGATGGAATAAGACGTCAAAGCAAATCTAATAATAAGATAAAAGAAGCTGCAGAAAATGAGATCAGGTATTTAAATGATAAATAGAGAATTTGACATTTGGCCTACCTACATTAGACGCTGCATTTAAATATCAAAATCACTATAAATAACGCAAAATAAGCTTGACAGGTCTGTTATGCTTATATATACTGCTCCCTGAGTAGGGAGTTAATCATAAAATATGCATAACGTGTATCTGGTTAAGGATTTAGCGAGAAAGACGGGTCTTTCGATAGACACCGTCAAGTATTATTTGAAGGAAGGGCTGATTTTTGAGGTCGGCAGAAGCCCTGAGACTAATTTCAGGTATTTTGACGATACGACAATTGAGAGGCTGAATAGGATAATTGAATTAAGAAGAAGCAAGCATACGCTCAGGCAAATAATACAGCTCCTCGACAAGAAAGGGTCGGTAAATTGAGTTATTACAAGGTCCTTGGCCTTGAAAAGGAGCCTTTTTCGACCAGTCCTGACCCCGCGTTTTTCTATCATTCCCAGTCACACGATTCAGCGCTAAAACGACTCGAGATCGCTATCAGGCTCAGGAGGGGCTTGAGCGTCATACTGGGCGACGTCGGCACCGGTAAGACGACGCTGCTGAGGACCCTACTGCAGTCATTCCGCAATGAGGATGATTTTATCTTCCATATGATCCTCGACCCGAACTACAGGTCTGAGTATCAATTCCTGTATTGCCTCGCAAAGATGTTCGGCATAAATACAGATGCGAGGTCCACCCTTGACTATAAAGAAGCGATAGAAAAATACCTTTACCAAAAGGGGGTAAACGAGAACAAAACGATCGTTTTATTGATTGACGAGGGGCAGAAGCTTAACGCTAACCAACTCGAGCTCCTGCGCATACTGCTTAATTATGAAACAAACGAATTTAAACTGCTGCAGCTTGTGATTCTCTCGCAGATCGAGCTGCTTCCCCATATCAGGAGGGTGAAGAACTTTATGGACCGGATCGCCCTCAAATACCTCATAAACCCTCTTGATGAGGCCGAAACGAAGCAAATGATAGAGTTTAGGCTCCGGCAGGCCGGGCATCAGGGCAAGGAGCAGCTGTTTACCGACGAGGCTATAAAGATGATATTTGAGAATACGCAGGGGTACCCCAGGAAGATCGCCATGCTATGCCATGATTGCGTTGAAAAACTCATTATGGATGAAGGGAAGACAATCGACGGCGAGGTGGTAAGATCTGTTATTGAGCGAGAGGTGAAATGATGTCAAAAGAGTATACATCTCCCGAAGACAGGCTGCTCAAGCTCATTAAAGGGGATAAAAAGGCAAATAATGCTGCGGTTTCCGCGGAACCGGCGCAAAAAAAGAGTTCTATAAAGATAGGCGCAAAGAAATTAAACGTAATCTTAATCGTCATCTTGGTGTTATTGTCGGCGGCGTTGCTTATAGATTCCTTGCGTTTTAGGATGAGCACCTGGCCACGCATTCGTGTAGGAGTTCCTGAGGCCGTCGGAAATGCGAATTCAAATCGACCGGCAACAATTTCTCCAACAATTGATACATCAGCCCTTGAGTCGAAAGACCTGTTTAGGGCTCCGTCTGATTCATCGCAAGGCGCATCGGGGTCTTCATTCGATAAGCTTAAAGACCTAACCCTTAACGGAATAATCGCAGGCGATAATCCTCAGGCAATTATCGAGGACACAAAAAACAAGAAGTCGTATTTTCTGAATAAAGGACAGTCGATCAACCGGATGACGGTAAAAGATATACTGCAGGACAGGGTGATTCTTGAGGTGGACGGAGAAACGCTCGAACTGACCCTATAAGAAGGAGAATATAATGATGACGAGAAACGGTTTTATGCGATACGTTGCCGCGATTATAATACTGCCGTTGGCCTTCCTATGTACCGTTCCGGCCCAGGCGCAATCCCCCGTTGACCCGCAGAAGATAACGCTCGATATTAAGGGTATGGATATCATAGATGTGTTGAAGATTGTCTCGCAGAGGACTGGCATGAACATTGTCGCGTCCAAAAGCGTAACAGGAAGGGTCACCATATTCCTTAAGGATGTAGATGTCTGGGACGCCTTCGAGATAATACTGCTTTCCAACGACCTGGCATATGACGTAAATAACAACATAGTAAACGTAATGACCGGACGTGAGTACGAAGCGGCGTACGGAGAACGTTACAAGGACAGGAAGGAGATCGCGGACGTAAAGCTTAATTACGCGAAAGCCGTAGAAGTCGCCAAAGCCCTGGCGCAGATAAAGACGGCCATAGGCAGGGTTGTTGTCGATGAGGGTTCGAATACTATCATCCTTATGGACAGCAAGGACAGGCTCGAACAGATGAAATCCATGATAGCGACGCTGGATTCCCCGACGGTTACGAAGGTGTTTTCCCTGGATTACGCAAAAAGCGAAAAACTGAACGCCAAGATACAGGATATGTCCACTAAAGGCCTGGGTTCGGTCAGGTTCGACGAGAGGACCAATACGGTGGTTGTAACGGATCTCCCCGAAAAGGTTGCCGGGATAGAAGAAGTAATAAACGCGTTCGACGAAAAAACGCGCCAGGTCCTTATTGACGCTAAGATAGTGCAGGTCGAACTGGACGATAAATTCACCATGGGTATAGATTGGAAATTGGCCCTTAAGCATTTGACCGCTGAACAGACGCTGACAGCAGGCCTGACCACCGGAGGCAAGATAACGATAAGCGCCATACTTGGGGACAGGTCCAGGACCTTCGATTCCGTAATAGATGCCCTTAAGGAAGTTGGAAAGACCGAGTTGATATCGAGCCCGAGGGTAACCGCCCTGGACGGACAGGAAGCCAAGATAATGGTAGGCACGAAAGAGGCCTTTATTACGGCGACTACTATTACGCCCGCTACGGGAGCGGTTACTACGTCTGAGCAGGTTAATTTTGTCGATGTCGGCATACAATTGTATGTGACGCCGTATGTAAATAAAGATGGTTTTGTCACGATGAGGATAAGGCCCGTAGTAAGTTCTGTGGCAAGCAGGATCAAGACGACCGCCTCCCCCGACGGTGTGCCTATCGTAAAAACCTCGGAAGCCGAAACGAGCGTCTCGGTTAAAGATGGCGTAACGCTTGTAATGGGAGGCCTTATTGAAGATAAGATAGTTAAAACTGAGAATAGGATACCTTTCCTGGGCGATATACCTATTTTGGGGATACCCTTCAGGCAAGTGCAAAACGAGAAGAAAAAGGCCGAACTTGTGATTTTCCTGACGCCTACGGTGATAAGCGGAGAATCGGTTGAAAGGATCCCGCAGATGGAAAGAGAGTCGTATTCTGAATACTATGACAGCGTCAGAGACAATGTTCAGGCAAAAGATCTTTATTACCAATCGGTAAGGTCAAAAATATTAAAGACGGCTTTAAAATACCATTCCGATGATGCCGCAAAAGGCAGCGTAGTGGTCGCGTTTTGTGTAGGATCGGACGGTACGTTAAGGGATGAGCCGGTCGTAGTGAATAAAGCCGATCCGGACCTGGCCGATTTGGCGGTAAGGTGCGTAATCGAATCCCAGCCTTTTGAGCATTTTCCGCAGGACATATCAGTGCATGCGCTATCTGTTAAAGTCCCCATCTCATTTGAATAGGCGATAATTTGCTATAAAATCGCAATATAATATAGTTGAAAGAAGTCCTCCTTGTGGTATAATTCCTCTACTCATGAAAAAATCATATATTATGCGCTTAGCGATAGCCTTGTCCGTTATGCTATCGGCAGCATTTTCAGTAGCCTTCGCTGAAGAGCCTATTGCGTTAGATTCCATCGACCCGCCTAATTTTTATGTAACATACGACAATCATGTCAATTTATTCATGACCGTATCCTCACGTTTCGAGATTGATTCCGTATATGTTGATAAGAACAAAGCCATTCTAAAAGATGATATTTTTACCGTTTTAAATCTGCCTCTTATCTCAGGCAGGAACGCCTTCATAGTCAGGATTAAGGATACACTTGGCAACACCGGTAATTATCTGTATACAGTATACCGTCAGGAGCCTATGAAGGAACCCGAGGTATCCATTGAAACTCCGGAGGAACCCGTTTCTTCCGAAGAAGTAAAAACGCAGGCTGCCACAAATGAAACCGTCAAGGCCGAGCCCGTGACTACGGCGAAGGAAATCCCCGTGAATAATCAAAGTTACTCTCCTGCCGGAGGATTTCTAACGAAGCCGTCTCCCATAACTGCCTATAAGAATGTTATTATGACGGATACTGTTTCCGATACCATCGCAAGTTCACCTGTTTCATCATCGTCTGCCTCAACGTCAGGTTCCAAATCCTACGTTTCGGAAGAATCCGTTTCGTCAAATGGCACATCGACCATCGTGTTTTCTTCTCCATACGATAAACAGGTTGTAACCGAAAATTCCCTTAGAATAAGCGGAGGTTATGACCCGTCTGCCGGCATTTCTTCTATCACTGTCAACGGCCAAGCCTGCATCCTTGACTTTGCGAACAATACCTTCACGGGTCCTATGCTCATCTCACCCGGAGAGGCCAGGAGGAGGGGAATAAAATCTGAGGGCGGCGGATATATCATCATGGATGTTGATTCAAATACCCATTCGGGCAAGAACGTCTTAAGGGTTTTGATAACCAACGACCTAGGCCGCACGGATAAGCAGGATTTGATATTATATTATTATCAGTTATTTGTAAGGGCAAATACATATGGGGAATGTATACTTGAACATGAAGACGGAACGAGGTTCAGTACGCCAGTCCAAAACACCCAGTCTTATAACAAGAACCTTTATTATGAGCAGCCATATTCCGGATGGGCCTATCCGGAGAAGGCCTATCGCGATGAGAGCCATTTGTCATGGCCTTATACCTTCACGTATTCTGACGATATGAGAGCCTTTTATTATACTGATAATTCTCCGCGTATTTGGTCTTCGCTCGTAAGCGGAAGCTCGTATTTATCCGGCCATTCGTATGTTGACACAAGCTTATTGTTGCACGCTCCTCCGGAAAGCGACGCGCCCTTCATACTCGTGCTCAAGGATGTGGCGACGATCGAGGGTCTTCCGATATTTTCCGGATGGGTTTATAACGCGATAGAAAACTACAAGTTTAACGGTTATCCCATATTTCCTCTGATGTTGGGATCGCGCAACAACTATTATGACTCATGTTATGTGATTATTGATGAATTCACTCCAGACAAGGACTTCTATGTTAGTGTCCAGACTCCAAATTATGGGGAGGGTTTTATATCGTACGGAGCTTATACGAATAAACATTTTCATGTAGGTAACATCACTTCCCTTTCCGCAGACATCCTCGTCGATTCAAATAACGACGGTTTTCTTGGCGGCGAGGACAACACTGTCGAGCAGAACGAGCCCGGCTGTGTGTTTTGGGTGAATGATGATGATGACTACGATGAATCATCGGTCCACCCCGATGACGAGGGCGCAGCCAACAGCCCAGGCAGCGACTCATCAGACGATTTCATCAACGGTATCCGCGATCTCGAAGACCTCATGCCGTTTAACATAACAATCCCCGATATCGCCGGATGGGCCAGCAACCAAAGCGTAAAATTCTATCTCAAGGCCGAAGGAGAAGGAAAGGTAAGGGTATTCAAGAGGATTCAGGATGCTGAAAAAGAGAATGACCTCGCATATTTGAAGAAACTAAACAGAAGCAAAGAACAATATACTGAAAAAATGAAATTCCTCCTTCCATCCGAAGCCGATACCGAGAATAAAGGCCAACTTCTTGATGCCTCATGGTTTGACTCCGAAGGCAGATTCTACGCCATATTCGAAGGGGTAGAGAAAGGCAGCCTAAAGCTCACCCTCGAGGTTGAACTTATCAGCGGCAAGAAATCGAGACGAGTTGTTCTTGATGAGGCCTACATTACTATGGTTAATGTCAAGGAAATGCTTAAGGTTTATAATAGCAGATATACTTATGTAGTCGGTGACGAGGAAGGCCCTACAGATCAGGGCGACGGTTTGTTAAGATATAAAGTTATAAGGGAGCAGAAAGGTTATGGCTCAAGATTCCCTGAGGACCCCGATAGGATAATTATATGGACCCACGGGTATAATAATACGATTAAACAATCTCTTGATAACATGGTTATTATTTTCAAGAGACTTTATAGGACCGGCTACAGGGGAGGATTTATTGGTGTTGTTTGGAAAGTCGAACATTCCGCACTTTTGTTTAATACCGACTGGCTGTCATCATACCAGACTGGCCATGTTTTTGCTGATATAATAAGAAACACGAAGAATTCCTATCCCGATGCTAAACTCGACCTATTTATGCATTCTTTAGGGGCGAATTTAGGTTGTTATGCCTTAAGGATTCTTTCGGATAACGATGAAAGGATAGTCGATAATTTAATACTTCATGAAGCGGCGGTTCCCGGGGAAGTCTTCAGCGGAACGTACTGCGAAATAAAGCATTACGGTAACAACCTGCGCGACGGTTATTTTGACAACATATATGCAAACTCATTGAATGTACTAAAAGGCAAAGTGTATAATACCTATTCCGCTAATGATTTTGCAATATATGGAGCATTTCCTTTAGCTGGAGCAGCTGGTCTTTCTACTCCCCTTGACGATGATTATGTATTTGTAAATGAGGCGACAAGGACGCAGATATCATTGGATCCGGATTATAATAAAGGGTTAGGTTGCTCCCCAATCAATACGGTATTTGATGATAAAATTATTAGCGTAGACAGCTTAATAAGCTGTAATCTTCATCCATATGGTATTCGAGACCACGGCAGCCAATGTAGTGAGTATTATTATGATGTGTTGTTATTTTTTAACAGGGTATTTAATCTTAAAACGATGGAAAAACCTGATTTGAATGATGATGAGGAGGAATAAGTCATGACGAAACGAGCCATTTTATTTATCGTCTTATTAGCGGTATTTATGCGACCTTGCGATAGCATTAATGCCGTTTCCGTAAAGTTTAGTTATCCTATCGATGTTTCCGGTAAGATTCTTAACAAAGACGGCAGTCCTTTTGCAGGGCTGGTCGAGGTTAAAATATGCGTTACGAACAATTATCTTGATTTTGGCAATTCAAACTCAGATATGACGCATTCCGAGTGTAAAACATATATGGTTACTGCGCAGGGGGGTGTTTTCTCATGGAAAGGTGAGGGTTCGAGCGTTACCATTGAAGCGGTCAAGGAAGGTTACCATAGTACCCGAGTGGATGTCTACGATACCGGTCCTATGAGTGAAGGAGAAAAACAGGTTATCGAAGAAGCCCGCGAAAAGGGGGAAGGATTATCGGCCGAGCTATTTGAAAAGGTTGCGCGTTTCAAGTCCATCAAGAATAGCGAAATCCTTATTTACCTAATTCAAAAAGGCACTCCCTCGACCCTCCAGCTCACAGAACATGCTTATATCCCCGGCAAGAAAGATGAAGAATCCGGAGGAAAGCGTTGCGGCTGGTCCTTCTCCAGGAAATGGTATTACCCTATTGACGGCGATGTTCCTGTTGATATAATACGCGGTCCCAACGAAAAGAATAAACGTACCTATACTATTGAAGAGCCCGGCGGGTTTATTTATTTTGAAGGGTATCCTGTATTTGAGACCGAAAAGAAAGGCGTATATCCGTATGCGTCTTTCAGCCTGATGACCGAGGCCCCCGAGAGTGGGTATGTTCCATTCTTTACTCCCGTTGAACACAAACCAACATTTAGGGGCAACAGCTATTTCTGCTATTTCAAGACCCCAGATGGGAAATACGGCAAAATATGTTTTGAGGGCGAGTTTAGCTACTACATCAACCCCGAAGGCTCACGCAACCTCGAGGCAGGGGAGGTAGAGGAATGGGATCCAATAAATCCCATTGAAGCGGATAGACATAAACGCTAGCCTGACGACTCATCCGATTCCTAAGTCATGATAGAGCGATAATTTGCTATAAAATCGCAATATAATATAGTTGAAAGAAGTTTTTCGTGTGGTATACTTCTTTTACCTATGAAAAAACCACATACTAAGCTATTAGTTGCGGCTCTAATATTCATGTCCTGTATTCCCGGATTCGTTTCAGCCGCCCCGTTATCTAAATCCATAACGATTTCAGGCATAGTTTCGGATTACGTAACGCGTAATCCGATCGAATCGGCCGTTATTTCAACAAACGTCTCGGGCACTTCTTATAAAGCAACAACCGACAGCGCCGGCCGGTATTCATTGAATATCAGTTTTAATCGCAAGCCCGCACTAATTATTCTTGTCGCAAATAAAAGGAATTATCTTCCTTCCGTAAAACTAATATCTAGCATCCAGCCCGGAAGATCATACACGGCAAATTTCACCATGCGCGATGTGACCCCGCCCTCAAGGCCCGTTGTTACGGACGACGGGGAGTATCTGGTCGCCTCAAACAGCTTGCATGCAAAATGGCTCTCCGAAGACAGCGAAAGCGGGATAAAGCAATATCGCTATTCCGTGGGCACAAGAGCCGGTTCAATGGATATCGTCAGATGGACTTCAACGGGCGTAAACACCGAGATAACCTTATCTAGCCTCAACCTGAATCACGGAAGGACTTATTATTTTAATGTCAGGGCAATTAACGGTGTTAACCTGCCTTCTGTTGTGGGTTCTTCGGACGGCATTACCGTAAACGCCCATGTTCCCGAGATAACCCGTATTATTCCCTATAGCGATACTACCCTGACCGTGGCAGATGAAGTAACGATCGAAGCAACCGCCCAGGACCCGGATAACGACCCAATACAATATCAATTCTCGATAGACGGACAGGTAAAACAGCCATTTTCGTCTTCGAATACTTATAACTATACGGTCGAACCTTCAACCTCAAACACTCACATTTTAAAGGTTGAGGTCAGGGACGACAAGAACGGCCTCGTTTCGCAGGATATCACATACAACATTCAGAATGTGGTTATTGACACTACACCTCCTCCGGCACCCACTTTAACAACTAACTTGCAATCGAGCTCACTCGACTCAATAGAAGCGCAATGGCTCTCGGAAGATCCGGAATCCGGGATAATCGAATACCAGTATGCCATTGGCACAACCCCAGGCGGCACAGATGTCGTCTACTGGAGCACTTACGGCAATAATACGCAGGCGTATCTATCGGGCCTTAACCTGGCAAAGGGAAGCCAGTATTATCTTTCCGTTGTCGCCAAGAACGGCGCGGGATTAAAGAGCCCGGTATCAACATCTCCTGCAATAACCGCGCAAAAAGAGCCATATATCAAGATATACTATCCTTACCAGGGAGCTATAATCGATAAACAAGGAAGAATTAAAGGTATTGCTGAAGGGGCAAGCCAGGTAACCATTAACGGCAAAAGCGTAGTTGTCAATGATGACGGAACGTTTACCGGCCCATACCTTGTTCCGCCCGGATATGCAAAACGCAAAAATATAACCTCAGACAATCCGGATTATATAATCATGGAGTATCCCGGCGAAACAACAATAATTGCGCAGTGCGCGGGGGAGGAAGACGCGGTATCGTTCAGGTATTCCGCGTTAGGTGTAAAGAAAAGGTATGAGGATAAAACTGTGATTCACACGTACACCGAAGGTGCCCCGCCCAGCACTGAAACCAGCATAAGTATTGCCGAATCATGGAACTATGATAAATTAACCTCAGCTCCTTTTACGGGATGGGGAGACGAATCGAAGGATTATAGGATCAGCTATGATGGTTCAATATGGCACTATGAGGACACGGAAAATCCGGATACGCCGCCCGGATATCCCCGCCCTGATTTACGCAGGCCTTTTGAACTATATAAGTATTATCATTTTGAGTCAAATCCTTTGGGTTCAAGTACTACCGAACACACGCGTACGAGTGATTGGTATATACACATACCACCTTCAACAGATGAACAGATAAAGCCCTTGGTGCTAATTTTCAACGATTGCGTATTTTTGGAGACAAATCCTTCTGTTACGGAACCGCATTCATCTGGTATGGGGTCATATAAGATTAACGGTCAACCTCTCAAAAAGTTATACGGCAATCTTGATCTTTTTATTGCTCCTACGCCACCTTATGAAAATGCCTGTTATGTCGTATTAACGGATTATCAGCCTGACAGCGATTTGCGGCTTGATGTTGATACATCTTTCTATTCCGGTTCGGATATGCAGCAATGGTTTGCATTTTACAGCGTAGACGTTTTAACCATTGATGCGGTCCGCGAAGTGCCTTACGGCAGTGGCAATTATATCCCGGTCAACGCCATACCAATATTCCAACCGGACGATGGCAAGGGGAGAGGACCTTCGTTGGAATTGGTCAATATGCCTTTCCTAAGGCTTAAATTTAATGAGGGCCCCTCGAATTCGCAGATAAATACTCTCGAAACCTCCATGATTGTAGCTGACGAAACCAAGACTTTCAATCTTATAGAAACCTCTGCGGATTCCAATATCTTCACAGATCCGGCAAACGGCGTAACCGTCAAATTCGATTCCTTGTCGCAGTTTGATTTTAATGCTCAAGACGAATTGACCTGTTCCGTCACATCAACCTTTGGCAATATAAGCAATAAGCTCTTCAATCTCAAGGAATCCGCCTCAGACTCGTTATATTTCAACGATATAAAAGCTTTCGTAACTGTGATCTTTAATAATGAACTGCTGCCGTACCAGCAGGACACTCTTACAATCCAGTATGAGAACGGCATGATGGCATCTGAAGAGGCCCTGACCGAGACCTCTGCCGACAGCCTGATCTTCTCCAACGAGGATAGCACATTTACAGTTAATCTAAATAACTACCAAGGTGCACTGCCTGATAATCTGGACATAACCATAAATAACCAGGATTACCTTGAGATATCCAAAGCAGAGCTTAAACTGCCCAAGGTCAACGATAACCCTTACGTCTACACCAACGAGCCCACAGGCGAAGGTTCCGATCTCGGTCCCAACAACCCCCTCGATGAAGGGCAGGGGGTGTTCAGGATAAGGGTTGACGGTCTTGCGTCTGGGATGCCGTCGGGAATCGTATCCCCTATACCGGTTAACATATCGACAGATCTCGGATCGACTTCGCAGGAATTGACGTATCAAGGTTATCAGTATGGTTGCTACATGACACCTCTCTCGGTAATACTTCCTGCCGGGGATACCACCACCTACGAAGGAATAAATATCTTTAACTCCGAGAGCGGAGATGATAAACTGAATATACAGTTAAAAGATGCGTCTGGAAATACGGCAGCGGAAGTAAAGGATGATATTCCAAAAGGGGCGTTTGTAGGAATACCAACATTAAGTTTATTGGATGAATTTTGCTACACGCTATCATTATTGATACAAGGAACGAAAGACATTCCTTCTACTTCTCAGATTGCTATGCTTTTGGATAAGAGTCTGGGACATACAGAGCCCAATTTCGATTTTAGTTTAACAACAAAGGAATTTCTGGAAGAGTTACCAAATCATTCAATATTGTACATAACGTCTCATGGGTATGCACCAAATATGATATACAGAGGAATTAAGTTAGAGTCAACAATTGAAGATGAGTATTCTACAACGACAGTGTGGCCAACAGTAGTATTCCCTCGACAAGTTAGTGACAGTATGAATAATAATAGTTATAAACTAGTATTTATTAATGCTTGCCTAAGTGGCGATGAAAAAACTGCTAGCAATACCGATGAATTTGTTTCTGCTTTTAATACTGGTAAGTATATGGGATGGAAAATACCTTCGAATCCGATGGCGGCATTAAATTATTCAAAGGCATTTTTTAATAAAATGAATCAAATTGATCGTAATACGCTGAAACCATATTTTATAAAAGTTGCAGTTGATGAGCTTGCAGGAAATAAAATTAACTATGCGGATAATATTAATTGTTTAGGACCCAAAGATGACAGTATTGATTTATCGCCGTAGAATGAAAATTTATATAGTTATTTTAGTATTGTTTATTCTAGCAATATGTATAAATAGCCTAGCATTATGCGGAGCGACAAAAAGTATTGCGAAACAGGAATTATTTGTAATATATTCAGATAAACTGAAAATTCTTAATTTGTTTAATATTGATAGAGATAAAATCAAATATGAATCGTTTAATATAGGCGTTGAAACAGAATGGTATGGCAAAAAAGTGTGGAATGTTGCTTGTCTGCACAGTGGTATTGTGATGGATATTGATTATGTTGATGGAACGATAAGAGGATTATCTAATAGGTATATTACCGATATAATAAGTGGAGTTGGTGCTCCTGTATTTGAGGGTGGCTCTAAGCCCAAAGAGAAAAGGGAGTTTATAATCAAGGAGGCCGAGAAGTATATTCAAATAATTAATGGTGAAATACCAAAGGATGCTTATTATGAAAAAGCGATTTACGATAATAATTCCTCTGGTATTGACACAAAGCGATATTATGAAGGGCTATGGCGAGTTGACTGGGGAAGAAAAACAGGTGGTTATAAGTATAGATTTGATGGAATAAGGGTAACTATACATGAGAAGTATGGTCTTGCGGGATACGGGTATGTATTTTTCTCTGATCCTCCCGATTCTTTGATTGTTAATATCTCAAAAGAAAAAGCGATTGGAATAGCAAAACCATTTGCAAAGAAGATGGCGAGGTTATTCGGTTATAAATCAGGCGAGGCTCTTGATGCCGAATTACAGATAACAAACCCGAATTATTTTGAAGGCCAATTCGCAAAGGGTTTCAGCAAAATAGGTGTAAAGGATTATAGTAAATACCCTCAATCCTATACCCGTCTTGCGTGGATAGTAAGCTTCTCTTGGGGCTATGATGAGATATTCACCAAGAACTATGATCCCGCACACGTATGGATAGATGCTGAAACCGGTGAAATTTTAGGCGGTGGCAGTTAAAAGCGCTGGCTCTTTGTCCGCTTCTCAAGGTGTGGACAACCTTATCTTTCGATTCCTCAAATAGTTACGTCATTTTCGGCCAAGAAAGACCGGACAAAACGGACATATTTAGCGAGGAAATCCCTCTCTAATTCCCGAAATTCCTTGATATAGTAAGGTATTACCCCTATAATAAAGCCAGCTAAATCAGAGAGGTTTCCCAAATGTCATAAATGCGGTTTGATTGAATGGGAAAACCCCGATCATAACGATCGGGGTTTTTTATGCCATACTTGACAAAGCACGAAAGTATGATAAGCTTATGCTCGCGAGAGCATATACCCGAATTCGACTTAATGCGGAGTTGTAATGAATAGAAAAGCCGGAAATATAGGAGCAAACCTGAAATATTGCTTGTCAGCGGCGGCCTGTATTTGTCTATTTTCTTCCATATCATACGCTGCCGAGATTAAGGTAACCGCGTCGTCATCGGAAAATGACGCGTTTGGGCCTGAATATGTACTCGACGGCAACACGGCCACGCGATGGGGCAGCAAGTTCTCCGACAACGAATGGCTCGAGATCGACCTCGGCGAGTCCAAAGAAATATCCGGGTTGACGCTCTTCTGGCAGACGGCATATGCGTCTTCTTATGAGGTCCTGCTCTCCGATGACGGCAAGGACTGGAAGAGCGTATATAAACAAGATAAAGGCGCCGGCGGCAATGAAGAGATATATTTCGATAAGGCCGCCGCGCGGTACATAAAGCTGGTTTTCGGAAAGAGGGCCACGGAGTGGGGCTATTCGCTCTTTGAGGTCTCCGTAAACGGCGCCGGTATCAATGATCCCGGCAGGATAAATACGGCAGATATAATACCTCTCGAGGGCGAATGGGATTTCAGGACAGACGCCTCAAAGGACTGGGCCAAGATAGAGACGGGGCGGTTATGGGAAGACCAGGGCTTTCCGGATTACGACGGATACGCCTGGTACAAGAAGGATGTTCCGATTCCCGAAAATTGGGACGACGGCAAGGCCGTCCTGATGATAGGCGGAGTGGACGACGCTTACGAGCTTTATGTTAACGGCCAGTTCGTTGCCGGCTACGGCCCGAGGGCCAAGGACTCGACTATACACGGCAGCGTGAACCAGACGCTGACCGTTACGCCCGTAGGGAAATACCTGGTCCCGGGTAAACCGAATGATTTTACTTTCCGCGTCTTCGATGAGTGGGGCGGCGGAGGCATATCCAAACCGCCAATAGTGCTCGTGCAGGACGGGGATGCCGTCCCGCAGATCAGGAAACGGCTGGACGCGCAGAGTTATTACCAGATGAAGGCGAAACCCTCGGAAAGGAAATATTATCCGGAATGGATAGGGGGCCGCCAGGCATACTGGACCGTGGTCGGCGTGGAAGGGGATATTGCCGAGAGCTGTTTCTGCGAAGACGGCCAGATACAAATGTATAATTGGGGCCCGTCCCTGATGCCTTTCATTTACATGGACGGTAAACTCCTTACCCGCGAGGATTTCCGGATCTCGCAGTCCCTTGAAAAAGGTTATCTTCCGATGCCCGAAGTCGTTTGGGAGAATGACGGCCTGGCCTTTTCCCAGAAACTGTTCGGCTACGGCAAGCAAGGCGAGGCCATTACCTGCATCAGGTATAAGTTAAAGAACAAAAGCGAAAAGAAATTGGAAGGGAAACTCTTCCTGACCATAAGGCCTTTCCAGGTCTATCCCTCATGGCAGTGGAGCGGCGGGATGGCGATGATAAGGAGCCTGGAATATGATGCGAAGGGCGGGCATACGCTGAAGATAGACGGCAAAGACCGCCTCGTCTCCCTTACTGTGCCGGATAAGTTTGGCGGCTCGACGTATATGGAAGACACCCTCATTGACGATCTGAAGGCCGGGACGATAACCCCGAGGAGATCGGTCAGTGATCCTTTCGACTACGCCTCAGGAGCCCTTGAATACGGTTTCAGCATAGCCCCGAAAGCCGAAAAGGAATACCTGTTCATCATTCCGCTGCATGGCGGCAAACCGCGTAGTAAGAATTTTGACGCGATGCAGGAGAAGACGAGGAGGTCCTGGGAAGAAAAATTAAACAAGGTCCGGATAAATATCCCGGATAAAGAGATGTCGGATGCCGTCAAGACCAGCCTCGCGTATATCCTTATAAATAAAAACGGGCCGATGCTGCAGGGCGGCTCCGGCGCTTACAAGAAGTCCTGGATACGCGACGCGTGTTCGGCTTCGGCCGCTATGATGAGGATGGGGCACACTGCCGAGGCGAAGGAATACCTGGACTGGTTTACCGGACATATAAAGCCGGACGGCAAAGTGCCCCCTATTATGATATCAGAGGCCGCCGCGGAACCCGCGTGGGAGAGGGAGTTCGAGGAGTATGACAGCCAGGGGCAATATGTCTACGCAGTCCTCGAATACTACCGTTTCTCCGGGGACAAAGCGTGGCTTAAAGGGAAACTTCCCGCGGTAAAACGCGTCCTGGATTTCATGGAAGCCCTCAGGAAGGAAGAGCCGTCAGGCATATTCCCGCGCTCGGTCAGCCACGAGGGATATTTCCCGGCGCCGGGCATGCACAGCTATTGGGATGATTTCTGGGGGATAAGGGGGTGGAAGGATGCCGGTGAGATCGCTGCTATACTCGGGGACAGCGAACTATCGGCCAGGGCGGAAAAGGAGGCGGCGGATTTCAGGAAGAGCGTTTATGATTCCATTAAAGCGGTCCGGGAATCCGCGAAGATAAAATATATACCGGGCTGCGTCGAGAAGGCCGATTTTGACGCGCCTTCAACGGCCATCGCGGTCTGGCCTACGGAAGAGTCGCAGTTCCTTCCCCAGGATTCGCTCTATAATACCTTCGGCATATTCTGGACGGACCAGTTCGCTCCGAGCCTGGCGGCGGGCCCTCAATGGTCGTATTCGCCGTATGCCATCAGGATAGCGCAGGTATTCGTCCTGCTGGACCAAAGGGAAAAGGCCGTGAGGATGATGGAAGAATACCTGAGGCTGCACAGGCCGCTTGCCTGGAACGGATGGGCGGAAGGGATACTGGCTGACGACCGGAAGCCGTGGTTCGTCGGCGACCTGCCCCACACATGGGTCGCATCGATATATATAAATGCATTCAGGAGTTTATTTGTGTACGAAAAAGACGGCCGCCTTATCCTGGGCCACGGTATACCGCGGAAATGGCTCCTGGGCAAGGAAGGGGTGTCTATAGGGAATTTTCCGACATACTACGGGACTTTAAGTTATTCAATAAAAGAGGAAAAAGGAGGGCTTCGCATAAAGGTCTCGGGCAAAGCGCGGCCTCCCGAAGGGTTTGTCTTCATATTGCCTTATGGCGTGGGCGGCCAAATAGAGTTCAAAAAACTGCCGGCCGACATAACCGTTCCGTTAAAATAAAGAAGAGAGATATTATGGCTTCGACTTCATTCAAAGAGATCGGCAAGAAACTGAAGATATCAAGGTTCACCGTTGCGAGGGTCCTGAAAGGCGAAAAGTATGTCTCAGAGAAAAAACGCTCCCTCGTGCTGGATTACCTGAAGAAAGAGCCCTATGTCCCTAACGTCCATTCAAGCGTGCTCTACTCGGGAAAAGTGAAGATCCTCGGGCTCGTCTTCCTCGGAGAGGCATTTTTCAGCATGGAGTATTATATACAAGAGATAATCAAGGGGGTAAGCGAGGTCGTGAAGAAAGAGGGCTACCAGCTCATGCTCTTTACCCAGGAGCAGTTCAACGGCGCCGATTGCCTTAGATTGCACCTGAGCAAACAAGTCGCGGGCTTCATATTGCCGTCCATAGGCAAGGATAATTACAAGGATGTCGTGGAGCTGAAGGAAAAGAAAATTCCGCTTGTCCTCCTATGCTCGCATCTTAAAGGCATATCTTCTTTTGATTGCGATAACGTGGCCGGAGGCTATCTCGCGACAAAACATTTATTGGAATCGGGCCGCAAGAGGATCGCCTTTCTTCACGGTAACGAGAACTGGGTAGATGCCGAGGACAGGTTCATAGGATACAAAAAGGCCTTAAAGGAAGCGGGCAGGGAAATAGAGAACGTATATGTGCAATACAACTCCGGCCGCCCTTACGGTGATTATGAAAAGGCAGCGGTGGGAAAGCTTCTGGGATTAAAGGAGCCGCCGGACGCCGTCTTTACCGTCAATGACAGGATGGCCCTCGCAGCTATGTCGGCTATCAAGGAGAAGGGGAAGAGCATACCGGAGGATATTGCCGTAGTGGGTTTCGATAATATACCGAATTGCGAAAATTTCTCGCCTGCGCTTACTACCGTCGCGCAGCCCGTAAAGGATATGGCTGCCGCCGCTACCAAAGGCCTGATAAAAATGGTCTCATCGGGAAAGCAGGGGGATTGTACGCAGTTCTTCGAGCCGCAAATTATTATAAGGAAGTCGACTTGACATATTGGGAAAGTCATGGTATACTTCAAATATGCACCCGAGAGCAGATTTCAGCTTAAAGAAGGATATATTTTTTTGCTTGTGTCTGCTCCCGAGAGCAGATATATGAAGGATAACCTAAAGGAAAGGGGGTGAAAGATGAAGAAACTATATTTGGTCGCCTTAGTGATAATTGCTTCCGCGGCTATATCTGTGCCGTCAACAGCTTCCGCTAACCTGCTCAGCGATCCGGGTTTTGAGACCGGCAATGGCTGGAGCAACTGGGGAGACAGCAACTACGTCACTGACATTAAGGCGAACGGGGCGCAGTCAGCGCATGCCTGGACATGGGACAACGTTGACGGGAAGTTCGAGCAGACGGTCGATGTCACTCCGGGAGTCTCCTATAAGGCGAGCGGTTACCTGAAATCCTCAGGTTTGGATACCGGCAGCGCCTGGATACAGTTCCAGTGGGACGGCGCCGGTACGGCAATAGAAAGCGCCAAGCTGACAGCCGCGAACACCGATTGGTCATACTACGAGACCCCGTGGATTGTCGCGCCGGAAGGCGTTACCACGGCTAAAGTCGCCTATGTGCTGTTGGCTCCGGGAAGCCAGAGCTCCAACGATGTCTACTTCGATGACGCAGGTTTTGAGGCGGTCCCGGAACCCGCAAGTATCCTGTTGCTCGGTTCCGGCCTGGCCGGATTGTTAGGATTAAGGAGAAGGACTTCCTTCTAGCCCGGGGGAAGAGACGGGGCAGGGTCAGCCGAAAGCGTGCCCGGATAGCACGTTCAGGTTTCCCTGCCCCCTACATTTTCCGAAATCCCTTGATATAGGAAGGCATTATACTTATAATGAAATCAACCAGTAATAAGAGGAGGGAAGGAAAAATGAAGAGGCCGTATGCGATATGCTTGCTTGTCTTCGCGCTGGGCTGCGTCAATATGCTGTCGTCCGCCGAAGAAGCCAACCTGCTCGTTAACCCCGGTTTTGAGAAAACAGACCCGGCGGGATGGAGTTTGTACGGAGACGCCACGTATGATACGCAGACATTCAGGAGCGGCGGGCAATCCGGCAAGACGTGGGCATGGGATTATGGCGACGGTTTGTTCGAGCAGTACGTCAAGGTGACCCCCGGCACGAAGTATACGGCGAGCGTTTACGCCTTCAGTAAGCCCGGCGACACATTTTCCGGCGATTCCCAGGCGTGGATACAGATAGAATGGTATACCGCCGATGACGTCGCGATAAGCGATCCGATAAAGAGCCCTCCGCTTACCTCCACACTCGACGATTGGACGCTCTTATCGACTCCGGAAGTCACCGCGCCTTCAGGCGCCGCTAAAGCAAAGATAAAGGTGGTCATACAGGCCCCTAAAAAAGAGACCGGCGGGTCCTGCTATTTTGATGACGCCTGTTTCAGCGCTTCCCCTTCTATGTAATGATCCGCCGGATAACGGGAGAGATAGCTGCTTATCCTTGCAAAAACGCAAATTATCCGGTATAATACATACATTGAATTAAGAGAATGGGTTGAACGAGGCCCTGTTATATAACAGGGCCTTTTTTTATCCCTAATATTGAGGATAGCGGAAGATGATCTCGGCAAACGGCATATCACTGCATTTTGGCGCGCGGAAACTATTTTCCGACGTTAATATAATATTTTCTCCCGGGAATTGCTACGGGCTGATAGGGGCCAACGGCTCCGGGAAATCCACGTTCTTGAAGATACTCTCCGGAGAATTGGAATCAACCGCGGGCGAGGTCTCGGTAACTCCGGGAGAGCGGATCGCGGTCCTGAGGCAGGACCAGTTCGCTTTCGACGGATCCACGGCCTTGGCCACAGTCATCATGGGCCATAAGAGGCTCTACGATATCATAGAGCAAAAAGAGGCGCTCCACGCCAAGAAGGATTTTTCCGATAAGGAGGGGATGGAGCTCGCAGATCTTGAGGCGGAGTTCTCCATGCTGGACGGATGGAACGCCGAATCTGACGCGGCAAAGTTGTTAAGCGACCTCGGTATCACGGAAGAGTTCCACGGGGTCGAGATGAGACAGCTGGAAGAGGGGCAGAAGGTGCGCGTCCTGCTGGCCCAGGCCCTGTTCGGCAACCCCGATGTACTGCTTCTTGATGAGCCCACGAACCACCTTGATATCGAGAACTGTATGTGGCTTGAGAATTTTTTGTCGAATTTCAAGAATACCGCGATCGTCGTCTCCCATGACCGCCATTTCCTGGATAAGGTCTGCACGCACATCGCCGATATCGATTACGGCAAGATCCAGCTGTACCCTGGAAATTTCACTTTTTGGATGGAATCAACACAGCTCATCCTCAGGCAGCGCATAGAGGCGAACAAGAAGATCGAAAGGAAGCGGGAGGAGCTCAAAAGTTTTATAGCCCGTTTTAGCGCCAACGCTTCCAAGGCGAAGCAGGCGACAAGCCGCAAAAAGATCCTGGAAAAGCTTACCCTCGAAGATATCGTGCCTTCCTCAAGGCGGAGCCCGTACATAAATTTTGAACAGTCGCGCGAGGCGGGGAACAACGTCCTTGCCGTCAATGACCTATCAAGGTCGCTTGACGGGCTGGACATGTTCAAGGGCCTTACCTTTACCGTCGAGAAGGGTGATAAGATCGCTTTTGTCGGTTCCGATGACCTCGCTAATACGACCCTGTTCCAGGCCCTCGCGGGAGAAGCGAAGCCGGACGGCGGCAGTTTTAGGTGGGGAGCCTCGGTCAACCTGGCGTATTATCCGAAGGATAACTCCAAATATTTCGATTCGGACAGCAACCTTATCGATTGGCTTCGCCAGTATTCGGATGATACCGATCCGGGTTTTGTACGCGGATTTTTGGGGCGCATGCTTTTTTCCGGGGACGAATCCCTAAAACAGGTAAGGGTCTTATCAGGCGGCGAGCGCGTCAGGTGCATGTTGTCGCGCATGATGGTCGCCCAGCCTAACGTCATGATCCTTGACCAGCCGACGAACCACCTGGACCTGGAATCGATCGAGGCCCTGAACAAGGGGCTCGAGAAGTTCGAGGGGACCCTGCTCTTCGCTTCGCATGACCACCAGCTCATCCAGACGGTGGCTAACCGCATCATCGAGATCACGGCGGACGGTTTTATCGACCGTTCCGGCATAACATATGACGAATACCTGTCCGATAAAGCGGCGGGCAAATGCGTTGTGGCTATAACCTGATTATATCTGTTGAATAATAGGTTAAAGTCAGTTATACTCTTTAAGTATGCGAAAATGATAAAGGGTCCGGAGATAGCCCGAATACTTCCGGAGGAGCTTTATGATGGTCGGGCCGCCATCTGATATAAGATCAGGTGGTTTTTTGTTTTGGGAAGGGCAATGGCAAACGAGATAAAAAAAATAGCGTTTATAGGAAATTACCTGCCGAGGCGCTGCGGTATAGCGACTTTTACCACCGATATTTGCGAGGCGTTCGCGGCCCTGAACCCATCTGTCCAGGTATTCGCTATACCGGTCACGGATATCGAGGAAGGTTATGATTACCCTGAACGCGTTCGCTTCGAGATCAAAGAACAGAACATAGACTCGTATAAAGCGGCCGCGGACTTCCTGAACCTCAATAATGTCGATGTCGTTTGCCTGCAGCATGAATTCGGCATCTTCGGAGGCAACGACGGCAGCTATATACTGGCTTTATTGCGCCAGTTGAATATGCCTGTCATAACGACCCTGCACACTGTATTGAAGAATCCGTCCGCGCGCCAGAAACGTGTCATGGATGAGCTGATCAGCCTCTCGGACAGCGTGATAGTAATGACGCAAAAGGCCGTCGATATCCTTGAGTCGGTAAATAAGGCGCAAAAGTCCAAGATAAGGCTGGTCCCGCACGGTATACCGGACGTGTCTTTTATTGACCCGAATTTTTATAAGGACCAGTACGGGGTCGAGGGCAAGACGACTATCCTGACGTTCGGGTTGCTTTCGCCGCGAAAGGGGATAGAGGTAGTCCTGCGCGCGCTCCCGAAAGTCATAAAGGAGTATCCGAACGTGGTGTACATTATCGTCGGCGCCACGCATCCGAACCTGTTGAGGCATGAAGGTGAGGCCTACAGGCTTTCCCTGCAGATCCTTTGCGATGAACTCGGGATATCCGGGAACGTGATCTTCCATAACCATTTCGTTTCTCCCGAAGAACTTAAAGAATTGCTCGTGCTCGCGGATATTTATATCACTCCGTACCTTGAGGAGGCCCAGGTAACTTCCGGCACGCTTGCTTATTCGTTCGGGGTAGGCAACGCTGTCATCTCCACTCCGTATTGGCATGCCGCCGAACTGCTCAGCGACGGCAGGGGTATCCTCGTGCCGTTCAACGACCCGGAGGCGACGGCCCAGGCGATAACAAAGCTCATTGCCAATGATAATGAACGCAACGCGATGCGCAAGAACGCTTATCTTCTCGGCCGCGATATGATATGGAGCAAAACCGGGTCGAAATACGCGTCGATCTTCGAGGAAGCAAAGACAAAACGCCCCTCTGTCGCGCAGAAGAAGATAACGATGCACCCTCTCGAGCACGAGTATCCGGTATTGCCGGATATAAAACTCGACCATCTGATACGGATGACCGATTCTATAGGCGTCTTCCAGCATGCCACGTTCAATGTCCCGAATTTTTCCGAAGGTTATTGCACGGATGATAACGCGCGCGCGCTGATCCTGGCCGTCCTGCTCGAGAATCTCGGCTCGATAAATCCCGTAAAGATAAACGACCTCGCGAGCCGCTACCTCGGGTTTGTCACGTATGCGTGGGACCCGTCCGCCGGGCGATTCAGGAATTTCCTGACGTTCCAGCGGAACTGGAAGGAAGAGGTGCCGAGCGAAGATTGCCACGGTAGGGCGATATGGGCTATCGGTACCTGCATAGGGCAGTCCAAGAACGAGGGGTTCACCCAGATGTCGGTAGAAATTTTTGAAAAGGCCCTTGCTCCCACATTGTCGTTCACATCTCCCAGGGCATGGGCTTTTACGCTACTCGGCATACATGAATACCTGCAGCGTTTTCACGGCGACAGGCTTGCGCGTAACTGCCTGCAGACGCTCGCGTCACGGCTTTACGACCTGTATAAGGCAAACAATAGCGACGAATGGCGGTGGTTTGAGGAATCCCTTACATATTGCGACGCCAGGCTTCCCCACGCGCTGCTTTTGAGCGGGCACGATCTCGATAACGCGGAGATGCTGAAGTCAGGGATAGAGTCCCTGAAATGGCTTACAAAAGTACAGACATCACCGCGCGGCCATTTCCAGCCGGTAGGTACCGACGGTGAATACCGCAAGGGAGGGGTAAAGCCCGTTTTTGACCAGCAGCCGGTCGAGGCCTATTCCACCGTATCGGCATGCCTGGACGCCTATCGCGTGACAAGGGATAAGGCGTGGTATGAGGAGGCCTTGAATGTCTTCCAGTGGTTCCTCGGGAGCAACGATCTCGGGATCTCCTTATATGATCCGGTTACGGGCGGTTGCTGTGACGGCCTCCATATAAACAGGGTGAACCGCAACCAGGGCGCAGAATCCACCCTCTCGTTCCTTTTATCCCTTACGGAAATGACGCAGATGGAAAATGTCCTCGAGAGCCTCAAGGAGCCGTTGGAAGAATGATAAAGGACGCAGGCGTATCGATCGTTCCCGACAGCAAGCGTGTCATAATCAGGCCGTATATTCCCGGCGACCAGTCGAGAGTGCCTAAAATAATCGCGCGTGTCATGGCGCTTGGCGCGCCTGCCGCGGATGAAGAGCTTGGGAAGACAATAAAGGATTTTTCGGCGCGGCACTATAATTTCGAAACTATACTCGAGCGCCAATTCGAGGTCGTCCGTTCCCATATGCCTGCCGATTTCTCCCCATCAAGGACGCAAAGGCTGCTTATCGGGGCATATTTCATCGGAGAGCGTTCGTATGAATCAACCGCCCTGTTCAATCCGTCTATTATAGCGCACCCCGACCAATCGGGGATCCCCGAGGGTTCACTGCGTTTTATCATTTCATTGCGCGCAACGGGTGAAGGGCATATATCCACGCTGACATTCCGCTCTGGAGTCGCGGGCCGGGACGGATCAGTAGCAATAGACGAAGCTTCAGGCCTCGCTTGTATCGCGGAACCGAGACCAAATACGCTGTACGATAAGGCATGTTTTGTCAGGAAACTTTTTGAGATGGGGCTGGAAAACGATTGTTCAGGATTCATTACGGGGCCGCTCCAGGACCAGTTCACGATGGGGCATCTCGAGGATAGGGCGAATGAATATATCGCCGGCCACCAGCCGCTTGCGCATACGGATAAGATAACCTGCGAAAAGATACTTTGGCTTGCCCGGTGCAATTATGAGGCGGACTTCATGTGCGGGTCGCCGCTTTCGGAACGCGTGTTGTTCCCGCTTTCACCGAGCGAGCAGAACGGGATGGAAGACGCGCGTTTCGTGTTCTTCAGGGACGATGACGGGACAGGCAGGTACTACGCCACCTATACGGCGTATGACGGAAGGGCAATACTGCCGCAGATAATGGAGACGGAAGATTTTATCCGCTTCAAAATGATCACGCTGAACGGCAAGGCGGCGGTCAACAAAGGCATGGCGCTGTTCCCTCGCAGGATAAACGGCCTTTATGCTATGATATCCCGTAACGATAATGAAAGGCTCTTCCTGATGTATTCCGACAATATACATTTCTGGCACGAAGCCGTCCCGATCATGGAGCCCTTATGCCCGTGGGAGTTCGTGCAGATAGGCAATTGCGGTTCACCGATAGAGACCGGCCGCGGGTGGCTGCTGCTGACCCACGGAGTCGGCCCGATGTGCCAGTATTCGATCGGCGCAGCTTTGCTCGACCTCGATGACCCTTCAAAAGTGATCGGAAGGTTGAAGGAGCCGCTTATCCATTGGGAGGACGATACCCGCTCCGGATATGTCCCGAACGTGGTATATTCATGCGGTGCTTTACTCCATGGTGATGCGCTAATCATCCCGTACGCGTTATCCGACCAACAGACGGCTATAGCGCTGGTTTCATTACGGGAACTCCTGGGAAGGTTGTCCTGATTACATGAGACGAAACCTGATATCCGCAATCCTATTTATGGCCTTTGCAATATTGCCGCTGGCCTGTTGTATTGCAGGCGGCACACTTACCGGGAATCCCGCCCCGGATTTCAAGGTAATATCCGGAGATAACAAGACGTTGACATTGGATGACATAAAAGGAAAGACCGCCGTATTGTTCTATGAATCGAAGAACGCCGTGGAACAGAACCGCAAATTAAAGACTGCTCTCAACGAATTTTACGACAGGCAGCCCGAAGGCATAAAAGACGGCATAACCAGGATAGCGGTCGTCGATTGCAAGGGCGTGTTGTTTGGTGGGGCGTGGAGGAAGAACCTCCGGGACAACTCGGCGAAAGAAGGCATAACGATCTACGGCGACTGGGACGGAAAGATGTCGGCGGATTATATGGCAAAAGAGGGCGTCAGCAACGTCATCATCATAGATAAGGGCGGGACCGTCCGTTATTTCGGTTCAGGCAGGATAGCGGATGCCGATATAGACGCTATCGAGGGATTGCTGAAGGGCCTGGCAGGGGGAAACTGAACCGATGCCCGACATTAAGAAAACGGTGATGGTCGTCGAGGACGAGCCGTTGAGCATGAGGCTGGCTGTCGACTTGCTTGAAATGAACGGTTTCAATGTGTTAAGCTGTGTCGACGGATGCGGCGCGATCGGGATGTTGAAAGAAAACGTCCCGGACCTTATACTGCTTGATATAAACCTGCCTAAGATGAACGGGTTCGAAGTGTACGGGAAAATAAGGGAAGACAGCCGCCTGGGTAAGGTAAAGGTTGTCGCGCTCTCCGCCTCTGCCATGAGGGAGGACGAGGAACGCGTAAGGGCGGCCGGGTTCGACGATTTCATACCGAAGCCGATCGACACGAAAGGCCTTATAAAGAAAATAAAGGACCACTTAAACGGATGAGCGGGAGCGGCCCGGTAATACAATATGAGGACCTCGTAGAGAACGCGAACAGCATCATCCTGCGCATGGATATGAAGGGCAACGTCACGTATTTCAACAGGTACGCCGAGGATTTCTTCGGGTACAGGCGCGAAGAGATAATAGGAAAGAACGTCGTCGGCACGATAGTAGCCCCCACCGATACGTCCGGACGCGACCTCAAGGCGATGATAGACGATATGGCGCTCCATCCTTCGAGCTACGTGAATAACGAGAACGAGAACATGCAGCGCAGCGGGGCGCGCGTATGGATAGCGTGGACGAATAAGTCGATCCTCGACGAGGACGGGCGCGTCAGGGAGATATTCTGCATAGGCAACAATATAACCCGGCTGAAGCAGGCGGAAGAGGAGATACTGAAGGCGAAGGAGGCGGCGGAGAGCGCGAATAAGGCGAAGAGCTCGTTCCTCGCTAACATGTCACATGAATTGAGGACGCCGCTTAACGCGATAATCGGCTTCTCCGAACTTATCAAGGAAGAGGGCGTAGGCCCGCTGAACGGAAAACAAAAAGAATATATAGATTACATACATGAGAGCGGCAAACACCTGCTCTCGCTCATTAACGATATACTTGACCTCTCGAAGGTCGAATCAGGGAAGATGGCGCTTGAACTAAGCGATTTCGACCTTAAGGCCTTGCTCGAAAAAAGCCTGGTATTCATTAAGGAAAAGGCGGCCAAACACGGCATTGCGCTCTCGACCGGCATAGAAGAAGGCATCGGCGTCATCCGGGCGGACGAGAGGAAGGTAAAGCAGGTCGTGTTCAACCTGCTGTCGAACTCGATGAAGTTCACGCCCGACGGGGGAAAGATAGGGATCACCGCCCGCAAATCCGGAGATAAGGAGATATCCGTATGCGTCTCGGATACCGGCATCGGCATAGACGAGAAGGACAGGAGCAAGGTCTTCTCGGAGTTCGAGCAGATAGACAGTGAATACTCGCGCAAGTATGCCGGGACCGGACTCGGCATGCCGCTGAGCAAGAAGTTCATCGAATTGCACGGCGGCAGGATGTGGTTCGAAAGCGAAGGCAAGGGCAAGGGTTCGCGTTTTTGTTTCACCCTGCCGTTAAACATAAATTAACCCTAAGGAGGGGACATGGCAAAGATCCTGATGATAGACGATGATGCGATGGTGCTCAAGCTCTATACGGAGGTCCTGTCGAAAGAAGGTTTTGAAGTTATATCCTCGAACGACGCGAGGAAAGGATTGGCCATGGCCGCGGAACAGGCGCCTGACCTTGTCCTGCTCGATATAATGATGCCGGACGTGGAAGGAACACGGGTCCACGAAAGCCTGAAGCTTGATGAGAAGACGAAAGGCATCCCGGTCGCGTTCCTGACCGCGCTTGTCACGGATGAAGAGGTCGCGGCTGTGGACGGGAAGATAGGCGGGCTCGACTATATATCAAAATCCACCCCGAACGATAAATTCGTAAAACAGGTCAAGGAGATACTTGCAAAATGTCGGAAGTAGAGAAGTATTCGCATAAGATCGTCAAGAAGATACGCTTCAGGATACCGGATGTCCCCGGAGCCCTCGGCACCCTCGCGCTTGCGCTCGGCATCGAAGGCGTCACGCTGGGCGACATCACGAAGATACACCTTACGTCAAATTATATAGTAAGGGACATAATAGCGTTCTTCGACGATGAGAGGCAATTCCATAAGGCGATAGCCGCGGTAAAGACCCTCAAGGGATATAAGGTCCTGAACATACAGGACGAGGTGCTCAACCTGCATAAAGGCGGTAAGATCGAAGTAAAGCCACGCGTAAAAGTGGAGACGCTCAACGACCTGCGCATGATCTATACGCCCGGTGTCGCGCAGGTATGTAACCATATCGTCGCCAACCCCTCGTCGGCGCGCGACTATACGTCGATCGGCAACACGGTCTGCATAGCGACGAACGGTTCCGCCGTCCTCGGGCTCGGTAATATAGGCGTCCTAGCCGCGATGCCGGTCATGGAAGGGAAATCCATAATATTGAACAAGATGGCAAAGGTAAGCTGTGTGCCCCTGCTGCTCAAGAGCGAAGACGCCGATGAGATAGTCGATTCGCTCGCGTGCCTCGCGGAGACGTTCAGCGTCATCATGATAGAGGATGTCGGCGCTCCGCTTTGTTTCGAGGTCGAGCAGAAACTCCAGAAGAAGGTAAAGGTGCCCGTCTTCCACGACGACCAGCACGGCACCGCGACCGTCATATTGGCCGCGTTGATAAAAGCGCTCAAGATGACCGGAAAGAAGAAGGAGAAGGTCGAGATAGTCATCAACGGCGCAGGAGCGGCGGGTATTGCTGCCGCAAAGCTCATGCTCGGATACGGCTTCAGGCACATAGTGTTCTGCGACAGGGCAGGCGCCATTTATAAAGGCAGGGCAGGCGATATGAACCCGTATAAGAAGGAGATCGCCTGCATAACGAACAAGCGCAGGGAGAAAGGCGCGCTTAAGGACGTGTTGAAGGGCAAGGACGTGTTTATAGGACTGTCCGCCCCGGGACTCGTCAGCAAGCAGATGGTCAAGACGATGAACAGGCGCCCGATAATATTCGCGCTTGCCAATCCAGTTCCCGAGATATGGCCGAAAGAGGCCGAAGAGGCCGGCGCATCTATAGCGCTCGACGGAAGGACCATAAACAACGCGCTCGCTTTTCCCGGCATCATAAGGGGCGCGCTTGATTCGCGCGCCAAGGAGATCACGACAAAGATGAAGTTCTCCGCAGCCGAGACGATCGCCTCGCTCGCAGGCAAGAACGAGGTCGTCCCGAACTTCATGAATGCCGCTGTGCATGAGAATGTGGCGAAGGCCGTAGCTTTGGCGGCGCGGAAATAGAAGGAGCCCCGAAATGCAAATAATCAAGGAGTTCAAGGAATTCGCGGTCAAGGGCAATGCGATCGATATGGCGGTAGGTATAGTCGTCGGCGCGGCTTTTACGAAGATCGTCAGTTCCCTCGTAAATGACATGATAATGCCGCCTATAGGGCTGCTGCTTGGCGGCGTGGATTTCAAGGACCTGAAGCTTACGATGAAAGCGGCGACGGCTACTGATCCCGCAGTCACGTTGAATTACGGCCTTTTCATCAATACTCTTATAGATTTCCTTATCATAGCATTCGCCATATTTATGCTTGTGAAGGTACTGAACAACCTCAAGAGGAAATAGAAAATAACTTTTTCTTGCTATATACAGGCTCTTTCTGATAGCATATCCTAAATAGCAAGGAGGACGATAATGATAAAGGCCGACAAGAATATTTCGGTAATACCCCTCACGATATTATTTCTCATCTTTGCATTTGCGCCAACTGCATGCGCCGATACCTTTACTGTGACCAACTATGATCCTAACGGCGCCGGATCTTTCAGCCAGGCTATCGATGACGTCAATAGCCACGGCGCGACGAGCACCATCGAATTCAACGAAAGCGCGGCTTCCGGCACGATAGACCTGACCGGTTACGTCACATCCCTCGGTTTCGAAACCACATTGGACCTAAACAGCTATGACGTGACACTGACCAATTATGTCGGCGGCTGCACGAGCTGGACCAAGTTCGATGGTGCGACTACGGGTGTCCTGAACATCGGCTCAGGATCGAACTGGACTAACACCTGGGGCGTTGTCATAGGCGATAACACCAACGGATCGCTGACCGTCTCGAACGGCGGAGATTTTACCGTATCGAACGAAAAGACGTATATAGGTAGCACGAGCGCGGATTCGGTGGGCGTCCTGACCGTCACGGGCACAGGTTCTACATATGTGACGAACAACGATATCGACGTAGGGCTTAACGGCACGGGCACATTGACCGTTGCCGACAGCGCCACCGTCAATGTCAATGGGGGGGCCGGGACCGTTAACGTGGCCAGTGCCGCAGGTTCTGTAGGTACCGTCAATATAGGCAACGGCGCGGCGGCCGGTACTCTGACCGCAGCTGAAGTCGCCGCAGGCGCAGGTACCGCAAAGCTGGTTTTCAACCACACGAGCGCGGCGCTTACTTTCAGCCCTGTAATATCCGGCGCGATGAGCGTAGAGCATAACGGGACCGGCACGACTACGATATCAGGCGTCAATACCTATACCGGCACAACTACGATAAACGCCGGAACGGTGAAGCTTGGGGATGATTCCGCACTCGGCGACCAGACCTCGGGGACTACTATAAATTCGGGCGGTTCCATGGACCTTAACGGGCACGACCTTTTCACCGCCGGCGAAGACGAACCGCTCTCGATAGCCGGCACCGGCACCGCCGGTGAAGGAGCGCTCTTCAACAGCTCTGCCGGAATGTCCACCTATTCAGGCACCATAACGCTTACTGCCGACAGCACTATCGGGGTATCGGATGCGGCAGGCAGCATGCTCATCTACCGCAACATCAATACCGGCGCCGCAGGATACGACATAACATTCACCGGCGCGGGTGATTTTCTTATCGTGAACAACCTGACCGGCAAGATCACCGGGAATGGCGACGTAAATAAGAGCGGAGCGGGAGAACTCCTGCTTTACATGACAGGGGACGATTATACCGGAGCGACTAACATCAACGAAGGCAAATTTACTCTCGGCGCCTCCGGGGTCATACCGGATGCCAGCGCCATTAATATCGCGGCGGGAGCGGAATTTGACCTCAATGGCAAGAACGAGACTATAGGCTCGCTTTCCGGCGCAGGCAATGTCATAAACCGCGCCGGTGCATGCACGCTGGTTGCGGGCGGCAACGACAGCTCCACTACATACAGCGGAGTCATCGCAGACGGTACCGCTGCGACGGCGTTCACGAAAGAGGGGACAGGCACCCTTATCTTCAGCGGCGCGAACACATATACCGGGACTACGACGATCAATGCGGGTACGTTGAGGGCAAGCAACGCCAGCGCCGTCGGTACGGGGGCGTTAACGAACAATGCCACCCTCGATATCGGGTCGACTACATTGACTTTTAACGGCGTCTATACGCAGGCGGCGGGCTCAACCTTGAGGTTGAACGCGGCTTCCGTTTCGAGCTTCGGCAGTATCGTATCCGCTGCCGATGCCGTTGTCTCCGCCGCAAGCGCGGTCAATGTCACTATAACCGAATATCTGCCGAATAATGCTACCTTGAAAATCATAGACGGAGCGGGAGGCGCCGGCGTGAATGTGCCTGCTACGATAACATCAAGCAATTCGAGATATACTCTCATAGGCTCGAGTGTCGGCGGCGACCTTATCCTTACGGTAAACCGTTCAGGCCCGGGACAGGGTTTTGCGGGTGACGCCACGAACTCCAACACTGCCGCTGTAGGCGCAGTGCTTGACAATATATCTGACCCGACCGATGACATGGCGGACGTGTTGAACGCGCTCGAAGGGTTGAACAATGCGGAAGTGGGCTCATCCCTGGACACTCTTATCCCGGTCGTGGACGGCGGCGTGATCGCCTCAAGCAACCTGTCATTAGGGCAGTTTATAGGTACAGTAACCGACAGGCTTACGGGCCTCTTCGCAAGAGCGCGCGACGGAGAAACCGGCGTGTCGGCAGGATGCGAAGGTCTGCAGGGTTTTGAGGCTTGGGGCCAGGGCTTCGGTGAATACCTTCGCCAGGAGCCGCGCGGCTCGAGTAACGGTTACCGCGCTACCGTCTGGGGCACGGCCATCGGCGGGGACATCCCGGCATTCAATAACAGGGTCCGCATGGGCCTCAGCGGCGGTTACGCGCAGAGCGGCATCAATTCGAAGGATAACAGCGGCAAGACGGACATAGACAGCTACCAGGGCACGCTTTATGCCGGTTACGCGGACGCGGAGAACCCGTATTACCTGAACGGCGCTTTCTCGTTTGCCTATAATAAATATGACAGCTCGAGGCATATAGCGGTCGGCACTATAATGAGGACTGCGAATTCTGATTATGACGGCCAGCAGTATTCCGTGCTGCTGGACGGAGGATACACGTTCAAATCCGGCGAATTCGGCATCACTCCCATGGCGTCGTTGCAGTACGAACGGCTCCATCTTGAGGGCTACACGGAGAAGAACGCGGGCGCGCTCAACCTGCACGTCAACAGCCAGAATTACGACCTCCTGCAGTCCGGCCTCGGCATGAAGCTCGAGCGCCCGTTCAAGACGGAGACGGGGACGATAATACCCGAGATCCACGCGAAATGGCTTTATGACTTTATCGGAGACAGGCAGGAGACGACCTCGACATTCTCGGGCGGAGGCGGCTCGTTCGCTACCAACGGCTTTGATCCCGCGCAGAACTCGCTGAACGCCGGCGCCAAGGTGACCCTAATAGCGAATAACAACTGGGTGTTAGAGACGAACTATGATTTCGAATACAAGGAGGACTTCACTGCGCATACGGGCTGGGCTGATGTCAGGTATAAGTTCTGACCCGGAGATACGGTGAGGCCTCACGTCCTTGCTTTAGCGATCGCGTTAATTTGCCTGGCATACCCCGGTCTTTGCGCTGACAGTTCCTGCGAAGACCTTATAAGGGCCGCCTGGAAAGGCGATGTATCCGCAGTCCGCTCCATGCTTGCAAAAGGCGTGGACGTTAACGGGAAGACCACCTACAACGCCACCGCGCTGCAGTATGCCTCCGAACAGGGCCATCTCGAGGTCGTGAAACTGCTGCTGGAGAAAGGCGCCGACGTGAACGCGAAGACCGATAACGGCGTCACCTCCCTTATGCAGGCATGCCAGAGAGGTTACCTCGATGTTGTCGAGGCGCTGCTGGAGAAGGGGGCGGAGGTAGACGCTAAAGCCAACGACGACGGGACTACCGCCATGATATGGGCCTCGCAGTATGGTTATACCAAGATAGTGGAGGCGCTCCTCGAGAAGGGCGCCGACGTGAATGCGACCGCGAATAACGGCGTCACCGCCTTAATAGCAGCATCCAACAACGGCTACATCGATGTGGTAAAAGCCCTCCTAGCAAAAGATGCCCGTGTCGACGCCAAGGTCATCGACGGCTCGACTGCATACAGCCTCGCAAAAGAAAAAAAATACAACGAGATAGTCCACCTGCTGATCAAAGCCGGCGCGAAAAAATAACCGGTATTGACAACCGCCGCATGTATGCTATACTGTTATGGACATATGTTCATAATGGAGGATCGCCTTGAGGCCGAAAATAACAAGATGGATAAAATGTGCCCCCGGGGAGAGGTGTTTCAAGCCCCTCTGCAAGCCGATGAACAAGGTGGACGCGGTTTCCTTGACCCTCGATGAATTCGAGGCGATGCGCCTGGCTTGCCTCGAAGGATTAAAGCAGGTCGACGCCGCGAAACTCATGAAGATATCACGGCCGACATTCTCGAGGATCCTGACTTCCGCGCAGGAGAAGATAGCCGACGGACTGGTAAATATCAAGGCCATACGGATAGAAGGCGGATGCTGCGAGATCATTAGGAAAGGAAGGAAATGAAGGAATTGAAGAAACTCGTGTATATAATTGCTATATTCCTCGGCTGTTTTTACATGCCGATAGAGAACCTGCGGTTCGATAACGCAATATTCGAAGCGCTCGCTCTGGTGAAGTGGTATGCGCGGGAGCACGTGCTGCTGTGCCTCGTGCCGGCGTTCTTCATAGCGGGCGCGATCGCGGTATTCGTCAACCAGGCATCCGTAATAAAGTATTTCGGCGCAAAGGCGAACAAGATGCTGTCATACGGCGTTGCGTCGGTCTCCGGCGTTATACTTGCGGTTTGCTCGTGCACTATATTGCCGCTCTTCTCGGGAATATACAGGCGAGGGGCCGGTTTGGGGCCTGCGATAGCGTTCCTGTATTCGGGGCCGGCCATCAATGTGCTGGCGATAATACTGACCGCCCGCATCCTCGGATGGAAGATCGGCCTTGCGCGCGCGATAGGAGCGATCGTCTTCAGTATAGTTATAGGTTTTATCATGCACCTGATATTCATAAAGGAAGAGCATGCCCGCCATGCTAAGGGGGAGTTACAGCCGGGCGTGATAAAGGAACCGCGCCCGCTCTGGAAGAACGCGGTTTACTTCTTCTCGATGATCGCGGTGCTCGTCTTCGCGAACTCGGGGAGATGGTGGATAACCGGGTTCTTTCTCGCGGTTATGGTTGCTGCGCTGGCCAGCTGGTTCAAGAAAGACGAGATCAAGGACTGGGTGTCCGCGACGTGGGCTTTTGCGTTGCAGATATTGCCGCTCTTGCTGGGCGGTATCCTGATATCGGGATTCCTGCTCGGCCGGGTAGGGCATGAAGGCATAATACCTTCGAGGTATGTTGCAGCTCTCGTCGGGGGGAACTCGTTGTTCGCGAATTTCTTCTCCTCGATCGTAGGCGCGTTCATGTATTTCGCGACATTGACGGAGGTGCCGATAGTGCAGGGGCTCATGGCCTCGGGTATGGGAAAAGGCCCGGCGCTTGCGCTGCTGCTGGCGGGACCCTCCCTGAGCCTGCCGAGCATGCTTGTAATCAGGGGTGTTATAGGCACGAAGAAGACGGCCGTCTATGTGGTGTCGGTCGTGATAATGGCTACGATATCCGGTGTCGTGTTCGGGTTGATCGCGGAATAAGGGAGAAACGTTATGGACAAGAAGAATATAAAGAAGATTGTAAGGGACGGGTACGCCGAGATAGCGCGCACGGAAAGCTCATGCTGTCAGGGATCTTCATGTTGTTCCGGCGGCGCGCAGGCCGCGCGGGATATTAGCAGGTCCGTAGGATACAGCGATGCCGAAATGGACGCCGTTCCCGGTGGCGCGAACCTGGGGCTCGGATGCGGCAATCCCGTAGCGATAACGTCACTTGAGGAGGGGGAGACCGTCCTTGACCTCGGAAGCGGGGCGGGTTTCGATTCCTTCCTTGCTTCACGCAGGGTCGGCCCCGCCGGCCGGGTAATCGGGGTGGATATGACCCCGGAGATGATAGAGAAGGCCGTGAGAAATGCCGCGAAAGGCGGCTACAAAAATGTCGAATTCAGGCTGGGCGAGATAGAGAAGCTGCCCGTCGAAGACGGTTGCATCGATGCGGTCATCTCTAACTGCGTCATAAACCTGTCGCCCGACAAGGAAAGCGTGTTCAGGGAGGCGTTCAGGGTATTAAAGCCGGGAGGAAGGATGATGGTCTCCGACCTGGTCCTAATAAAAGAGCTTCCGCCGGAGAAAAAGGAATCCGTCAAAGCGTATGTCGGATGCATTTCAGGCGCGATAAATAAGGACGAATACCTGTCCTTGGTAAAAAAGACCGGATTCCGCGATGTAAGCGTGGAAAAAGAGTCCGGCTATCCTGCCGATGATTCGGTGGCCAGCATATGTGTGCGGGCGGTCAAATAGGAGGGGGAGATGAAGATAGAGATATTAGGAATGGGTTGCTTCAAATGCGACCAGCTCAAGGCGAACGCGGAGGCGGCGGTAAAGGAGCTCGGCCTTGACGCCGAGATATCGAAGGTCACCGATATCGATAAGATCACGGGATACGGGGTGATGATGACCCCGGCGCTCGCGGTAGACGGCACCCTGGTATCCTCCGGGAAAGTATTAAGCAGGGAAGAGATAAAGGGTATAATATCAAAATAAAGGAGGGAGATTGGGAAAACTGTTTACAGCCATACTGGCGTTTGCCGCGATAAGCATGGTATTTCCGGAGCCGGCGGGCGCGGCGGAAGATGCGGATGCCGCGCATGTAGTCGCCTATTATTTCCACGGCAATGCGCGCTGCCCCACATGCCATAAGCTGGAGCAATATTCAAAGGAAGCGATAGGGCCGGACCTTAAAGTGGTCAATGTGGATGAAAAGGAGAACGGGCATTATATTAAGGACTACCAGCTTTATACCAAATCGCTCGTGTTGTCATTGGTAAAAGGCAGCAAAGAGATAAAATGGAAGAACCTCGATAAGATCTGGGAGTACTCCGGCAACAGGCAGAAGTTCATCGATTATGTCAAAAAAGAAATGTCGGCCCTGTTGAAGGAGGCGCAATGACCGGGTTGCTCGCGGGCATCGGGTCGGCGTTATGGCTGGGCATATTGACCTCTATAAGCCCGTGCCCGTTGGCCACGAATGTCGCGGCCATATCGTTCATCGCCAAGAAGGTATCCCGCCCTGCGCTGGTCCTGGCCTCCGGCGCGGCGTATACGGCGGGCAGGATGGTTTCCTACGCCGTACTAGGGATCATACTCGTCAATTCGTTGTTGAGCGTCCCGCAGGTAGCGCAGTTCCTCCAGAAATACATGAACCGCGCGCTTGGACCGCTGCTTGTGGCCACCGGGCTGGTCCTGTTGGAGATAATAAAGATCAGGGTCCCGGGATTCTCCCTTTCGCAGAAAGACCAGGACAAGCTCGCCGGCGCGGGCATCCCCGGGGCATTTCTCCTGGGCATCGTATTCGCTCTCGCCTTTTGCCCGGTCTCGGCAGCGCTGTTTTTCGGAAGCCTCATTCCTTTGGCGATAAACGGCAAAAACGGCATCGTACTGCCGCTGGTCTACGGCATCGGCACGGGATTGCCCGTCCTTATATTCGCTTTTGCTATATCGCTCGGTGTGGCATCCCTGGGCCGTTGGTTCAAGCGCCTGGCTTCCATAGAATATTACATGAGGATGATCACAGGCACGATATTCATCATTGCCGGATCATACTATATATATGCCTTATACTAAACATGAAGACATTGAAATAAAGAGGGAATTATCCCTGCTGGATAAGCTCCTGACGCCGTTGATATTTGCCGCGATGGCTGCGGGAATAGCGTTGGGCTATTTCGCTCCCGACGTCACCGATGCCATCGCGGGCATGCAGGTAGGCACTACCTCTATTCCGATAGCCATAGGGCTTATACTCATGATGTACCCGCCGCTGGCCAAGGTAAAATACGAGGAGATGGGAAAGGTATTCAGCAGGCCGAAACTGCTGGTGCTTTCCCTCGTGCAGAATTGGGTCATAGGCCCGCTGTTGATGTTCGTCCTCGCGATAACGTTCCTGCGCGATCGCCCCGAATATATGATAGGCGTGATACTTGTCGGGCTTGCGCGCTGTATCGCCATGGTGATCGTGTGGAACGAGCTCGCTGAAGGGGACAGGGAGTTCGCGATAGGGCTGGTCGCCTTCAACGCGTTGTTCCAGGTCCTGTTCTATGCCGCGTATATATACCTGTTCATTACGCTCGGGCTGAAATGGCTCGGACTCGCGAAAGGCGTAAATATCAGCATCTCGATGGTAGACGCGGCGAAGACCGTGCTGTTCTACCTGGGGATCCCTTTCCTTGCGGGAGCGCTTACGCGCGTCGGCGGCATCGGGTTGAAAGGGAGGAAGTGGTTCGAGGAAGTCTTTATCCCGAAGATAAGCCCGTTGACCCTCGTTGCGCTGCTGTTCACTATTGTCGTCATGTTCTCGCTGAAGGGGCAGTACATAATACAGATGCCTTTTGACGTGGTAAGGATAGCGATACCGCTGTTGATATATTTCTTCGTGATGTGGTTCGCGACGTTCTTCATCGCGAGGAAGATGCGAATAAACTACGGCCAGACCACGGCCGTGTCTTTTACCGCGGCCAGCAATGATTTTGAGCTGGCAATAGCGGTCGCGGTAGCCATCTTCGGTATAAGCTCCAACCAGGCCTTCGCGACGGTCATCGGCCCGCTGATAGAAGTGCCTGCGCTCATAATCCTAGTCAATGTCGCGCTGCGCCTGAGGAAACACCATCCCTAAAGGTTATTAACTTGACACGGGCGGGGCCGGATGGTATATATTATGAACGGATGTTCAGTAATTGAAAATTATCCTAAATGAGGCGAAATGGCCGGATTCAGCAGGAAAGAAAGGGACAGGCAATTGCGAAGATCGGATATCTTCGCGGCGGCGGAGCATATCTTCGCGCTTAAGGGATACCACAAGGCGACGATAAGGGATATCGCAAAAGAAGCCCAGTATGCTACCGGCACCGTCTACCTGCATTTCAAGGATAAGGATGAGCTGTACCTCTCCTTGTCCACGGAAAAGCTGAAGACGATGCTGTCGATAGTCGAGGAGAAGATGTCGTCGGCTAAGGACGCGAAGGGTAAGCTGGAGACGTTCGTGCGCGAATCCCTCGTGTTTTTCGAGAACAACCTGGATTTCTTCCGCATCTTCATATCGGAAGCCGATGAAATGATGCTCGCCGAAAAAGGGCTCAGGAGCACACCCGCAGGCCAGAAATTCGAAAGGTACATGGCGGATATAGTCAAACAGGCTCAGAAGGAAGGGGTCATAAGCAGGGATTTCGAGCCTACGCAGATCCTGGACATACTTACCGCGATAATGAAGTCATATGTCATGAAATGGTTCAAGGAAGACGGAAAAGGGAAGAAGAGCCTGGCCGACATGTCCGATATGATAATAAGGTGCCTGCTGAACGGCATATCCGGCAAGTAGAGGTACATCACCCCGCCTGAAATATCCATCTTGACAAAACCCATAATGAATGGTATATTTCTAAAATGAACAAAGGTTCATAAAATGAAGTATACGTTCACCATTGATAGTAAGCATGTGACAAAGGAAGGATCGGCAATATGTCAAGGAAGTCGGTAATCATAGCGGCAAGCGTATTCCTGGCCCTGTTCGCTTGTACAGGACGTCCGGCATGCGGGGAAGAGGCGGCCGGGAAGGAAGGCAGGCTTCTGACTATCCAGGAAGGGATCGCTATAGTGCAGAAGGACAGCCGGTTGGTCAAGATATCGGCCTATGACGATGAGATGGCTTTCCAGAACTCGATGATGGCCCGTTCAGTGATGCTTCCGCAGCTGAATGTAGGCGCCGTCCAGACATTCAACAGGTATAAGCAGGAGATGAAATTCGGGGGTGTGTCGGTGCCGACCTCTGACAAGAACCCGTATTCTTTCGGCGTGAGCGTCTACCAGACGCTGTTCGACTTCGGCAAGAGCCTCTCCAACTACCGTGCGTCAAAGGATATGGTCGAGGCGTCGAAGGCCCGGAGCGAGAGCGTTAAACGCGTGGCCACGCTCGAATTCATTACGGCATACCTGGACCTGCTGGAATCGGAAAAGATGATAAATGTCGCGGAAAAAGAGGTCGAGAACCTTGATTCCTATATTGAGGACATGGAACACCTGTTCAAGCAGGGGGTCATAGTAAAGAACGACCTGCTTCCCGCAAAGGTGGAGCTCGCCGACGCCAAACAAAAACTGATAGCGGCGCGTAACGGCAGGGAAGTCGCCGTGGCAAGGCTGAATAATATACTGGCTTTCCCTCTTAGGGAGAAGCTCATTGTGCGGGACATAGAGATGGAACTGCCGCAGTGCCCTGGCATAGAGGACGCCTGGGCTATCGCGCAGGAGCAGAGACCGGAGATATCTTTTTATGAGAACAGGATAAAAGCGTCCGTCTCGAGCGAGAGGGCGAAGGCGGTAGAGAACCTCCCCGTCCTTTATGCCGACGGCGGGTATAACCACACGAAAAATAGTTACTTGGTCCACGAGGACAACGTGTCGGTAAACCTCGGGGTCAAGATGAACCTCTATGACGGCGGCGCGGCGAGGGCGGACCTGCTCAAGGAACGCGCTTTGCAGAAGCAGATAAAGGAACAGAAGGAAAAGCTGGTCGAGGATATCAAGTTCGAGGTGGAAGACAGCCATCTCGGCCTGAAGGATGCCTGCGAAAAGGTCTCCGTTGCCTCGGAAGCGATCGGGCAGGCAGACGAGAACGTCCGCGCATACCGCGTAAAATATTCGGCGGGAGTCGCCACGCCCACGGATGTGCTTGAGGCGATAACCCTTCAGACGAGGGCCCGGACCAATTATTACAGCGCGGATTACGAGTTGAAGCGTAATTACGCGAGGCTTATGTATTCCATGGGTATCGACCTTACACTTATCTACGAGACAATGGAGAACAAAAATGGACCTGAAAAACATTAAGAAAGCGAAACTGCTTGGAATATTTCTGGCTGCGTGCGGTACTGCCGCCGTGGTATTCATCCTCTTTGTAATAGGCGGCCTAAGCCGCGTTTCCACCGATGACGCATACATCGAGGGAAGGATCCACAGCATAGCGTCAAAAGTCCCCGGGACGGTCGGGACGGTGAACGCGGAAGATAACCGTATCGTGAAAAAGGGGGACGTGCTGGTCGAGATCGATCCCGCGGATTACGAACTGAGGGTAAAAGAGGCGCAGGCGGCCCTGGACATACGTAAGGTGGCTTTTGAGCAGGCGTCGCGCGACAGGGACCGCGCCGAGGCGTTATATAAGGAAGAGGTATACCCGAAAGAAAGGTATGAGAATTCCGTCACGGCGTATAATCTAGCGAAAGCACAGGCCGAAGCCGCCGAGGCGCAGTTCAACATCGCTCAGCGCAACCTTGAATATACGAAGATATGCGCCCCAGCGGACGGCCATGTGGCGAAAAGGTCCGTCGAGTCGGGCAACCAGATACAGCCTGGGCAGGGCCTTATGGCGGTCGTTTCGGACGAAATGTGGGTAGTCGCCAATTTTAAGGAGACCCAGCTTAAGAATGTCAGGCCCGGCCAGGAGGCCAGGATAAAGATAGATACATACCCGGGCAAGGTCTTCGATGGCCGCGTAGACAGCATCCAACGCGGCACAGGAGCCAAATTCAGCATGTTCCCTCCCGAGAATGCGTCCGGGAACTTTGTGAAAGTGGTCCAGCGCATTCCGGTAAAGATCGTCTTCGACGGCAAACCCTACGATAAATATGACCTCGGCGTAGGCATGTCGGTCATCGCAGAGATAAAGGTCCGTTGATGCAGCACGAGGAATGGCGCCCGAAAAGCAATCCGTGGCTTATCTGCATTGCGGTCATGCTGGCCGCGACCATGGAAGTCCTCGACACATCCATCGCGAATGTCGCCTTGCCGCAGATCGCGGGGAACCTTTCCGCGACCACCCATGAAGGGACCTGGGTCTTAACGAGTTATCTTGTCGCGAACGCCATCATATTGCCCGCCTCGGCATGGTTCGGAAGTTTTTTCGGCCGTAAGCGCGTGCTCCTTGTCTGTATATCATTGTTTACCATTTCGTCGGTCCTCTGCGGCATAGCCGGCAGCCTCGGGCAATTGGTCTTGTTCCGTATATTCCAGGGCATAGGTGGAGGGGCCCTCCAGCCGATCTCCCAGGCGATACTGCTTGAAAGTTTCCCGAAGGAGAAACGCACCTCAGCCATGGCGGTCTTCGCGATGGGTGTGATAGTGGCACCTATCATAGGCCCCGTCATCGGGGGCTGGCTCACCGATAACTTTTCTTGGCGGTGGCTCTTCTTCATAAACGTGCCCGTTGGTGTCATAGCGGTCATTATGTCAAAGGTCTTCGTTGAGGATCCGCCGTACATACGTAAGACCAGGACCGGCATCGACTATTACGGGTTCGCGCTGATGGCCCTGGGCCTCGGCGCGCTTCAGCTGGTACTCGACAAGGGCCAGGAGGCGGATTGGTTCCAGGCGTCGTGGATATGCTGGACGACGATCGTTGTCGTCGTTTCGCTCGTCGCGTTCATCATATGGGAATTCCGCGTGAAGCATCCGGTGGTTGACCTGCGCATCCTCAAGGACAGGAACCTTACCGGCGGAATGATCATCGCTTTCATGATCGGCGCGATAATGTACGGGGTCATGGCGCTCATGCCGCTATTTTACCAGACGATGATGGGATACACGGCCTATTTAAGCGGGCTAATACTGGTCCCTCTCGGGATAGGGGCATTTATCGGGGCCATGTCGGTCTCGCGCCTATGTATCTATTTCAAGAACAAGGTCCTGATAGCCGCAGGCCTTGTCATAATAGGATTGGCGGCGCTGTCCCTCGGCAACATCAACCTGCAGATCTCCATGGATTCGAGGGTGGTCCCGCTCTTTATCCTGGGTTTCGGGACGATGATGGTCTTTGTGCCGTTATCGATAGTGGCTTTCGGGACGCTGCATGCGAGTGACATAGGCAACGGCTCCGGGCTTTTTAACCTGATGAGGAATATCGGCGGAAGCGTAGGCATTGCGGTGTCAACGACGATACTGTCCCGCATGGCGCAGGCGCACCAGGCGGCCCTTGTGGGCCAGCTAAACCCCTTTAACCAGATATATCAGCAGGTGGCGAAAGCGTATTCAGGGCTTGCGGACGGCCTCCTTTACAGGGAATTGATGCGCCAGGCAGCGCTTCTTTCCTATATCGATTGCTTCCAATACTACGGGATGATAGCTTTTTCATGCGTCTTCCTCGTGTTCATCTTCCGTGAGGTCAAGAATAAAGGGACGGTCATGGTCCATTAGATGAAGACACTATTCGAAGAGGTCAGGGAACTGATAAACGAGCAGATAAAGATGCCGGTCGAGAGGATACTGCCGGAGTCCCTTCTGATAGAGCACCTCTTTATGGATTTCGTCGATATAGTAAGACTGGCAATTGACATCGAAGAGAAGTATAATATCACAATATCCGATGAAGAGGTTGACGCAGTCGCTACCGTGGGCGAGCTGGTGGAACTCGTCAGGGCAAAACGCAATCCCGGTTAATGAGGTCGATAGACATGCAAGGCAAGTCGGTATTGAATATAATGTTAGCGGCGTCACTGCTTGCCGTGTCCGGCAATATTCCGGCCACGGTATCCCAGGGCGAGAAGATCATCTATAACGTCAGCCCGGCAGGGAAGGCGGAGTATGAGGATATGGGGCTCGTAGAACGCCAGGGCAAGACGTACTGGCATGTGACCTTCCGGACCAAACTTGCCGGGTTCAGCGACCTCGAAGAGATATATGCCGACCCGGAGACCGGAATGCCGCTGATAGTCGAGCGGCATATCAGCTGGCCGCTGGCCAAAGAGCACCTTATCGAGGAATACGACCCCAGGAACAACTCCCTCGTGATCAAGAAGTTCATGAACGAAAAGGTCTCCGACGAATACAAATATAAATCGGACAGCCCGTACCATAACGCCGTGCTGTTGCCTTTCAGCCTGCGGCGTATCGACGGCCTCGAAGTGGGTTGGAGCACGGTCATACGGCTCCAGGAGGAGTTTACCGTCACTCTTACCGACATCGAGGACGTGAAGGTCAATGACAGGAAAGTGACCGCCTACCACTTCACGAGCAAACCCGACAAGTTCGAGATATGGGTCAGCAAGGACAAGGACCGCCTGCCCGTCCTGATAAAGGGGACGGTCGGCTGCAGCCTGTCGCTGCAGAGCCATTCCTCGGGACAGTGAGAAATGAGGCCGCTGTACGCGATTATAGCGGTATTTTGCCTTTCCGGATGCGTGACCACCTCGTATAACCCTGGGTACGATAGCGGGTTCACGAAGAAACTGATACGCGGCCGCGATTTTATCCTGTATTCCCGCATAAAGGTAACCAGCCCCGGCGAACCGCTTACCGTATATATAGAAGGGGACGGCCGCGCGTGGCTGGACCGGTACCGCGCATCTTCCGACCCGACTCCCGCAAGCCAGCTTGTCATGAAGCTTGCGTCCCTCGACCCGTCGCCGAATGTCGCGTATCTCGCGCGTCCCGGGCAATATCCTTCGGAAGGAGCGTCGGACTGCGACGCGAAATACTGGATGTCTAAAAGGTTCGCGCCCGAGGTCATAGCGGACATGGATTCGGCGGTAAGCGACTTGCGCGATATGGCAGGCGCCGGAGAGGTCAGCCTGGTAGGATATTCCGGAGGGGCGGCTGTCGCCGCGCTTATTGCCGCGTGCCGTGATGATGTCATAGGCCTGCGCACGGTAGCCGGCAACCTCGACAGCGCCGCCGTCAGCAGAAAGAACAAAGTAAGCCCGCTAAAAGGGTCATTGGACCCGGTCGATGCCGCGGTTAAATTAAAAAGAGTCCCGCAGCGGCATTTCATCTCTTACGAAGACAGGATAATACCTCCGGAGGCGGCGGAGTCCTTTGCCGAGAAGGCCGGAGACGGAAAACACGAAAGCATCACGGCCGTGGAAGGCGTCAATCATTATTCCGGCTGGGACCGCAAGTGGCCCGCCCTGCTCGATATGCCTTTGCACCGGATTTCCGAAAATCCTTGATATGGCATTCCGTTGCCCTTATAATAAAGACGTGGCGAAGATCTCTTCCGTAATAATACCGGGCATCATCCTGTTCCTGTCATGCGCTGTCACCGCTTTGGCTTCCGACGATATAACGTTCAAGCGTTCCGACAGGGTCCTTGTGCTCGCTCCCCATCCCGACGACGAGACGATAGCCGCTTTTGGGGTTATGAAGAAGGCGCTGGGCGCGGGCGCGAAAGTAAAAGTGGTATGCCTGACCAACGGCGACAATAACGAGATAGCGTTCCTTATATATAAGAAGCACCCGGTCCTGTCGGCGAAAGGCCTCATCGCGATGGGGGAGACGAGGATGAAGGAGACGTTGGCAGCAATGTCCGGGATGGGGCTCGGGGCGCAGGATGTATCATTCCTCGGCTACCCGGATTTCGGGACGCTCGCGATCTTCACGGGCTACTGGGGCGACGGTAAGCCCTACGAGGCGATGCTGACAAAGCAGACGAAGGTCCCGTATTCCGGGGCGGTCTCATGCGGCGCGCCCTATACCGGCGAGAGCATACTTAAGGACCTGGAGGACATCCTGACGCAATTCCGGCCTACCGACATATTTGTTTCGCATCCGTCGGATTCAAACCCGGACCATAAGGCGCTGTATCTTTTCCTGCGCGTCGCGCTCTGGGACACGGAAGGCTCGATCGAGCCGCCGTCCGTGCATCCTTATATCGTGCATGTCCAGGGCTGGCCCGCGCCGAAAGGGTACCGTCCCGAACTGGGCCTGAAGCCGCCGGTCCCGTTCAAACGGGTATCATGGGGGACGTTCGACCTGCCGCAGGAGGACGTGAAAACTAAGCATGATGCCATCAAGGCCTATAAGAGCCAGTTGGCGTATGACCCGGCGTACCTCTTTTCCTTCGCCAGGAGGAACGAGCTTTTCGGCGATTATGCGCCGCTTAAGATGAAAGACGGCGGGCGCAGCGGCATATACGGCATCGAAGACGGCAGCGTCGTAGTGCACCTGGCGACGGCGGGAAGGGCGGATGTGGACAGGGATTTTACGGCTTATCTTATAGGATACAAAAAAGGACGGGGATTTTCCGGCATGCCGAAACTGCATATAAGGATGGATGCCGACGGCCTCCATTGCAGGGACATGCACAAAAGGTTATCATCCAAAGAGGTGAGCGCGGACCACGGCCCCAGGACGATAACGCTCAGGGTGCCGCTCTCGCTGCTGGAATACCCGGACAGTATCTTCGCCTGCGTCGAAGGGCGCACGGAGGAGATGCAGGACGACGATACGCATTGGCGCATACTGGAGTTGAGGTAAAACCTGAGGGAGGCATGACATGAAAGAGGCCAGGGAAAAGAATTACAGGAATGTCTCCGTGGCCACAGCGCTGCTTGCCGTATGCGGAGGTTTCCTCGTATTGGCCGGGTGGTTCCTGGATATCGGTATCCTGAAAAGCGTCTTTCCGGGCATGGTCACAATGAAGTTCAATACCGCGCTGGCTTTCATGCTTACAGGTATATCGCTTTATATCATCTCCTCCGGGCCTCGCAGGGACAATAAAAGCGAAGGTATTGCGCTCGCCGCTTCTTTGGCCGCGGGCATAATAGGGCTCCTGACGGTGATCGAATATGCCGCAGGCGTTGAGCTGGGTATCGACCAGCTGTTGTTCAGGGAGCCTGCCGGCGCTATCCTTACTACGCATTTAGGAAGGATGGCCCCGGTCACAGCGGCAAATTTCATCCTGCTGAACATTTCCCTGGCCTTGGTCCGGGGAAAGACGGAACGCAGCATTTACGCCGCGCAGGCTGTCTCTGCGGTTGCAGGATTGCTTGCCTACCAGAACCTGATCGGTTATATCTTCGGGGTAAAGATCCTGTATATTTTACAGTATAGCTTTACGGCTATGGCGCTGCATACCGCCGTGTTTTTCCTGCTGTTGTCCGTAGGCGTGATATTTGCGTCCGGGAACAGGGGTTTCATGAGGATCATGTGTTCAGACCTTTCCGCGGGCATAATGCTGCGGAAGATCCTGCCGTTCGCGCTTATATTGCCGCCGTTCTTCGGATGGCTTAAGTTGGCGGGAGAAAGATACGGTATCATTCAAAATGAGCTCGGAGTGTCGCTTGTCGCGTTCTTTAACGCGGTCGTCTTCTGTATTATCGTAATGATGAGCGCAAGGACGCTCCTGCGTACCGAAGAGGAGCGGATGGATGCGGAGGAGGAGATAAGTAAGGCGGCAAAGGACTGGTCGACGACTTTTGACTCCATTACGGACCTTATATTTGTCATAGATAAGGACAGCAGGATAGTGAGGGTGAACAAGGCGTTGACCAATTTTCTAAAAATGAAGTCGGAAGATATCATCGGCGAGAAATGCTTCAGGATAATCCATGGGGCCGAGAAGCCATGGCCGGGCTGCCCGCACCAGCTCACAATCGTCGACAAGAAAACGCACGTGGAAGAGGTATTCGACCCGAGAATAGGACTGCCGCTGCTCGTTTCGACATCGCCGATATACGATGATAACGGCGAGTTCATGGGGTCCGTCCATATAGCGAAGGATATCTCGGCGCTCAAGAAGGCGCAGAAGGAACTGCGCGACAAGATGAACGACATGGAGAAGTTCCACAGGGTAGCCGTTGACAGGGAGCTTAAGATGATAGAGCTTAAGGAGCGAATAAAGGAACTGGAAGGCAAACTAAAGACATGAAGAAGATCCCGGGGGATTATAAGATAGGCGACAAGAGCGTCGACGGGTTGATAAACGACCTTACCTGCGAATCATGCTCCACAGAGACGGAGGCTATCCTGCGCGAGATAATCACCACCGCCGTCAAATTGGGGCGTGAATCCGACGACAAGGGGGACCTTAAGCTCGTTAACAACACGCTTAAGGAGCTCAGGTATTCGTTCAAGATATTCGCGCCGTACAGGCAGGTGAAGAAGGCAGTGATATTCGGTTCGGCGAGGTCAAAGCCCTCTTCCGCGGAATACAAGATGGCGGAGGATTTCGCGAGGAAGATAACCGGCAAGGGGTATATGGTCGTTACCGGCGGGGGCCCCGGCGTAATGGAGGCCGGCAATAAAGGCGCGAACATGGGCATGGAATTCGCGCTTAACATCCGCCTGCCGTTCGAGCAGAAACCCAACCCGTTCATATACGAAAAACAGAAGATAATAAGCTTCAAGTATTTCTTCACGAGAAAGCTCATCTTCATAAAGGAGACCGATGCGACCGTCCTATTCCCGGGCGGGTTCGGCACTAATGACGAGGGATTCGAGATGCTGACGCTTATACAGACGGGCAAATCGAAGCCGAGGCCGATAATCATGATGGAGCCGGCGGGCTCGACATATTGGGAGGTCTGGAAGCGTTTCGTGAACAATGAGCTGCTGAGGAACGGGTACATAGAGAAAGAGGACCTCAGCCTCTTCAGGATAGTGAATACGGCCGACGAGGCGATCAGGCTGATAGAGGAATTCTACAGGGTATACCATTCGATAAGGTATGTGTCGGGCCGGACGGTCCTGCGCCTGAACAGGAAGATATCCGATAAGACGCTGGCAGCCATTAACAGGAAGTTCAAGGGTATCCTTACGGAGGGTGAGATAAAACTATCGCCCCCGCTGAAGGAAGAGATAGAGAAGGGCGAGTACCCCCATCTTCCGAGGCTCGTCATGTATTTTGATTTCCACAGCTACGGGAAGCTGACGGATATGATACATTTTATCAACAGGGATTGAAGATGTTAGTTCGAAACATCTTGCTATGTCCATCCGATGTCAATATAATGGATAATCGGGTCCCGGGCAAATAGGTTGCTCCGGGAGGCATTACGATGGTCGGGCCGCCATCTCGTGTAAGCGGGAGGGCGCTTTTTTTAGTTTCAGGAGGGATATCGCATGAAGGAGCTTATTTTACAGAATCTCAACGGTACAGCGGCCTATATACTTCCGTCGTTGGTTTGCCTCGGGACCGTCTTGCTCGGTTATGTGTTGAGAGGCATTATATTCAGGCATTTCCTGCATTTGGCAAGCAAGACCAAGACCGATATAGACGACATAATCATTGCCGCAACCAGAGGCCCGTTCATTATATGGTGCCTTATGCTCGGCATATATTTTGGGCTCGGGATCTCTTCGCTTCCTGCCAAGTGGGTTGATATCGGGGGAAAAGCGCTGTTCGTGCTGGGTTCAATATCGGTCATGATCGCGCTTTCGCATATAGCCACAAGGCTTATAGTTTCGCGTTCGAGCGCGATAGAATCCGCGTTGCCGGTCACATCGCTCACGCAGAACATAAGCAGGATAATAATATTCGGCGTCGGCCTGCTGCTTGTATTGAATAACCTCGGCATAGCGATCACGCCTATCCTGGCCACTTTGGGCATAGGAGGCCTTGCCGTTGCGCTTGCGTTGCAGGATTCGCTCTCGAACCTGTTCGCCGGTTTCCATATCGTTGCCGCCAGGCAGATAAAGATAGGCGATTACATAAAACTCGAGACCGGGGAGGAGGGCTATGTCAGCGATATAACCTGGAGGAGCACGAAGATAAGGATGCTGGCTAACAATGTCATCCTCGTCCCGAACGCCAAATTGACGCAGGTGATCACGACGAATTATTACCTGCCGGAAAAAGAGATGGCGGTGCTTGTAAACCTCGGGGTCCATTATAATAGCGATCTCAAGAAGGTCGAGAAAGTGACGTGCGAGGTGGCGAAAGAGGTCATGGAGCAAGTGTCCGGGGGCTTGCCCGGATTTGAGCCGTTCATACGTTATCATACCTTCGGGGATTTCAGCATAAACTTCTCTGTCATCCTGAGGGCAAAGGAGTTTGTCGACCAGTACCTCATAAAACATGAGTTTGTAAAGAGGCTGCACGAGAGGTATAATAAAGAGGGCATAGTCATACCGTATCCGATAAGGGCGATAAACTACGAACAGGAAGGGGCCCGATAGCATGAGGCGAGTACTTCTCTTTATACTGCCCATACTCATAATCGTTGCCGCGGTCTTTACCGTCTTCGGCATCGTGCAGGTCAATTATGAGGAAGGCAAGCTCATGGACGACCTGCAAAGGAAAGCGAGGGCAGTTGCGGAGAGCACGGAGCTTTCCGCGAGGTATATCCTTGCTAACAACGACCTCAGGTCGGCCAACCGGCTCACCGAGAGTTTCCAGAAGAGGGAGAGGCTCCAGGGATGCGTTATCTATGACGGGAACGGGAACATACTCTCCATAACTTCCCGTATCGCGGACTGGGGGCATAAGGACAAACCCTACGTCAAGGAATCGCTGGAAGGAGGGGCACCGAGGGGAGCGCTCGAAAAGTTCAAGGAATTTTCGGTATACAGTTATGTCCTTCCGATAACCGATGATGAGAACAACAAGCTGGGCGTCGTCGAGGTCATATATGACACGTCGTATGTGTTTACGACGCTGGCCGGCTTGTGGAAGCATATTAGCACGGCCTTGATAACCCTCGTTGTGTCCATCGCGCTCGTAATGCTGATGCTGCAAAGGCAGATCTTCATACTACCGATACTCCAGCTTACCGATTGGTTCCACAGTTTCCAGAAGGGAGAGACCGACGAGCAGCATCCTATAACCAAGGAGAAAGGCGCTTTCGGGAAACTTGCCAGCGAAGTGGAACAGATAGCATTGAGCCTGAGGATAGCGCGCAAGACCATATCGGGCGAGGCCCAGGCACGGCTGAAGAATGAGGAGCTCTGGACGCAGGAGAAGCTCCGGGACCTTGTACTCGCGAAACTCGGAGAGAATGCCCTCTATGTCGTCTCGAACAGGGAACCGTATATGCATGTCAGCGAAGACGAGACGGGCAAAACGAAATGCATACGCCCCGCGAGCGGCGTAGTAACCGCGATAGACCCGATATTGCGCGCGTGCGGAGGCACATGGATAGCCCATGGCAGCGGGAACGAGGACAGGAAGTTCGTGAATTCGAAGAACAAGCTTCCGGTGCCGCCGGGCGAGGACCTTTATATACTCAAAAGGGTGTGGCTCTCGAAGGAGGAGGAGCAGGGTTATTACTACGGTTTCTCGAACGAGGGCTTATGGCCCCTTTGCCACATAACACATACGCGGCCCGTCTTCAGGGATTGGGACTGGGGGATGTACAAAGAAGTGAACCAGAAATTCGCGGACGCCATCCTCGAAGAGCTTCCTTCGAAAAACGCGTTCATATTCATACAGGATTACCATTTTACGCTTCTGCCGAAGATGATAAAAGAGAAGCAGCCGAACGCGACGATAGCGCTCTTCTGGCATATACCGTGGCCAAACCCGGAGATATTCGCGACATGCCCTTACCAGAAAGAGATACTCGACGGGATGCTCGGGTGCGACCTGATAGGGTTCCATGTCCAGTACCATTGCAATAATTTCCTTGATACCGCCAACAGGCTGCTTGAGTCGCGAGTTGACACGGAAAAATTCAGCATCGTCCGCTCCGGGTCAGAGACGTTCGTCCGGGCTTTCCCGATAAGCGTAGACAGCTTCATGGAGGACAGCGCCAAGCAGGACATGAGCGCGATCAACGGCCTTAAAGAGGAATTCGAGCTGAAAGGCAAGATAGTGGCCGTCGGCGTCGAAAGGATCGATTATACCAAGGGCCTCGTCGAGAGGATCTCTGCGGTCGACAGGTTCCTCGAGAAATACCCTCAATATAAGGGGAAGTTCGTCCTCGTGCAGCTTGCGGCCCCGAGCAGGACGCATATAAAACGTTACCACGATCTGATAGCGGAGATAGATGAAGCTGTCGAGAAAGTGAACTGGAAGCATTCCGACGGCGACTGGAAACCGGTCATATACCTGAAAAAGCATTTTTCGCCGGAAGAGATAAAGCCGTATTATGCTATCGCAGATATCTGCATCGTAAGCTCGCTCCACGACGGGATGAACCTCGTCGCGAAAGAGTACGTTATGTCGAACAAGAGCCTCGACGGCGTCCTGATACTGAGCCGATTCACCGGGGCGGCAAAGGAGCTGACCGATGCGGTGCAGATCAACCCTTACTCCATTGAGGAGTTCTCCGACGCGATAAAAACGGCCATAGAGATGCCGGAAGAAGACAAGAGGAAGCGCATGGAAAATATGCGCAATATCGTGAGGGATAACAACGTATTCAAGTGGGCCGGCAGCATCGTGACGGAGCTCACCTCATTGAAAAAAGAATAATGGTATACCTGTTCCTCGATTATGACGGTACCCTGGTCCCGATCGCGGATACCCCCGGAAAGGCGGTCATCCCGAAAAGTACGAGGGGCCTCTTGCGCAGGCTGGCCCTGGACGGCGGATGCAGGCTGGCTGTCATAAGCGGCAGGTCGCTTAAAGACATAAAGAAGATGGTCGGGGTCAAAGGTATAGTGTATTCCGGCAACCACGGGCTCGAGGTCAGCGGCCCCGGCATCAAATCCAGGAGCTTTGTCCCCGCAGGCTTCAGTAAACTCGTAAAAAAGATAGCGCAGGACCTGCGCAGGGGCCTGGCCGGGATAGACGGCGTGGTCCTCGAAGACAAGGGCTATACTCTAAGCGTTCATTACAGGCTGGCGGGGCGTAAGGATATTCCCCGCATCAGGAAGGCATTCAGGGAAGCGACGGCGCGTTATATTGCCGGAGGAAAGGTCAAGGCAGGCACAGGCAAGATGGTGCTGGAGATAAAACCTCCGGTTGACTGGGATAAAGGCAAGCTCATAATGTGGTTGCTGGCAAAACATCGGCCATCCGCTGGCGTCAAGGAGCCGGTCCTGCCGGTGTATATCGGCGATGACACTACCGACGAGGACGCTTTTGCGGCGCTGGGCAAGAAGGGGATAACGGTTTTTGTCGGGAGGCCGGGCAAGACGAAGGCCGCTTATTCCCTGAAGGACTATAAGGAAGTCATAAGGTTCATAAGGCAGGCGGGGCGCCTGGAGAGGGAATAGCCGAATGGCGGAGACAGGGACAGCCAAAGAGCCCTTTGTATTCTATACGAGGATGCATCTTACCGAGTTGACCGGCCTGAGGGCATCGACGCTCGGCCAGCTGCTCGAGCTCGTCAAAGAGGTCAACGGCTCCTGCATCTATCACCATACGCACAGGTTCCTGCAGCAGCACCAGTACCTTTCGCCCGAACCCCCGAATGATTTTGCTTATTGGGTAACCGAGGTCCTCGGCGAGGACGAACTCGGGGAGCGGCTCGCGAGCATCGATGTCGTACAGTTCAGCACTATCCGCAGCCTAAGGGAGAAGATAGCCGCGACCATAGAAACATACCTGGCAAAGAACCCGATGGCAAAAGTCAGGTTTTCCGGGGAGAACGAAGAGTTCCATTTCATGAAGTCGATAAGCTTCGTGATATCGACGAAATATACCGCGCATGACCTCGGTGAATTCGCGGATATGCTGGGCAAGGTCACCATAGATTCGATCTATTATCACATATTCGAGGCGCGCCTGAGGCTCGAGAAGAACACGAACGATTTTTCCAACTGGATAAGGACCTCGGTAGGGGACGAACGCATAGCGAGGGAGATATCCCAGCTGGACCCGTATACGTTCACGCTCGAGGGCCTGAGGAACAGGATGGTCAGCATAATTAAAACAAGGGCATCCTCCTGAGATGGCAAAGATAGACGAATATATACCCGTGGTCGGGCAGCCGCAGATAGACGACCTGAGGCTCCTTGCCGAGAAGCTGAAGGGCAAGGTGATCCAGACTATACAGTCCACATCCGTGGGCGGCGGCGTGGCCGAGAGACTCAGCAGGATGGTGCCGATGCTGAAGGAACTCGGTGTCGACGCAAGATGGGATTTCATCAAAGGGGGGGAGAGGTTCTTCGAGGCGACGAAGAAATTCCATAACGCCCTCCACGGCGTCAATGTCGAATTGCTCGACCAGGACTTCGATATCTTCCTCGAGACAAGCCGCAGCAATATAGAGGATCTCAATACGTACGGCGACGTCGTCTTCGTACACGACCCCCAGCCGGTAGCGCTTGTGGACAAAAAGGCAGGCAACAAATGGGTATGGCGTTGCCATGTCGACGTATCCGAACCCGATAAAAGGGTGTGGGATTTCCTCAGGGGTTATATCGACAAGTATGACGCGTCCGTCTTCTCTGCGCCCGCGTTCTCGCAAAAATTGCCGATAAGGCAGTTCCTGATATCCCCGTCGATAGACCCGCTTAGCGACAAGAACAAGGATCTGCCGCAGGAGACGATAGACGCGGTGCTGGAAAAATACGGCATCCCGAAGGACAAGCCGATAGTGACGCAGATATCGCGTTTCGACAGGTTGAAGGACCCGCTCGGGGTGATACAGGTCTACAAGCAGGTGAAGAGATACTCCGATTGCCGACTCGTGCTCGCCGGAGGCGGCGCCTCCGACGATCCGGAGAGCACGGAAGTCCTTCTTGAGGTCAGGGAGGCCGCCAAGGACGATCCCGATATACATATATTGCTGCTTGCGCAGAACGACATAGAGATAAACGCTCTGCAGAGGGCCTCGACCGTCATAATGCAGAAATCCCTGCGGGAAGGGTTCGGGCTGACGGTATCGGAAGCGTTGTGGAAAGCGAAACCGGTCGTCGCGTCGAACGTCGGGGGGATACCTCTCCAGATAGCGCACAAGTATTCGGGATTGCTATGCAACTCGATAGAAGGCGCCGGTTTCTCGCTGAAACAGTTGCTGCACAGCCCGGATTACGCGCGCAAGCTCGGCGAGAACGGCAGGGAACACGTGAAGAACAATTTCCTCATAACACGCCACCTGAAGGAGTACATGCTCCTTTTTCTTTCTTTGTATCATCCCGATGATATAGTATACTTATAAGCAAATGGAAAAGACGGAAATAACGGTCATCGGCGCGGGCGTCGTCGGGTTGGCTGCCGCGGCGGCATTGTCCGTAAAATACAGTGATATGTTCCTCATAGAGAGGCACGATTCGTTCGGGCGCGAGACGAGTTCGCGCAACAGCGAAGTCATCCACGCAGGCATATATTATCCGAAGGACTCGTTGAAGAGAAGGGTTTGCGTAGAAGGCAACAGGCTGCTTTACGAATACTGCCTCGCGAACAATATCCCGCATAAGAAGACCGGCAAGCTCATCGTCGCGGTGGACAAAGAAGAGATACCGGACCTCGAGGCGCTTTTCAAAAGAGGGACGGAGAACGGGGTCCCCGGCCTTGAACTGATATCGGCGGAAGACGCCAATAAGCTAGAGCCGAACATATCCGCCGAAGCCGCGATATGGTCGCCGTCAACGGGAATAGTGGATACGCATGGCCTCATGAAGGACCTTGAGCGCAAGTTCAAGTCCCGCGGCGGGACTATCACATATAATACGGAAGTGACGCGCATAGGGAAGGCCGCGGGCGGTTACAAGGTAACGGTGAAAGATACCGACGGCGGAGAGCTGGATTTCCACACCAGGATACTGATAAACAGTGCCGGGCTCGATTCAGGCAGGATTGCGGCGATGGCGGGGCTCGACAGCGCAGAATACGCGATAAAGCCGTGCAAGGGGGATTACTTCCGCGTAAGCGCGTCGAAGGCGAAGATGATAAGCAGGCTCGTGTATCCGGTGCCTAAAAAGAAGGGGGCGGGGCTCGGGATACACGCAACGCCCGACCTCGGCGGAGGCGTCAGGCTCGGGCCGGACGAAGAATACGTGAATCGCATAGATTACGGCGTCGACGCGTCAAAGAGAAAAGGATTTTACGATAGCGCGAGGACTTTCCTTCCTTTTATATCGCCGGATGACCTGAGCCCGGATACGTCGGGCATAAGGCCGAAACTGCAGGGCCCCGGCGAGGATTTCAGGGATTTCGTGATAAAAGAAGAATCCGAAAAAGGTTTTCCCGGGCTCATCGACCTTATCGGGATCGAATCGCCCGGGTTGACCGGATGCCTGTCCATCGCAGGCATCGTCAAGGATATCGCCGACGGTTTAATCTAATCCCCACTCGGGGCGTGTCGACGGCCTGCAGGTATTACCCATGTTCGCATTATGCCTCTTCCAGAATTCCCTCCACCAGTTGCACGGCTTGTTCTTGTCGCCCGTATATTCCGTCGGGCGGTGCGTGTCGCCGCCGACTACGAGGCTGCCCACATAGTCCGCCTTGGCGTATACTTTCTCGATCTGCTCCGCTATCTGTTTCATGTCCTGCTCCGTCACTATGCCGTTGCTTGTCGCCTTGTAGAACTGCACGGTGACCCTTATCGGATATGCCGGGTCGCGCTCGATATCGAGCCCCGCGATCTCGGTGAACGGCCCTTCGACCCTGCCGTGCCCGATAACGGCGTTCTCCACGTTTCCGGCTTCCTTATATTTCTTTTCGCACTCGCTTTTGAACACCGGCATAGCCGCGCACATATCGCAGGCATAACCGAGCCTCATCGGTTTCTTCTGCTTTAAGGGGACCTGTATCAGCATCACCATATTCAGAGCTTCGGTCTCGTGCGGCCCGCTGTCGGCCGAATAACCTTCATCGTTGTTCCCGAGGTAATCGCTGAGACGTTTTCCGGTAAGGCTCGCGCGCTCGCCGTCCTGGTTGAAGAAGAGGCGCTGGCCCCATACGCCGCCGGTGTTGAAGCCATCGCGTTTGTTATCGATGACCGTAACGCTCGTGCCCTCTCGCGTAGCGAGGATGGTAAGGACTGCGGGATCACCTTCGGTCGACTGGTAGTTGAACAAAACCGGGTTGAATTCCGCTATGCCTTCCTTGGGTATCGGCAGGAAACATGCCTGCGCGCTGACCAGCACATGGGAATCGCGCGGCGCGAGCAGGGACCTGCGGCCGCCTTTCCATGAGTCGGGCTCGCTCATATATTTGCGTATATCGCCAAGGAATTCGCGCAATGACACGCGTTGCAGGTTATTACCCCTCTCGTTGCCGACGAGGATATAGAGCTTGTCGAGGTCGACGTCGCCGGTCCTGTCTGAAAAATTCGGGAACCGTATGACGGGCATGCAGGTCAGGTTATAATTGCCCGAATACGGGTCCTTCTGCTGGACCTGTATCGTCATATCGCTTATGTTGGGCCCTACGCTCGAGTTCTTGTACCTGCCCGTATCCTCCCATGTCAGGTTCAGGATATCGAGCCCGTATTGGCGGGCGAGCCTGATCGCATCATGATCGCCGGTCATGTTCGCGGTACGGTTTATGACGCTGCCGTAATCCAGTGTTCTCGCGTCCGCCTGCGAAGCGAGCACCGCGACGATCGCAAAACACACCACTATTGCTGCTGCCCTTAAGTGTCCCATGGCTTCCTCCTTTTGTTAGGGTTTTTCGCCTTCAACCTTTAGACAGGGGAGGGGACCCGTTTGTTCCAAGAATATTCTTGATACTCCGGGGCAAATTCACTATAATATCGCCCATGACCACTCCCCTCGAAAAATGGGTAGAAGAACAAGCAAAGCTCACTAAGCCCGACAGGATAATCTGGTGCGACGGTTCCGAAGAGGAAGCGCGCAGGCTCATAGAGATTGGGATGAAGGAAGAGAATATCGACGGACACCCGATCTTCAAGGAGCTGAACCAGAAGACCTGGCCGAACGCTTATTACCATAAGAGCCACCATACCGACGTCGCGCGGACGGAGCACCTGACGTTCGTTTGCCATCCCGAGAAAGCCACCGCCGGGCCGAACAATAACTGGATGGACCCCGGCGAAGCGAAGGCGATGATGACGAAGCTTTCGGACGGCTGCATGAAGGGCAAGACGATGTACGTCCTTCCTTATATGATGGGCCACCCCGATTCACCGTACGCGAAGGCATGCGTGCAGCTTACCGACGTATCGTATGTCGCGGTAAGCATGCGCATAATGACGCGCATGAGCAGGAAGGTCATCGAAAAGATAGGCGGCCGCAGCGATTTCGTGAAAGGCCTCCATTCCGTAGGCGATTTCGACCCCAACAAACGTTTCATAATGCATTTTCCCGATGACCATCTCGTATGGAGCATCGGTTCGGGATACGGCGGAAACGCGCTGCTCGGGAAGAAATGCTTCTCGTTGCGGCTCGCATCCTGGCTCGGTTACCAGGAGGGATGGCTTGCCGAGCACATGGTCATCCTCGGCGTAGAAGACCCTAAGGGCAATATCACTTATATAACGGCGGCAATGCCGTCCGCGTGCGGCAAGACGAACCTCGCGATGCTCGAATCGGCGCTTCCGGGATACAAGGTCTGGACCATCGGAGACGACATAGCATGGCTCAACGTAGGCCCCGACGGGAGGCTCTATGCGATAAACCCGGAAGCCGGGTTTTTCGGTGTTGCGCCGGGCACCTCGATGAAGACGAACCCGAACATGATAAGGACACTGAAGGGGAATAAGTTCTTCCCGACCATCTTCACGAATACCGCCCTTGATACCGACAAGAACGAGCCGTGGTGGGAGGGCTTTGACGGCCCTGAGCCGCAGCACGCGCTCGATTGGCAGGGTAACCCGTGGCAGCCGGGCACGGACAAGAAAGCCGCGCACCCGAATTCAAGGTTTACGGCATCCATATATAATTGCCCGACGCTTTCAAAGGAATTCGACGACCCGAAAGGCGTGCCGATATCCGCGATAATACTCGGCGGGCGCAGGACGCACCTGATACCGCTCGTTGTCGAGGCCATGAACTGGCAGCAGGGCGTATTCCTCGGGGCGCGCACCGGCTCGGAGACGACGGCCGCGGCGGCCCACCAGGTCGGCGTGCTTAGGCGCGACCCTATGGCGATGCTGCCGTTCTGCGGGTATAACATGGGGGATTATTTCAGCCATTGGCTCAATATCGGAAGGCAGATGCGCAATCCGCCGAAGATATTTTCCGTCAACTGGTTCAGGACGGACGATGACGGCAGGTATATATGGCCGGGTTTCGGCGAGAATATCCGGGTCATCAAGTGGATAATAGAAAGGGTCAATAACGGCGCGAAAGCGAAAGAGACCCCCATCGGATATGTCCCGCACGCGTCGGACCTTGACCTTAAAGGGCTCTCGATACCGGAAAAGAACCTCGCGAAGCTCCTCGAGATAAATACGAAGGAATGGGGGCCCGAGCTCGAGGATATAGAGAAGTTCCTGAAGCAATTCGGCGACAGCATGCCCGCCGAGATCTGGAAAGAATACGAAGCGCTGAAATCTCATCTTTAAAGAGGTCATGACCTAGCTCCTCTTTTATAAGCGTAGTGGATAGCCCCTCGCTTATAGAAGCAATGGGGCATCCAGACCCGCCTAAAGGTCATGAAAGTACTCATCCAATTCGAAAAGAAACCGCTGCTTTTCCGTGACCCCGTCTCGGTGATATCGTGCGAAGACCCGTCGTCGCTTTGGGAATGTTTCGATAAGATGGAAGACGCCATCGAGAGGGGTTATTATCTCGCGGGATTCGTCTCTTACGAAGCCGGATACAGCTTTGAGGAGTGCCTCGGCGGCGATATCCGCAGGGATTTTCCGTTGCTGCGCATGGGAGTTTATGACGCGCCTGCCGCCGTAAGGATACCTCCCGCACCCGTCCGGACGCGGATATCGTTGGCGGATATGCGGCTCAATATCCCATACGAGGATTACCACTCCGATATAACGGCTATACGCGAATATATAAAGAACGGCGATGTCTACCAGGTGACATATTGCATCAAGTTCCTCTTCAGGTTCCGCGGGGACCCTTTCTCGCTTTACAGGATACTGCTGAGGGAACAGCCCGTGCCTTATCCGGCATATATAGATACCGGCAGCCACCATATACTTTCGCTCTCCCCGGAGATGTTCATCAGGAAGGAGGGCCCGAATATAACCACGAAACCCATGAAGGGCACATGGCCGAGGGGCGGCAACATAATATCCGACGCGGTCGCCGGGATACGGTTCAAATACGACACGAAGAACAGGGCGGAGAACGTCATGATAGCCGACCTCCTGAGGAACGACCTCGGCAGGATGGGCACAGGCATAAAGGCCCCGAGGCTGTTCGAGGTAACTAAATACAGGAAACTGCACCAGATGACCTCGACCATCACGGGGGAGATCGACGCGCGCATCCCGTTCCGGCAGGTCTTCTCATCGCTCTTCCCGTCGGGCTCCGTCACAGGCGCGCCGAAGATACGGGCGATGCGGATAATAAGGGAGCTTGAGGGGGAGGACCGCAGGATATATACCGGAGCGATAGGTTACATATCCCCGGAGAGGGACATGTTCTTCAATATACCCATACGCACGCTGCTTATCAGGGACGGCGCGGGCGAGATGGGCGTAGGCGGCGGCATTGTCTGGGACTCGACACCGCGCGGCGAATGGGAAGAGGGCCTGCTTAAGGCAAAGTTTCTTACAGATTATGCCCGCAATATGCTATAATATGCAGGTGAAATACGATCATGCCTTGTTCCTGAATCCCTACATTGAGAGCAACAACACCAGTGTAATGAAGCTTTTTCCTCCGACCGGCCTCGAATACGTCGCGACAAGCGCCGAAGGCCTTGTCGGCAGGATCTCCATGCTCGACCTCAGGTATGAGAAGGAACTTTCGGACACCGCAAAACTGCTCGATTTCATATCGAAAGAGATCGACATAATCTGCGTCAGCATCGGCTGGGACCGCCAGTTCAAGGAGATATGCGACCTGCTGAACCGCATGCCTTCCGGAAAGACCCTCGTCGTAGGGGGATACAAGGCGACCGAGATGGCGGATGAGCTTTTCAAGCTGTGCCCAAAGATAAACATAATAGTCCGCGGTGAGGGCGAGGAGACGATAAAGGATATACTCAACGGGGTCCCGCTGAAGGATATCCTCGGCATATCGTACGCGGAGAACGGCGCCGTGGTCCACAACAAGAACAGGCCGCTGCGCGACGTAAATGATATCGATTCCCCGGACCGGGCATTGAGGGCGAACAAATACAAGCTCGCGATCAATGGCATAGAAGTGATGGGCCTGACCTTCGATTCGGTATTGAGCGCAAGGGGTTGCCCTCACAACTGCAAATTCTGTACGTTCAGCCTTAACCCGCTGGGCCAGAAAAGGACCTATTCGGCGCGAAGCGTCGATTCTGTCCTGGAAGAGCTCGAAGGCATAACCGCCCAGGTGATACTCTTCAGCGATGACGACCTTTTTGTGAATCCCTCAAGGGCGGAGAAACTGTGCGACGGCATCATCGAGCGCGGGATAAAGAAGCGTTTCATCGCCCAGGCGCGTATAGAGATATACAAGCATCCGCGCCTGCTCGAAAAGATGGTCAAGGCTGGGTTCAAGGCCCTGCTGATGGGGATAGAATCCCCGAACGACCGCATCCTTGCGCAGTTGAACAAGGGGTTCGATTCGGCAACGGTCCGCAAGGCGTTTAAAGTGCTCAAGAAGTACCCGATCTTCTATAACGGGTATTTCATTTACGGCAATATCGGGGAGAGCAAGGAAGAGATGCTCTATATCCCGAGGTTCGCTAAAGAGATCGGGCTGGATTTCATATCGTGCAACAAGCTGAGGATAGAGAGGTTCTCGCCGCTCAGGGAACTGGCCGAGAAGACGGCCGGTTACCACATTACCGAGAAGGGCGAACTGTACTCGGATACCTACAGCCACGCGGCGCTCAAGAAGATAGGCAGGACCATCAAGTTCTCCTTTTACACGCCGCAGCGTTTTATCAGGGTATTTTGGAAGGGCGTTTTCAGTAACAGGTTCCTGTCTTTAGGGGAGGTCGCCTCCCTTGTCGCGGTGATGCCGCGCCTTCTTGTCAGCGCGATAGCGCGCGACCTGAAGAAGGGCAGGCTTAAGGATTCGCTAAAGAGGACATTCGTAGTCAACAGGGCTTAAAAACAAAAGGAGCAGATATCAAAAGAGTAAAGACTTCATCAAAGGGAAGGAAATGCAAGCATCTGCATTGCAAGCAGATCCTGAGCATCTATAACCACGAGGCCTACTGCCATGTGCATCTGCACCAGATGCCGCAGGACCACAAAGCCAAGGCGGAGGTATAAAGATGATGCAGCATAAGAACATACATAACGAAAAACCCGCGCAGCCCGCACAGAGTTTTTACGGGCTCGGCATCGCGCCGAAGATACTCGATATACTCGAGCGCATAAAATTCACCGTCCCGACGCCGATACAGTTCAAGGCGATCCCGCTCGCGATAGAGGGCAAGGACGTCGTCGGCATAGCGCAGACGGGCACGGGCAAGACGCACGCGTTCGCCATACCGATGGTACAGCGCCTCGCGCAGGTAAAAGGCAAGGGCCTTGTCATGGCCCCGACGCGGGAGCTTGCATTGCAGATAGACGAGGTCTTCAAGGGCCTCGCGCACGCGTTCGGGATAAAGACCGCCTGTCTTATAGGCGGGGCATCCATGCACGAGCAGATGCGCGCGCTGCGCAGGAACCCGCGCGTCATAATCGCGACGCCCGGGCGCCTGCTCGACCATCTCGAGCAGCGGAACCTCACGCTCGGCGATACGGCGATGCTCGTACTCGACGAGGCGGACCGCATGCTCGACATGGGATTCGCGCCGCAGATAGAAAGGGTATTACGCCACCTTCCGAGGGAGAGGCAGACGATGCTATTCTCCGCGACGCTTCCGAGGGAGATACTGCAGATGGCATCGCGCCATATGAAGCTTCCCGTATCCGTAGAGATCGCCCCTTCGGGCACGGTCGCGGAAAAGGTCACGCAGGAGTTGTTCATAATCCAGCAGGAATCAAAGACCAAACTGCTTACGAAACTTCTTTCGCAATATCACGGCGCCGTCCTGCTGTTCTCCAGGACCAAGCATGGCGCGAAGAAGATCGCGAAAGCCGTAAAGAACATGGGGGTCAGCTCGGCCGAGATACACTCGAACCGCTCGCTGGGCCAGCGCAGGGAAGCGCTCGACGGGTTCAAGTCGGGCAGGTACAGGGTCCTCGTTGCCACTGATATCGCCTCGAGGGGAATAGACGTCGCCGGGATCGAGCTCGTCATAAATTACGACCTTCCGGAAGACGCGGGCAATTACGTCCACAGGATAGGAAGGACGGGCAGGGCGGGGCACAAGGGCCACGCGATATCTTTCGCGACCCCGGACCAGAGCGGGGACGTGCGCAATATAGAGAAGCTCATGAGGATCTCGCTCCCGGTCTCGAAGCATCCCGACGTCACTCCCGCGGAATTCAGCAAGCTGCAGGGCCCGGCCGAGGGCAGGAGGCCGAGGTACGTATTCAAGCAGAGGCGTTCGAGGTACCACAGCCGCAGGCCCTGATATAATATCTTGACGTTGCGGCGGCCGTTATCTATAATAATGCGTGAAATCGAGCCCAACTTATGACAATAACCATCATTTTCCTGATCCTCCTTGCCCTATTGTTCGATTTTTTGAACGGTTTCCACGATTCGGCGAATTCTATCGCCACGATCGTGTCGACGAGGGTCCTTTCGCCGCGCCATGCAGTAATATGGGCGGCGTTTTTTAATTTCATAGCGTTCCTTTTCTTTGGCCTCCATGTCGCCAATACTATCGGAAAGGGTATAATAGATATCTCAATAGTGGATAAGGGGATAATCTTCGGCACCCTTATCGGCGCTTGCGGATGGAACATAATCACGTGGTATTTCGGCCTACCGACAAGCTCTTCGCATGCGCTGATGGGCGGCCTTATAGGCGCCGCTCTCGTAAAGGCCGGAACAAGCGCGCTTGTCTGGAATGGCATCATCAAGACCGCGGCATTCATCGTCGTATCCCCCGTAGTGGGCCTCGTTCTCGGCCTCGCGTTCGGCATCGCCGTCCACTGGATATTTCGCTACAGCGCCCCGCTTAAGGTTGACCATATATTCAGGAAAGGCCAGCTCGTGTCGGCTGCCGCATACAGCTTAGGCCATGGCGGAAATGACGCGCAGAAGACGATGGGTATAATAGCGAGCCTGCTCTTCAGCGCCGGCCTGCTCGGTAATGAGTTCCACATTCCGTTCGCGGTCGTCATTATGTGCCATGCCGCCATAGCCCTCGGCACGATGTTCGGCGGCTGGCGCATAGTCAAGACTATGGGGCAAAAGGTCTCGAAGCTGAAGCCCGTCGACGGTTTCTGCGCCGAATCGGGCGCGGCTATAACGCTGTTCATATCATCCGCCTTCGGCATCCCGGTCAGCACGACGCATACGATAACGGGGGCGATAATGGGCGTCGGGTCGCTCAGGCGCCTCAGCGCGGTCCGCTGGGGGGTCGCGGGGCAGATCGTCTGGGCATGGGTATTGACGATACCGTGTTCGGCGTTAATATCGGCTTTGGCCTATAGCCTGGTGAAATGAGGTATTCCCATCCTTTATTCGGCGGGTTCCGCACCAAGGTAACTATTGCGTTTGTCCTCTCGCTGCTTTTCGTGGCATTCCTCAGCAATTTCCTGGTATACAAATACAGTTATGATTCGAGGTTCTCCCAGCTCAGGGAAGAGCTCGAGCTTGTCGCGCAGACCGCGGCTTTGAGCATAGACGAGAGCATACTGATGCGCGTGCCGCTCGATCGTTCCGGCGTGGACAGCGAGGAATATAAGATAATAGCCGAGAAACTCCGCAAGATAAAATCGTCCGACCCGCAGATCCTGTTCGTATATACGATGGCCAGGACATCCGATGAAGGCGTATGGCAGTTCATCGTGGACCCTGAGCCGCTCGCGAAGTCGAAAAGGAAGGAGGCCTCGACCTCCTATCCCGGCGACAGGTATGATGTATCGCGCTTTCCGGAGATGATGAAGGCCCTGAAGGTCCCGTCCTCGGACAAGAAACTCGTCGAGGACGAGTGGGGCACGACGCTTTCAGGTTACGCGCCGATACGGGACGCCGGCGGCAAGGCCGTAGCGGTGATCGGGATAGATATGTCTGCGAAAAAAGTCCGTGATATGGAAAAAGAGCTGAACCGCCGCGCGCTCATAGTCCTGCTTCTCGGTGTCTTCTTCGCGGTCATCCTGGGCCTGCTCGTAGGCAAGAACACCACCGACCCCATAAAGAAGCTGGAAGAGGCGACACAGCGGATATCTTCCGGGGATTTCCAGTACAGGGTAGACATCAGGGGCAACGACGAGATAAGCCGCCTCGGCAAGGCGTTCAACAGGATGGCCGAGAGCATATCCGAGTCGCGAAAGGCGCTGCAGGATTATTTTTACAGGATAGTGCAGACACTCGCGCGCAGTATCGAAGCTAAAGACACGTACACGAAGGGCCATTCCGACAGGGTCGCGGAATACGCTATGAAGATAGCGCTCGAACTGGGCATATCCTCGGAAGAAGCCGAGATGCTCAAGAGCGTCGCCGAGCTGCATGATATAGGCAAGATAGGCATAGAGGAAGGGATATTGAACAAAGACGGCAAGCCGACCCCGGAGGAATGGGAGATAATCAAGGAACACCCGAAGACCGGGGAGGAGATATTGACGCCGGTCTTCCTCGACAAGAAGAAACTCGCGATAGTCAGGTCGCACCACGAACGCTACGACGGCAAGGGGTATCCCGACGGGCTCAAGGGCGACGAGATAGATATCCTCGCGCAGATCGTCTCCGTTGCGGACTCATACGACGCCATGACGTCAAAGCGCGCCTACAGGGATTCGATGGGCAAGGCCGCGGCGATAGATGAATTGAGGAAGAACAGCGGCACGCAGTTCAACCCAAAGGTAGTAGAGGCGTTTATCAGGATACTCGAGCGGGAATAAGGCCTTTTGATAAAGGAGAAGGAAGATGGACGTAAAGCTCAAATATGCCTCGTTTGCAGCATCGTTAATTATCGCAGTTACCGCGTTCGGGCCGTGCGATGCCGCGCCGGCCGCGAAGAAGGTGCGTATAGGCGCGTCGCTGCCGACCCAAAGGGACGAGCGCTGGGTCAGGGACGCGCAGAAGATGAGGGATGTCGCAAAGGCGCAGGGCCTCGACCTGAAGATGCAGATATCGGACAATGACGCCGCGAAACAGATGTCCCAATGCGAGAACCTGCTCGCGCAGGGCATCGACGTGCTCATCCTTGCGCCGCATGACGCGACGAGTGCTGCGGCTATTGTCGATGAGGCGCACGGCGCCGGTATTAAAGTGATATCCTATGACAGGCTCGTGCTGAACACGAAGGTCGACCTTTATATCTCGTTTGACAATGTCGAGGTCGGAAGGTTGCAGGGGGATTACCTCGCGAAAGCGGTGCCGAAAGGGAATTACGTCGTGCTCGGCGGCGCGCCGACCGACAACAACGCGAAGCTTTTCAAGCAGGGCGCTATGTCGGTCATAAAGCCGCTCGCGGCCAAGGGCGACATTAAAATAGTCATGGACCAGTGGATACAGGACTGGCAGCCGACCGTCGCGATGAACCTCATGCAGAACGCGCTTACGGCGAACAACAACAGGATAGACGCGGTGCTGGCACCCAACGATAATACCGCCGGAGGGGTCATACAGGCCCTCGCGCAGGCCGGCCTCGCGGGAAAAGTCCCCGTCACGGGGCAGGATGCCGAGCTGACGGCCGCCCAGAGGATAGTCAAAGGCACACAGTCGATGACCGTCTTCAAGGACACGAGGGAACTCGCCTCGAAAGCGATGGATGCCGCGCTGAAGATGATTAACAAACAGGATCCCGGGGCCACGGGGGCCGTTAATAACAACAAGATGGACGTCCCGTCGATATTGCTTAAGCCGGTCGTAGTCGATAAGAATAATATTGACGCGGTACTGATAGACAGCGGATACCTGAAGAAGGCGGACGTATATAAATAAGGCGGGGCCGCGGAAAAGATATGGCAGTAAACATACTTGATATGAGCGGCATAACGAAGGAGTTCCCCGGAGTAAGGGCTCTCAATGGGGTTACGTTAGGCGTCGCGAAGGGAGAGATACATTCGCTTGTCGGCGAGAACGGTGCGGGCAAGTCGACGCTGATGAAGATATTAAGCGGCGTATATCCCGCAGGGTCCTATGAGGGAGAGATATCGATAGACGGCAAGGCCATGCGTTTTTCTGACATAAAAGACAGCGAGCGCGCCGGCGTAGCGATAATACACCAGGAGCTAGCGCTTATCCAGCAGCTCAGTATCGCGGAGAACGTGACTCTCGGCGACGAGACCGCGAAGAACGGCATAATAAACTGGGACGAATGTTTCCTGAAGACAGAGAAAGTCCTGAAGCAGGTGGGCCTCGATGTAAGCCCTTCTACGGAAGTGTCCAAGCTCGGTACCGGCGAGCAGCAGCTCGTCGCGATAGCGAAGGCGGTATCAAAGCAGGCGCGCATACTTATCCTTGATGAGCCGACCGCCTCGTTATCGGCGGGTGAAGCCGACCGGTTGCTGAATATCCTTAAGGCGCTGAAGGCAGGCGGCGTCACCTGCATATATATCTCCCACCGGCTGAAGGAGGTATTGGAAATATCCGACAGCATCACGGTATTGCGCGACGGCGCGACCGTCGGCACCTACCCTAGGAACGGCCTTGACGAGAACAAGCTTATATCGCTCATGGTCGGCCGCGAGCTTTCGAACGTCTACCCGCGCAAGGAACGCGTGCCTGGAGAGACCGTCCTCGAGATAAAGGACTGGACCGCGATCAACTCCGGCATGAACAGGGCGGTGCGCAACATAAACCTTTCGGTGCGCAGGGGCGAGATACTCTGCATAGCGGGGCTTGTCGGCGCCGGCAGGACGGAGCTCGTGATGAGCCTTTTCCGTATGTGGGGGCAGGCGATGTCCGGGAAAGTATTCCTCGAAGGCAGGGAGATATCCCTGCGCGACGCCGGCGACGCGGTCGCGGTCGGGATCAGTATGGCTTCCGAAGACCGCAAGCGCTACGGTCTCATACTAGACGAGGACATAAAGAGGAATATCTCGCTTGCGAGCCTCGACAAGATATCGACCGCGCAGGTAGTCAACGAGAACGAAGAGATCAAGTCGGCGGAGAAATATGCCGCAGACCTGAGGATAAAGACCCCGTCGATAGAGCAGAAGGCGGGCAACCTCAGCGGCGGCAACCAGCAGAAGGTCGTTCTCGGGAAATGGCTCATGACAGAGCCGAAGGTCCTGATACTCGACGAACCGACGAGAGGTATAGACGTAGGCGCTAAGGTCGAGATCTATAATATCATTAACGACCTTGTCGATAAGGGCGTGGCCGTGCTCGTCATATCGTCGGAGCTGAATGAAGTGCTCGGCATCAGCGACAGGATAATCGTGATGCATGAAGGCCAGATAACCGGCGAGATGCTGAATAAGGCCGCGACGCAGGAAAAGATCATGTTATTCGCCACAGGGACGCGGCAGGAGTGCGTCCAATGACGACATAAGGATAAGGACATGGAAAAGAGACCCGGACTCAGGAAGGCGATAGCCCAGGACAAGATACGCAAGTTTACCATGTTGATCGCGCTCGTCGCGATATGGCTGATATTCACGTCCCTGACACAAGGGATATTCCTGACCCCTCGCAACCTCTCAAACCTTTTCCTGCAGACCGCCACCGTCGCGATAATAGCCATAGGCATGACACTTGTCATTGTCACGCGAAATATCGACCTTTCCGTAGGTTCCGTGGCCGCGCTGGCCGGCGCTATAGGCGCGTTCCTGCAGGTCAACATGAACTGGCCCGCCGAAGCCGCGATACTGACCGCGTGCGGCGCGGGGCTGTTGATAGGCCTTTGGCACGGGTTCTGGATAGCATACAGGTATGTGCCCTCGTTCATCGTGACCCTCGCGAGCATGATGATATTTAGGGGGGCTGTTCTCGGGATAACTAAAGGCGCCACGATCGCGCCGCTTTCTCACCGTTTCGAGGCCATCGGTGAGAGTTATCTGTCGCCGGATGCCAGTTTAATAGTCGGCATAGCGACGATCGCAGCATATGTTCTCTTCGATCTTAACAAGAGAAGACAACGGAAGAAATACGGGTTTACGGTCTCGCCGTTGCCGGCCGAACTCGCGAAGGTAGCCGTGATATCCGCTGCTATAGGCGCATTCTTCTGGGTCATGGTGCATAACAGGGGAGTACCTTACGCGGTATTGCTTGTCATGGCTCTGGCCCTCGGGTTCAGTTTTATCGCTCAGAATACGGTTTTTGGAAGGCAACTATATGCGATCGGCGGGAACCCGGATGCCGCCGCCTTATCAGGCATAAATATAAAGAAAAGGGTGTTGATGCTCTACGCGATATTCGGCGTGCTGACCGCGATAGCGGGTATCGTGCTTACCGCTCGGCTTAACGCGGCGACTACTTCCGCGGGGCAGGGCATGGAGCTTGATGTCATCGCGGCCGCGGTAATAGGCGGAACAAGTTTAATGGGCGGCGAAGGCACGGTGTTCGGGGCCCTGATCGGCGCGCTCATCATGGCAAGCCTCGATAACGGCATGAGCCTTATGGACACGAATATAACTTTCCAGTATATTATTAAAGGCATGATACTGCTGCTGGCGGTGTGGGTAGATATAGCGACGAGAAGGAAATCGCAGTAATGGCCGCCGGGTCGCAGCATCTCAAATTCATGAAGGAAGCGATAAAAGAGGCCCGGAAGGGGGAAAAGGAAGGCGGCATCCCCATCGGCTCGGTCCTCGTGAAAGGCGGCAGGATAATAGGGCGGGGCCATAACAGGCGCGCGCAGAAGAAGTCCGCGATACTGCATGCCGAGATGGACTGCCTCGAGGACGCGGGGCGCCTCAAGGCGGGCGATTACATGAAATGCGTCATATACTCGACGCTATCGCCGTGCGATATGTGCACGGGCGCGATACTGTTATATCAGATACCTGTCGTGGTCATAGGAGAGAACAGGACGTTCAAGGGGCCGGAGGCCTATTCCAGGAAAAGGGGAGTTAAGCTCATCAACCTTGACGACAGGGAATGCAGGGAGATGATGAGGCGGTTCATCCGCGGGAAACCCCGGCTATGGGATGAAGACATAGGAAAATAAGGAGAATGAAAAAGTGTTCAGGGAAAAGATAAAAGTACTGGATTGCACGATACGCGACGGCGGTCTCATAAACAAGCACGACTTCGACTTCAAATTCGTCCGCGCGGTATATAAGGCGCTCTCTGAAGCGAAGATCGACTACATGGAGATAGGGTATAAGAACTCGAAGAAGCTCTTCTCCGACAAGGAATACGGCCAGTGGAAATTTTGCGAAGACGACCTGATAAGGAAGGTTATCGACGGCATCGAATCGCAGACGAAGATCTCCGTAATGGTCGACGTCGACCGAGTGGACCTTGATGATATCAAGCCGCGGAAAGAGAGCCCGGTAGCGATGATGCGCGTGGCAACGTATGTAAAAGACATAGACAAGGCGATATACCTCGCCAACCATTGCTCCGAAAAGGGCTACGAGACGACCATAAACATAATGGCCATATCGCGGGCGATGGACAATGAACTGACCGAAGCGTTCCACCAGCTCGAGCAGGAGTGCAAGGCCGGTGTCATATATCTCGTAGACAGCAACGGAGCTCTCTACCAGGAGACGACCGAACTGCTCGTCAAGAAGGCGAAGCATATAATAAAGAGCAAGGAGATAGGCATGCATGCCCATAACAACCAGCAGCTTGCCTTCGGAAATACGATAGAGGCGATAATACACGACGCGAATTATGTCGATGGCACCGTCTACGGCCTCGGCAGGGCGGCGGGTAACTGCCCGCTCGAACTGATTCTCGGGTTCCTGAAGAACCCGAAGTTCGATATACGCCCCATCCTCGACCTCATATCGAAGGAGTTCATACCGCTGAGGGAGAAGATAGAATGGGGCTACCTGATCCCTTACGCGATAACAGGGATACTCGACGAACACCCGCGTTCGGCGATGGCGCTCAGGGGCAGCGACAGGAAGGAAGATTACAGGGAATTCTACGAAAGCTTGATGGGGCATGGAGAGACGCAGTAAAAGTATATTCGGCAGGTTCCGCCGGCCCGCGTATTTACTCGCCGCGGTTGTGGTCATCTATGCCTTGTTGTGCCAGTACATCGGCAAGGTATTCATCCCGCGCGTCCTCATACCTAAGGTCCGTGCGTACCTCGAATCGGGCAATACCGGCCCGTTGATGGTCTCCGTGGGCGATATCGATTTCGTGCCAGCAACAGGTTTCCTGTTAAAGGATGTCCGGCTTTATACGAAGAACGGCTCCCCGTCCGACTATATCGTGTCGTCGAAAGCGGTCGATATAGACCTCGCATGGCTTGACCTGCTCTTCAAGCGCGTGACGATAAGGAGGTTCGATATCACGGACGCGGAACTTAACGTGTACCGCGGCAGCGACGGCTTATGGAACGTCGGCCCGCTTGCGAGCATGGGCATTGGGGATGACGCGTCTAAACATTTCGGCGGCTTCCAGGTAACGGTAAAGGAACTACGCCTCCTGGGCGGGAAAGCAAGGTATTCCGACCGCCTTGTCCCCGGGAATTCTATAGAAAAGACATACGATATCGCTTACGTCTCCGTCACGGGCTCTGGTAACGGCAGCAGGATCGCTCTCTCGACGAAATCGACCGGCCCGAAGAAGGGCTCGCTGAAGCTGTCGCTAGAATATTCCCCGGACGCCGAGCCCCGCGGGAAGGGCAGTATAAGGATAAATACCCCCAACATAAACGAGTACTGGAGCTACTATATAGACGACCTCATAAAACCGTGGGAACTGAAGGTCGGGGATGCCGAACTCAAGGCGGATATAGCATTCTCTCCGGGGATGTTCAGGATGGAGGGTGTTTACGGCCTCAGGGACGGCGAGATCACTTATGGGGACCTTCACATATCCGCCGATTGTGTCATGAAGCACACGTTCGAGCGCCTGAAGGGCAAGAGAGTATCTTACGCGGAGCTCGTGTTGAAGGGAATGGAGATAAGCGCGGGGGAGAACGTGATGGTCTCCGGCGCGGAATGCCGGGCTTACATAGACAAAGACGGCGTGGATATATCGGATATCGAGGGCCAGGCGTTCAAAAAGCCGGTATCATACAAGGGCATGTTCATATTCGGGGAGCCGAAACGGCTTTCCGTCGACGGCCAGGTGTGCGGCATACGCAACACTCTCGATATGGAGATATCGGGCCCGGATAAGGCCTCATCGGTCCTGCAGGTATTCACGTCCTACTCGAAGCTTGCGGTGAAGGCCTCGTCGAACGACCTGAAGGGGCTCGTTTTCGATATCGATATGGCCGGTGACATAGACCTTTCGGATATCGGCAGGGTGGCCGGGCTGGTAAAGCGCGAGATGTCAGGCAAGGCATCGGTATCGGGAACGCTTTCCGGGGAACTTGACCGGACCGCTTCGTTCAACGGCAGGACCGGCGTGAAAGTGGACGATTTCACCCTGTTCGACATGACGCCTAAGTCGTTCTCTATAAAAGCGGCGGTCAAGGACGGGCTCGTGGACTGTGAAGCGCCGAAATTCCCGCTTTACGAAGGCACGGCCGCGGCAAGAGTAAGATTCGATGCGGGGCTCTCGCCCCGGAAGTGGGGTTTTTCATTCGACCTTGAAAAATGCGACCTGTCATCCCTATCCCTGGAAGACGCCCGGCTTTCGGGAATGAAGGGCCTTCTTGACGCTAACATCGCGTGCTCGGGCGTCCTCGGGCAGCCGAAAGCCGCGATAGGCGGCGGTTATGTGAAGATAGCCGATTGCAGCATCAAAGGGGTCCCTATATTCATCGCCGTTGAGAGAGGAATGAACTCCGTAATAAAGGATTTCGTGCTGCCGGATTTCAAGGAGATAAGGGCGGGCTTCGACGTGGCGGACGGGAATATAGCGGTAAGGTCCGCCTGCCAGTCGCCGCTGATAAAGATAGATATGTCCGGAAATTGCGATTTTTCCGGGAACGTCGATATGACCGCGGGAGCCAATGTCTCGCGACTGAGCCCGATAAAGACGGCTAGGCAGATACTGATACCCGCCACGCTCGGTTTCGATTTCGTCAAGGACGGTATCATGATAAAGATATCGGGAAAGTGGCCGGAGCTTAAACAGCAGACGGTCATAAAACCGCTACGTGTCTTCGACGAAGTGTTCGGTTTCATGAAAAACATAGAACTGCGCAGGTATTCGCTTGACGATACGTGGGCGCAGGTGGTAAAATCATCACAATAATTCGATTTTAACCTCGATTTATATTACCCTAAGAGCCAGCATTTATGCCGCATCGTAAGGACATCAGGAAGGTCCTCATCATAGGTTCGGGGCCCATAATCATAGGACAGGCCTGCGAGTTCGATTATTCCGGTACGCAGGCGTGCAAGGCGCTCCGCGAAGAGGGGTATAAGATCGTCCTCGTCAATTCCAATCCCGCCACGATAATGACAGACCCGGATATGGCCGACAAGACCTACATAGAACCGCTTACGGTGGAGAGCCTCGAAAGGATCATAGAAAAAGAGAGGCCGGACGGCCTGCTGCCTAACCTCGGCGGCCAGACGGGCCTGAACCTCGCCTCGAGCCTGCATAAGGCGGGCATACTTAAGAAATATAACGTAGAGATCATAGGTGTAAAGGCCGACGCGATCGAACGCGGCGAGGACCGCGAAGTGTTCAAGAAGACGATGCAGCAACTGGGCCTTTCTCTTCCGCTCTCCGAGATCTGCCGTTCCGTCGAAGAGGCCGAGAAGACCGCCGAGAAGCTCAAATATCCTGTCGTGCTTCGCCCCGCGTATACGATGGGCGGGACCGGAGGCGGCATAGCGTATAACGTCGAGGAGCTCAGGGCCATAGTATCGCGCGGGCTCGCGGCCAGTATTGTCCACCAGGTGCTTGTCGAGGAGGCCGTGATAGGGTGGGAGGAGCTCGAGCTCGAGGTCGTACGCGACCAGGACGGCAGGAAGATCACCGTATGCTTCATCGAGAACGTCGACGCGATGGGCGTGCATACCGGAGACAGCTTCTGCGTCGCCCCGATGCTTACGGTTCCCTCGGAACTGCAGAGACGCATGCAGGATTATTCATATAAGATAGTAGACGCGATCGGCGTGGTCGGAGGGACGAACATACAGTTCGCGCATAACACGGCCGATGACCGCCTCGTCGTCATAGAGATAAATCCCCGCACATCGCGTTCTTCGGCGCTCGCCTCAAAAGCCACGGGCTTCCCGATAGCGCGCATATCGACAAAGCTCGCCTCCGGCATCACGATGAACGAGATACCCTATTGGAGGAAAGGCACGCTCGATCAGTATGAGCCCTGGGGGGATTACGTCGTCGTGAAGTTCGCGCGCTGGGCTTTCGAGAAGTTCCCTAAGGCGAAGGATATACTCGGCACGCAGATGAAGGCGGTCGGCGAGGTAATGAGCATCGGCAGGGATTTCAAGGAGTCGCTCCAGAAGTCGATACGCTCGCTCGAGATAGGCAGGTACGGGCTCGGCGGGGCGAAGGATTTTGGATCGCTCTCCGCGGATACGCTCAGGCAAAAACTTTCGCAGCCCTCCAGCGAGAGGGTCTTCCTCATATACGAAGCGCTTCGCAAGGGAGTAACACCGGATGAGGTCCACAGGATAACGCATATCGGCGTGTGGTTCATAAAGGAGATAAAAGAGCTTGTAGATTTCGAAGAAGAATTGCTGAAATGCCAGTGGAAAGGCCTCACCGACAAGCAGTTCATAAAAGCTAAGGAGCTCGGTTTCGCCGACAGGTACCTCGCGAAGCTTTTCGGGACCAAGGAGGGCGAGGTAAGGGCGCGCAGGCTCGCGCTCGGCAAGGCCGCAAGATATGAGGCGGTACCGGTCAGCGGTGTGGAGAACGCAGCGTACTATTATTCGACATACAGCCCCGGCAAGGACGCCGTTCCCGTATCGGGCAAGAATAAGATAATGATACTCGGCGGCGGCCCTAACAGGATAGGCCAGGGCATAGAGTTCGACTATACATGCGTGCATGCCGCGTTCGCTCTGCGCGACGCGGGCTTCGAGTCGATAATGGTGAACTGCAACCCCGAGACCGTATCCACCGATTACGATACCTCTAACAAGCTTTATTTCGAACCGCTGACCGTAGAGGATGTCCTCTCGATATATGAGAAGGAGAAGCCGGAAGGCGTCATAGTGCAGTTCGGCGGGCAGACGCCGCTGAATATAGCCAATGAGCTCGAGGATAGCGGCGTTAGGATACTCGGCACGAGCCCCAAGAGCATAGCGTTCGCCGAGGACAGGGAGCTCTTCAGACAGAAGATGATAGAGCTCGGTATACCTCAGCCGGAGAGCGGGATCGCGCGCTCGCTTGAGGAAGCCGTCCTCATAGCGAACAGGATAGGATACCCGCTGATGGTGCGGCCGTCCTTCGTGCTCGGCGGCAGGGGCATGGAGATAATATACGACGAGACGATGCTGCGTAAATACGCCGTCGAAGCGATAAAAGTCAGCCCCGAATACCCGATGCTTATAGACCGTTTCCTCGAGCACGCGCTCGAATGCGAGGTCGACGCGATATCCGACGGGACGGACGTCTTCGTCCCTGCCGTGATGGAGCATATCGAGTACGCCGGCATACATTCTGGCGACTCGGCATGCATGATACCGTCGAGGAGCATCAGCGGGGCGCACCTCGACGATATCGAAAAGTATTCGGCGCAGATAGCCCGCGAGCTCAAAGTGGTAGGCATAATGAACATACAATACGCGATATGCGACGGGAAGGTGTATATATTGGAAGCGAACCCGCGCGCGTCGCGCACGGTGCCGGTCGTATCGAAGGTCATGGGCGTGCCGATAGCGCGGATCGCGACCGAGATAATGCTCGGGAAGATGCTGAAGGATTATCCCGGGCTCAAGAAGAACAAGGTCAATTACGTCGGCGTGAAGGAGGCCGTATTCCCGTTCAACATGTTCCCCGAGGTCGACCCGATACTCGGGCCGGAGATGCGTTCTACCGGGGAGGTGATGGGGCTCGCGGAGACCTTCGGCCTCGCTTTTTATAAAGCGCAGGAAGCCGCGGGCTCGAAGCTCCCTCTCGATGGAAATGTCCTGTTGACCGTGACCGACAAGGACAAACCGGAACTGCTACCGATAGCGAGAAAGCTCAGGGGCCTCGGGTTCAATATTTACGCGACGGAGAACACGAGCCGATTCCTCGACGGCAACCAGGTAAAAAATACCGCGGTGAAGAAGCTGCACGAGGGCAGGCCCAACATCACCGACCTGATAAAGAACGCGGAGCTGAACCTTATCGTGAACACTCCCGCGGGCAGGACGAGCAAATACGACGACAGCTATATACGAATAATGGCCATACAGCACAAGATACCCTATATAACCACAATGGCGGCGGCTTTCGCGAGCGTAGAGGCCATCGAAGAGATAAAAAAGAAGGGGATCTCCCCGAAAGCCATCCAGGATTATTACAAAGAGAAGACGGGCTAAAACGGAGGCGCGTAATGGAGAAAGAAATAAGGGCGAAAGACCTTAATACGGCGAAATTTATCCGCGAAAAAAGCGCCGAGATCTCGGCCGCGGTAGGGCACGGGTACGCGATCAACGCGCTATCAGGCGGCGTCGACTCGTCGGCCGTCACGATGCTCGGGCATAAGGCGCTCGGCCGCCGGCTAAAGACATATTTTATAGATAACGGCATAATGAGGGAAGGCGAACCGCAGGAGATCGCCGCAATATTCAGGAAACTCGGCGTGAAGGTCGAGATAATCGACGCGCGCGGAAAGTTCCTTGCGGCCCTTAAGGGCATTACCGACCCCGAAGAGAAGAGGGAGGCGATAACGCAGACCTTCTATAAGGACGTATTCGGCCTGCTCGTCAGGCAGAGCGGCGCGAAATACCTGCTGCAGGGCACGATACTGACCGATATCGACGAGACGGTCGCAGGCATAAAGAGGCAGCATAATGTGTTCGAACAGCTTGGGATCGACCCGCAGGAGGCCTTCGGATACAAGATAATTGAACCGCTCGTCCAACTGCGCAAGGACGGAGTAAGGAAACTCGCCGCGGCCTGCGGCCTTCCGGCGTCCATATATAACCGCATGCCTTTCCCGGGCCCGGCGCTTGCAGCCAGGATAATCGGCGAAGCAACGCCCGACAAGATCGCGACGGTCCGCAAGGCAACGGCGATCCTCGAGAAGGAACTTGCCGGCGTAAAAGCGTTCCAGTACATGGCAATACTCCATAACGACAAGGTTACCGGGATAAGGGACGGCAAGAGGGATTTCGGGTTCCAGATAGAGATACGCTGCTGGGATTCCGTTGACGCGAGGAGAGCGGCGCCCACAAGGATACCGCACGAGAAACTGCTGAAGCTGGCAGGGAAGATGATAAAAGGCGTGCCGGGCGTGGTCAGCGTCACCTACAATATCGCGTCGAAGCCGCCGTCTACGATGGAGGCCGTATAAAATGAGAAGTTCGCTGCTTGTTCTTGTGACCATCGTTGCCGCAGGGACGGCGGGCGTTTCTTATGCCGCAAACAGCGGTATGCTTCATAGTATAGAGAGCGAGGATTACCTGACCGGCGGCTGGGGCGGGATGAGGGAAAAACTCGAGGATGCCGGAGTCGATTTCAAAAGCAGCTACACCGCAGACGTACTCGGCAACCCGTCCGGAGGAGAGAGGCACGGTGTCAGGTACAACCACTCGCTGGGCGCAGAACTTAATTTCGACCTGGAGAAGCTCGCGCACCTCGACGGGCTGCAGTTCCATGTATCGGGGTTATACAGGGCGGGCCGCAACCTTTCCGAGGATTATATCGGCAACAGGTTCGTAGTATCGAGCATCTACGGGTGCCAGCAGTTAAGGTTGTACGCGCTGAACCTTGAGCAGTCGATGTTCGACGGCCGCGTCGCGCTGAAGATCGGCCGCACGAGCGCCGGTGACGATTTCGCGACCTCCCCGCTGTACTGGATATACGTGAACAACGCCATAGACGGGAACCCGATAAGCCTTCCGATAGACCTGCCGTTCTCGACATACCCCAATGCCGTATGGGGCGCTCGTCTCAAAGCCAAGCCGTTCGAGCGCGTGGTCTCGCTGACGGGTATATACGACGGCAACGTGGCCCAGGTAGGCAGCAGGGAGTACCACGGCACGTATTTCGACCTGAGGTTCAAGAAGGGCGTATTCGCCATACAGGAGTTCCAGTACCTTAACAACGGCGCAAAGGACGACACCGGCATGCCCGGTAACTATAAGATAGGCGGGTATTACGATACCGGCAAGTTCACGAACCTCGAGGATTCCTCCCAGCGCAGGGGCAACTACGGAGGTTATGTCGCAGCCGACCAGATGGTATACCGCGAAGGCGGGCCCGGGACCGACCAGGGCCTGACAGCGCTCGGCGCGATCACGTTCGCGCCTTCGGAGTACAATGAGTTCCCGTTCTTCATCGACGGGGGCGTATTCTATAAGGGGCTTATACACGGCAGGGACAAGGATATAGCCGCGCTCGGTTTCGCCTACGGCAGCTGGAGTGATGATTTTCCCGGCGATCTCTCGCATGAAGCCATGATAGACCTTTCCTACAAAATACAGGTCAACGGCTGGATGTACCTGCAGCCCGACCTGCAGTACATATTCCGCCCCGGCGGATCGGGCGATATAGATAACGCGCTTGTCTTAGGCACAAGGCTCGGGATCACTTTCTGATATCCGGAGGGCCGCATGAAAGAACACCGTCTTGATAAGAGGGTGTATTACCATGACACCGACAGCGGGGGGGTCGTATACTACGCGAATTACCTGAGGCATCTCGAGGAAGGCAGGACGGAATTCCTGCGCGCCCTCGGCATAGACACTTCCGAATACGCAAAAAATGGAATACTCTTCCCGGTCGTGCATATCGAGGCGGATTACAAGGCCCCGGCGTGCTACGGGCAGGCCATTAGCATATATACTTCCGTGGAGAAGGTCGGCAATGCCTCGGTGTGTTTTATCCAGCAGGTAAAGAGGGCGGATACGCTGCTGTTGGACGCGAAGGTCATCTGGGCGTGCGTTGACGCGGAGATGAAGGCGAAGCCGGTCCCCGCAGAGATCAGGAAAAAACTTCTCGAGTGGTAGGGTATGAAGCTTAAAGAGACCTATATAAACCTGGCGTTCTCGATGTTCATCGCCGTGATGATACTGCTGCTCTCCGCAGGCGGCGCTATAGAAGGCATGAAACTCTCCGGGCTGGACATGCTCTTCCGGCTCAGGGGCAGCATCCCGGCGGACCCGAAGATAGTCATAATAGAGGTCACAGATTCGGATATCCTCGGCATAGGCAGGTGGCCCTGGAAGCGGAGCTGGCACGCGGATATGGTCAGCGCGCTTTCCGACCTCGGAGCGAAATATATATATTTCGACACGATCTTCTCCGAGCCGACCACGGAAGGGGAGGACAGCGCCTTCGAGCAGGCCATCCAGTCCAGCGGCAGGGTCTACCTGCCTTTCACGTTCCTTAGCCAGTCGGTCGACCTCGATACCGCGTTCATGCCCATCGAAAGGCTGCGTTCCCGGATAAAGGATACGGGTGCTATGAATGTTTATGCCGATATGGACGGCACGCTTCGCAGGCTCCCGCTGGTATTCCTGACCGACAGGGGCCTCTATCCGCATATCGTGCTAAAGATATCGATGGATTGCCTTAATGCCTCGATAAAGGACGTAAGGCCCGGCAAGCTTATACTCTCGTCAAAAAGCGGGGATATATCGCTGCCTCTGGCTGGGCAGAATTCGATGCTGATAAATTGGACGGGGAAATGGGAGAAGAGTTTCAGGAGGTATACTTTCCTTGAAGTCCTCTCCGGATACAAGAATTACATGTCGTCAAAAGACACCTCGATGAAACCCGGGGATTTCAAGGACAGCATTTGCCTTATAGGGGTCACCGCCAGGGGCATAGCGGAGATCAGCCCGACCCCTTTCCAGCCGGAATCGCCGAGGATATCTGCCATAGCCAACGGCGTGAACGAAATAATAGGCAGGAGGTTCCTGAATATGTGCCCCGAATGGCTGGGCGTTACGGTATTGCTGCTCATGACCATTATCCCGGCATTCTTCATATTCGGCGAGAAGCCCCTCAGGGAGACAGCTTTCGTATTCCTTGTCGCCGCCGTCTATTCGGGTTCGGCCGTGCTGCTTTTCAGCAAGGGGATAGTGATGGACATCTCTTCCCACCTGACCGGCCTCGCCGCGGCATGTTTCTCCATAGGCGTGTATAATTTCGTGCGCGTCTCGGTCGAGAGGTCGCATTTCCGCAAGATGTCCATTACGGACGGCCTGACGGACCTTTTTAACATAAAATTCTTCAGGACGCTGCTCGAGAGCGAGATAGCGGTCGCCCAGAGGGACCAGACGAAAAAATTCAGCGTGCTTATGATCGACATAGACCATTTCAAGCAGGTCAATGACACCTACGGCCACCAGATAGGCGACCTTGTGCTCAAGGAGATAGCCGACGTGCTGAGAGCTTCGGTAAGGTCATCCGATGTCGTGGCAAGGTACGGCGGCGAGGAGATCATAGTCCTGCTGCGCGGTGATTCGTTCGCGGACGCGGCGAATGTCGCCGAGAAGATAAGGAAGGCCTGTGAGAACCACGCGTTCAGCGACCTGCACGATAAGACGTTCAACGTCACGATAAGCGTCGGGTATTCCGGATTTAAGGAAGGCGACAGCGTTGATATGATAATCAAACGCGCGGACGAGGCGTTGTACAATTCGAAGTCCGGGGGAAGGAACCGCGTATCGGGCCTATAGCCCGCCCACGACCTCTTTTGCGACTTTGGACATGAGTATCTTCTGGGACGTCAGGAAGTTATGCCTTCCGATCTCCTGCTGTTTCGCGGTATCGTCAAGCAAGCCCTTCAATCTCTCCCTAAATGCCGTCAGCTTATCGGGCGGGACCGTCTCTATGTGTATTCCCTCGTTCTGCTTCATGTCGTCGACCTCCGGGGCGGATATCGCGACTATCGGCCTGCCGTAGTTGATTGCCTGGTGCACGATGCCGGAGGCCCCCGTCAGGAAGAAGTAAGGTATTACCACGACGTTGATGCCCGTGAACAATTCCTGGAGCTTCTCCTCCTTTACATAGCCCTTGAATTCTATGAACGGGAAGCGTTTCTTCCCGTCTATGACCTGCTCTACATGCCCCGGGAAATACGGGTGGCTCCTGCCCGCGACTATAAGCCGGACGTCGCTGTCTTCTTCGCAAAGCGGTATCAGCAGCTCGAAAGCGAAATCGAGCCTCTTGTAGGCGCCGAACTTACCCATTATCAGGACATTCTTCTTTCCCGCCGGCAGGGGAGGCATCTGCCCGAGTTCCGCGAAACACCCGTGCGGTATATACGTGATGTTGTTCACATGGTATTTATTTTCAAGCAGGTCCTTATAGAATTTGATGAAGACGAAGACCCTGTCTGCCTTGAGCAGGAGCCATGTCGCGGCATAGAGCCCCGCGCGCTTGACAAGGTCCGTTCCCTTGCCGTAGCGGCTCATGTCGATCCTTTCGTATATATGGTGCAATACGACATGGGTCCTGAAACCGAGCAGGCGGCATATTACGGGGGCCAGAAGGTTGATGAAAGAGACCACCGGGTTGAACCCGAACGTCGTGAAGAGCAGGCCGAATATGACGAGGCAGGGTTTTTCGGAATACAGCGCGCGTATTATGCGCGCGCCGCTTGTTATGCTGCCGCAGGCCCAGACTCTCCTGACTGTTATGCCCTTGTCTTCGGGTTTCGGCGACTTTTCTTCCATCGGGGTGAGCGTATTGGCCAGGACCGTGACGTCGTAACCGAGCGAGCAGATGCCTTTCGCGAGTTCTCGGTTATATTCGTTAAGACCTTCCTTTGAGGGGGGGTATGCCCCCACGAGCACGATCTTTTTCATATTTTACCAGAATAATTTTGCGCGGCAGTAGACGGAATTGAAATTAGTCCTCGCGACGTCCGGGAACTCGAGGAAATTATCGTTCCTGTAACCGACAGTAAATTCAATCGGCGTGTCATACCTGACCGCATTATTGCCCCTGAGCACCATCGGGCTCAGTTTCCCCTTATAGCTCAAGCTGATGTCCGAAGTAAGGTAATTGTACTTTTTTATGTCGAAATCCGTGAAATACCCTATTGTGCCTTTCGTGCTCAAACTGTCGTTGAATGAATATACGAGCCCCGTCTCGGGCCTGTATATGACCACGTTCTGGTCGTTCTGCATGTTCAGGTAGTCCTTATGGTATATGAACTTGTTCAGCATGACCCACCTTAGCCTGCCGCTGAGCCGCTTGTCGAGCTCGGATATGAACTGGAACCTCAGGTCGGAGTCCTCGGACGGGTGCTGTATCGTATAGTTAGCCGTAAGCTCCGCGGAGTGCCACGAGGTGTCTGAGAATATGTTTGTGAGCTTCAGCCTTGCCTGGTGCGTATCGAGGTCCCTGTTCGAAGAGACGAAATCCCCGTAGCCGTACACGTATTCGGACTCGATATAGAACTTTCCGAACACCGGGCACGCGAGCGCGCGTACGGCGGGGGAGTACATATCAATGTTGAATTCGGAAGTGAACGCGCTGCGTATGTCGATATCGCTGCCCTGCAGGTACGCGTATTTGAAATAAGGGTAGACAGTAAGGTCGCCGAGCAGGGGAGTGTAGAACGTGTTCTCTAACTCCAGCATGTAATATGTCCTCTGCTTTTCGACGAGGGGGTCTATCCTCGCGAAGCTCTTGTCTATCTCGTAATAGAAATGCGCGAGGGGGAAGTATTTCTGCGGCTGGTAAGTTATCTTCGCGTCTACCTTGTCCCTGCGCGTGTTATGCATGGCCTGGAGCTCATTTGGATCCTCGACGTCTACACCGGATGATTTCGTGCCCCTGAGCATATTCTCGATGTTGCTTATCTCGGAATAGAACTCGTTAGAGACCGATCCGGAGAGGTAAGGGGTAACGCGGTAACCGTCGAAATCCGTCTTGAAATAGATGTCCCTCAGATCCCTGTTCTCAAGGTATTTCGTCTTTTCGGGATTTACGGCGTCAAGGTAGCGCCCCGTGTACTCCAAACTCTTCCCGTAATACCGCCTGTCCCTGTAATGGTATGCAACGGCCTTGAGCAGCCTCGGATTATCGGGGTCGAGCGCGAGCCCTGTCCGGAGGTCATTTTCGGCGTCCCGGATCCTTCCGAGCGTCCTGAGGTTCCACGCCTTCGCTTCGTATATGCCCGGTTCGCAAGGGTTCAGCCTCACGGCTGTCGAGTATTCCTGTTCCGCCTCCTTGAATTTCCCTTCGGAAGCGTATATGCTTGCCTTCGCGACATGCAGTTCATAAGTGTCCTTCAGGGATTGCGTCTGCGAAAGCGTGCTTATCGCAGAGCCCGGATCGCCGGCCCTGTGGTACGCGTCGGCCAGCATCGTCATTATCCATACGTAGTTGTCTATATTCGCGGGGGATGACGGCCTCGCGACGGAAAGGGTCGCTCCCGCGAGATCGATCGCCTCGGAATATTTCCCGTCAGCGAGCAGCCCGGACATGTGGGTCCTGAAACCATCCCTCGTGCCCCTGCCCGAATCTATGAGCGCGGTCTCGATCTTTATAAGAAGGAAGGGGAGCTTGTCTTTCTCGGGGACCTTCGGCAGGACGGAATCAATATAAGCGAACGCTTCGCGCGTTTCGCCTTTTGCCAACAAGCCGTCGGACGTCTTAAGGGCTATATAGCGCACGTAATCGCCCTCGACATCGCCGCTGCCGGCGCCCTCCGCGCAGAAGCACGGCCGGAAGGCCGATAACAAGGCCGCGGCCGCCAGGTATACTATGATCGCCCTAAAATTTCCCATATGCCTCGCCCAATGGCCCGTATATTATGAAGAAGATGAAGACAGCCAGCGAACTCGTGCCCCACCATATGTCATCGAAACCCCATTTCGGGTTCTTGTGCTGTATCTTTGCCGGCGGGACCTTCACGGAGGCCTCCCACAGGTATACGCCGCATTCGAACCTCTTGATGAGCTTCCAACCGCTGTTGAACAGCATTGGGTTATAGTCGATATCGTTCGACAGTATGTACTTCAGCGAATATTTATCCGGAGAGTTTATGATATCCTTCAGGGCGGATATCGCGTCCTCGCCGTAATACTTTATGTTGTCCAGCTTTTCTATGGGCCTGTCCCTTGTAATGTCAGGGCCGCGGACCTTGTTGAAATTCCCGTCGAGGGTCGGCGCCTTCGTCTCCATGCTAAGTTCGCTCATCTGGTCCCCGAGCCCGAGCGTTATATAATAGTAATCCCCGTTCGGCGGGGTGTCGAGGAACGCGATGATCTCCCTGAGGTCGACCCTGTCCGGAAGGAAAGTTATCTTCTTGTCTATCTGGAGCAGGCCGATATACGAACCGACGTAAAGGACCAGCACCGCGGCAAGCAATTTCCTGCTGCGTTTGTAAAGGACGGCGAGGTATCCGCCGAGCATCGGCGTGAACACGAGCAATGACCAGAACATGAACCTGTCGAAGGTAAGCGTGTCGAACATCTTCGAGCCTAGTATAAGCCCCGGTAGCGGGGTAGTCCCGCCGAGCCCCAGCACGAAGAGCACGAACCACCAGGCATTGGCCAGCGTACGGCGCGAGAACCTCTTGAAAAGGAACGCCGCGGGTATGAACATGCAGTTCACGCCGTAAGGGAGCAGCAGGTTCACCTTGAAGGCGAAGTTGTTGGAGAAGATGCTCTCGCGGCTCAAATGCGGTACGACCGTCGTCTGCGGGGCGTTTATAAGCTCTTTCAGGAAAGGGTACATTACCACCATGAAAAGCAGCGCCGCGGGGGCCGTCGCGAAAAAGGCGCGTTTTATTACCCGCAGGTAAAGAGCCCTGCGCGGGGAGGATACGAGAGAATACGCGAAGATGAGCGTCATGAAAGAAGGCAGGCCGTAGAAGAAAGAGAAGGAGTGCATGCACCCGATTATGACGAAACATAGCGCGAAGAGCACGGCATGCCGGGCCCTGCCGGTCTTCAGGTACATGAAGAAATACACGCTCGCGAAGAGCAGGAATACCGAAGCGGTAAGCGTCGTGATCTGCCCGTACTTATAAATGAGAAGGTAGAAGACCGTGAAGAAGACGGAAGCGAGCGTCCCGAGGAACGCGTCCGTCTTGTTGGCCCATATCCTGCAGAAGTTATACATCGCGACAGGGAAACAGAACATGAAAGCGACGAGGACGATCGCGGTAGAGACGGCGGGGGAGAAGAGGAACATGAAAGCCGCCATTATCTGGTGGGTCAGGGGAGGATAGATTGCCTGGGAGAATCCCCCGTACCACTTGTAGTTATAAAGGTTGAACCAGTCCTCGCGGTAGTGTTTCGCGAAGAACATGTGCGTGAATATATCGTAGCTCCAGAGCCAGAGGCCCCACAGGACATACGGCATGTTCACGGCGCAGTTCAGCGCGCCGAGCAGCGCGACTTTTTTCCCGGACCTCGTTAGCATTTCTCGAGGATCCTCCTGAGCCTGAATATGCTGAAGAACATGTCGATAGAATCCCGCACTATCCTTACCCTCGTCTCGCGCCTGTTCACCCAGTGCACGGGCACTTCCTTTATCCTGAAGCCCTTCTTTATCGCGATGCCGAGCACTTCGATATCGAAAGCGAACCTCCTGATCTTCTGTTTCCTGAAGAGATACCTCGCGGTGTCTCCCTTGAATATCTTGAACCCGCACTGGGTGTCGTAATACCCGTCAAAGAGGAAAGTCCTGACCAGCAGGTTGAACATCCTTCCCATAGCGCCCCTGAGCCATGTCTGGCGTATGAGTTTCTTCGATTCCTTCAATCCCCTGGAGGCGATGACGATATCGTACTCGGGGATGAACGCGGACATCTTCTCGAACTCGCGCAGCGGGGTGGAAAGGTCCGTATCCGTTATAAGCACGATATTTCCGCGCGACTGCAGGACGCCCCTCCTTAAGCTGTAGCCCTTACCCCTGTTGACCCTGTTCCTGATGAGTTTTACGTGGCGGCCGCCGTGGTGGGAAGCGGCGAACTCCTCGACCTTGCCGCTCGTCCCGTCCCTGCTGCCGTCATCAACGACGATCAGCTCGAACGGCGCCTCCCTGCGGCTGAAGTATTCATAACAATCCTTAAGGGTCTTGTTTATGTAGCGGGCCTCGTTAAGGGCCGGTATGACCACCGATATCATCTAGGCCTCCTTTTGCCGCGCCCGGCGAGGCGTTTTGCAAACGGAAGGAGGTAGGCGGACACGGCGAGCAATATAAGCGCCGATATCGTGAACACCGCGGCGCGCATGTCCTTAGCGGATACCGATACCCTCTCGGAGACGCTCATGTCCCCCGAACGTAGCATCACGAGGTATTCCCCGCGCGGGACCATCCTGCCGTCGTTGTCCCTGAGGTCCCAGTAAAAGATATGGCCGCCCGGGGAGAATCTCCCCGCTCCGGCGAGTGTCCTTACCGCGTTGCCCGATATATCGAGGACCTCGAGCGACATCCCTGCCTCAGAGTAATTGTATACGGCGATCCTGACCGGGTCCCGGGTTATTATCATCCTTTTGGGAACAAGCTTCGAGGCGGGCTTGTCGGAACCGTTCAGCCCTATCATGCCGAAATACCTTTCGCGTTCCTCGATCTTCGTTTCGCGGGGATGGTCGTACAGTGTCCAGATTAGGAAGCCGTCGATATCGCCTCCGAGCACGGAGGCCAGCACGGAAGAGAAGTAATTTTCCTGCGCCTCGTTCGCGGGAACCCTGAGGGAGCGGATACCCGACGTGGTAAAACCGAATTCCTCGAGCAATACCGGCCTGCCTTTGGCGATGAACTTTGCGGAATCTATCGCGGCGGGAAGCTTTTCGGCCACCGCGTAGAAATGGAAGGATAGGATATCGCAGCCTGCCGCCGCCTGTCCCGGCGGGGGGTTCAGGTAGCCGACCGTTATGAGGTGGTTAGCGTCGAGGGAACGCACCTTGGTGATCATGCGGCTTATGCAGTCATTGACGACGCCGCTGTTGAGGTTGAACCTGTAATCGAGGTCCGGCTCGTTCTTCAGGTCCCAGCAGAGGATTGCGGGGTCGCTTGAGAAGAGCGGCACGAGCGACTCGAGATGCTTATCGATCTTGGGGTAGTTCCAAGGTGAATAGAATGTCCTCGGGTCTATGCGGTCGAAGAGCGTGACGATGACCTTGAGCCCTTCATCAGCCGCCGCGGACAATACCATGCTTAATTTCGCGGCCGCGCCGTTATCGAGGTTCTCCCTTCCGAACGAATCATATTGCAGGAATATCCTTACGCAATTAAATCCCATCATCCGGATCGTCCCGAAGTCACGGCGGACCTCTGCGGCGTCAAAACCGCTCCAGAAATCGTCCCAGACCTTTCCCTTGGGGTAGTAGTTTATGCCTCTTATGAAGAGACGGCTGCCGCCGGAATAGAGGTGGCCGTTTTTTGCCGTAACAAACCCGTGGGAAGCGGTTACGGCCCCGGCCGAAGCGCCGGCTGTAGCCGAGAGGGTAAGGATGAATAGTGAAACAAACAGAACAAAAATTCTCCCCTTGACTCCATAGGTCATGTTATAGAGTCCCATGCGCCCATTATAACCGCGCAGCAGGCGATTTGGCAAGATAATATTTTCTAACCAGTTGACATACCTATAGTTATTGGTATAATAAGGCCAATGGCTGAGGAATTATCGCAAATAAACCAAAAGGCGCTCGCAGGGCTGGTATTCCGCATCATCGCGGGCATAATAATCGTCATATTCCTGCTTGAAGCGGTGCTGAACGTGTCCAACCTGGTCTCCGGGAACCTGCGCCGCCGCGATTTTGTCGAAAAAACGGTAAAGAAAGGGTCCTTCAGGATAATCTGCATCGGCGATTACCCTTCCGCCGAGTCCAATAAGCTCTATGCCGTCCAGCTCGCCTCCGCGCTGAGGAAACTTAAGCCCGCCGTGAACTTCGAGGTAATGAACCTCGTTACGGACGGGGCGAATTCACTGCGCGTCCTCGAATCACTCAACGCCGAATTGGAGAGTTACAGGCCCGACATGGTCATCGTCACGATGGGTGTAGATGACGAAGGCAAGCGTATACCTTACCCGTCGTCGTTGGGCAACCGCGCTGGGTCATTCTTCAGGGCATTCCAGATCTATAAGGCGGGGAGCAGGCTCTTCTCCGGCATAAGGCCGTCCGCCATCGGCGTGTGTTATGCGGAAGAGCAGAAGAACGCGGGGACCGCGGCGACATATCTCGAGCTCGGATGGGTCTATCATGACCGCGGGGAATTCGAAAAGGCGCTGGAAGAGTTCAATAAAGCCGCGGCGCTGGACCCGAACGACAGCGATATCTACGTCGGCCTCGGCTGGTGCCATAAGGAACTGCTGAACCTCTCCGAGTCCGATAAATATTTCACGAAAGCCCTTGAGCTGGACCCCGAGAATGACGCGGCTTACGTCGGCCTCGGCTGGCTCTACAAGGAAAGCGGCAACTATGTCCAGGCCCAGGAGATGTTCAAAAAAGCGATAGAGATGCATCCCGACGATACCGGATTGTACAAGGAGATCGGCTCCCTCAGGAAAGAGACCGAGAACCTCGTGCGTTCCAAGGCGATGTTCATGAAAGCCCTCGAGATTAACCCCGAGAATGACGGCGCCTATATGGCGCTCGGATGGCTTTACCAGGACCTCGGCAACCTGCTGCAGGCGGAAGAGATGTTCAATAAAGGCGCGGAATTCAGCCCTAAGGATTACGAACTGCTCGAGGAGCTGCTGACGCAGGGGTCGCTGCACAGCAAGGAGAACATAGTAAAGGCCGAAGAGTATTACAACAAGGCGCTTTCTATAAACCCGCGCAACGACGGCGCGTTCGTAGGGCTCGGTTATGTGTATAAGGAGAAAGGCGACCTCGATAAATCCGAGCAGGCGTTCAAGAAAGCCATAGACATGAACCCGCGCAACAGCGGCGCTTATGTCGCGTTGGGATGGTATTACAAGGAGCAGAGGAACATAACCCAGGCCGGCAGGATGTTCAAGAAAGCCCTCGAGATAAATCCGAGGGACGACGGCGCCTACCTCGGCCTCGGATGGGTCTATGTCGACCGCGTAAACCTTTTCCATACGGAATCGATGTTCAAGAAACTCATCGAGCTCGACCGCAAGAACTACCGCCTCTACTTCATCCTCGGGCTCTTTTACAGGGAAAGGAAGAGGATAACCGAGGCCGAGGAGATGTTCAAGAAAGCGATCAACCTGAACAGCAGGGACCACCTGCTCTTCCTCGAGCTCGGCAGGTGTTACAGGGCCCAGGGAAGGATGAGCGAGGCGGAGAGCATGTTCAGGAAGACGATAGAGCTGAACCCGCAAGATGACAGCGCCTATAACGAGCTCGGGCGCTGTTTCCTCGACAGGGGAAAGGTCTTAGAGGCGAAGGGATCTTTTTCGAAGGCGATAGAGGTGAACCCGAAAAGCGACGACGCGTATGTCGGCCTCGGGCTGTGCCTCAGCGAAGAGAAATTCTATGTAAGCGCAAATACGAATTTTGAGGAAGCGCTGAAGATAAATCCGTCAAACAGCAACGCCTACGCGGGCCTCGGATGGCTCCACAGGACCAGGAGGGAGTTCGATAAGGCGGAAGGGTCGTTCAAGAAGGCGATCGACCTTAACGCGTCCAACAGCGACGCGTATGTCGGCCTCGGTTATATCTATATCGACAAGGCCGACCCGGCCATGGCCGAGAAGGCCTTCAAGAACGCGATAGACGTATATCCCGCCAACAGCAGGGCGTATTCCGGCCTCGCGCAGATATACGAGACCGGCGGCAATTCTGTAGAGGCGGAGAAGGTGCTGCAGACGTCGTACAGGGTGAACCCGATAGACATAGAATCTTACCTCGGCCTCGGGCGCTTCTATATCGAGAAGGGAGAGATAGCGAAAGCCGAGGAGATGTACTCGAAGGCCCTCGAGGTCAACCCATACAATGAGGAAGCCATAATAGGCCTCGGCTCGGTCTACAGGAACAGGGGAGATTTCAAGAAAGCAGAGACGATATACGAGAGGCTCATGGTCAAGGCCAGGAGCAGCGATAACGCTTATATAGGCCTCGGCCAGTTCTATAAGGACAAGGGTGACCTCGCGAAAGCCGAGGAGATGTACTCGAAGGCCCTCGAGGTCAACCCCTACAACGAGAACGCTGTCGCGGGGCTCGCGCTGATCTATAAGGACAGGGGCGACCTCGAGAAAGCCGAGGAGATGTACTCGAAGGCCCTCGGCATAAATCCCTACAACGAAAGCGCGCTGACGGGGCTCGGTATCGTATATAAGGACAGGGGCGAACTCGAGAAAGCCGAGGAGATGTACTCGAAGGCCCTCGGGATCAACTCATATAACGAAAGCGCGCTGATCGGCCTCGGTTACGTGTACAAGGGCAAGGGAGACCTGTCCAAGGCGGAGGAGATGTTCAACAAGGCGATAAGCATCAACCCGTCCAACAAAGAGGCGTATAAGGCCCTCGCGTCCAGCTACAGGGAGGGCGGCAATTACGCGCTCGCGGACGAGATATTCCGCAAGGCGGTGAAGGCCACCGCGAATAACGACATGGCTTACGGATGGATGGGCGTATTCTATTACGAATCCGGTTATTTCGGGATAGCCGACCAGTATTTCCGCAAAGCCGAGAAGATCAGGACGGGTTATTATAATCCCGTCACAAGGAACTGCTACTACCGCATAAAGGAATTGCTCGCGAAGAATAAGGTCATCCTGGCCTGCTCTCAGTATCCTTTAAGGGGCGTGGGCTCCCTCGAGAAGATGCTCAGGCCCGAAGAGGGAGGGGTCATATTCATAGATAACGACCAGGCATTCAAGAAAGCCCTGAAGAAAGACAAACACACCGTGTATTTTTCAGACATGTCCGCCGGCGATTTCGGCAACCTTACGGAAAAGGGCTCCGGGCTCCTCGCGGATAATGTCGCGAAGGCGATAATAGGGGCGCTATTTTAATGGAGATACTGAAACTTGCGCAGGCGCTCCTGGTCCTGAATATCCTGCCCTTCGCCGTCCTCTATGCCCTGTCATTGGTATTAAATGACCTGCTGTTCGTTCTTTTCTATATCGCCGTATCCTTCCTGCTGTTGGACGCTATACTGGAATTTTTCAGGCCCGACTGGGTCAAGGCCGTCTCGGGATACGCCGGGCCGTCCTTCGGCAAGGATACCCTTGAAATGCTCCGTCTCGGCAACAGCCACGCGTCCGACGAGATGGGCATAATGCTCGACGAGATCGAAAGAGGCAACCCCGGCGAATGCTGGTTCAGGATGAAGAAGCTTTATATGGAACGTTTCGCGTGGGCCGTGAAAGATGTCCCCGCGCTGCTCGTCTCGAAGGGCACCGGGGCCGGTATTAAGGCCTGCTGGTTCATGCTGCTCACCTGGAAAGAGATCCGCGCAGCAGCATTCTATTCCCTGTCCCCGATACTGCTGGCCATCTGGGCGTATAAAGGGGAGTTCGAATTCCCGTTCAACTGGTTCGTCATATTTTCCTTCGCGGTCATTGTGGCGAGCGGTGTATATGAGGCGATCTCGGCCTGCCTGGACCCGTCCGATACCGGCAAGGCACGCAATATATCACTGCACCTGCTGTTATATGCGCCTTTCCTTCTGTTCAAGTTTTTCGTGAAATTAGCCGCTGTCAGGGACGAGCTCGCGGGCGAACCGAGGCCTGGATATGACAAGGACTGAGAAACGCCTGATAGGCCGTGGCATAAGGATCGCCGACTCGAAGATGTTCCGAGAGGACAAGATATGGGCGAAGTACAGCAGGGATAAGGTAGACATCGGCGAGAAACTCGCGTCCGTAATCAGGGTACTGCATAAGGAATTCCCTGTCAACAGGCCGCTCAGGGCGCTCTCTGTCGGGTCGAGCAACGAGCCCCAGTTCCGCATCCTCGAGGCGGTATTCCGCGGCGGGCTCTACCTGCTGGATATCGAGAAGTCCGCGCTCGAAGTCGTGAATGAGCGGATAAGGCGCCAGTCCCTCGACCATGTTGGGACGATCGTGGGCGATTACACGAAGATCTTCTCGGACAGGAGATGCACGGATATTTTCCTCAAAAAGATCCTCGGAGGGCGCCGCGTGGAATTGATAGCGCTCTATCACAGCATGTATTACTGCCAGGAGCCGGGCTGGGACGGGCTCTTCGAAAACCTTTACCGCAGGATACTTGCGCCGAAGGGCGAGATTCACGCCGTCATGATGGCGTCAAAGAGCGGCGACGAATACACGACAAGCTGGCTTTACGGCCACTTCGCCGGAAAATACTTCGGCTGCCGCAACGACCAGGACCTCTGGCATTTCAAGAGGGAGCTCGAGGCCGACCCGGTATTCGCCGGATCGAAGATCTCGATAAAGAGGAGCCGCGTCTCCTTTTTCGTCGACGATTTCGAGGAGTTCATGGCGGTCATCTGGATGATATTGCTCTATCCGAACGTCCACAGGTATACGCGCGCGCAGAAGGAAGAGATCACCGAGTTCGTCTTCAGGAAATTCTGGCTCCCGAAGAAGCCGCTCGTCCAGGAGCAGGACCATCTCGTAGTACTCCGCACTTGAAGGTTGAAGGCCCGCATTAAAAAAACCGCTTGACAAATATGCAACCTCAATGTATATTGATAATGATTATCATTATCATAAAGGAGATACGGATGCCCAATTTCGACGGTATGGGCCCTCCATGGTGGCATGGCAGGCTTAAAGGGTGCGGATACAGGATTACGATAGGAAGACAGGCGATCCTTGATATCCTTGCCGCGGAAGAATCACACCTAAGCGCCGAGGACATATACACAAGGATAAGGAAGGCGTGCCCGGGCATAGGGCTGACCACAGTATACAGGACGATAGACATATTAAGCGAGATGGGGCTTGTGCACAGGCTGGATTTCGGCGACGGAAGGTCGCGCTATGAATTGGCTGAAGGGCCTAAAAAAAGGCATCACCACCACCTCATCTGCACAGGGTGCAATAAGGCCATAAATTACACGGATTTCATAGAAGAGGAGGTAAAATTGCTGAAGGAGACGGAAAAAGGGCTTTCGAAGAAATACAAATTCAGTATAACGGGGCACAGGATAGAGTTCTATGGGTTATGCGAGAGATGCGCAGGTAAAAAAGGGAAGTAAAATATTTTTTTGTTTATTAATGAAAATGATTATCAATAACAAGAGGAGGTGGTCGAAGATGCCGGGATTTGACGGGACGGGACCCAGGGGGATGGGGCCAAGGACTGGCGGAGCAAGAGGCAGATGCGCGGTTGCGGGGCCTTACGTAAGGCCTGCGGCAGGACAGAACGCCGGAATGGGCCGGGGGGGCAGGGGGCGCCGTCACAGGTATTACGCGACAGGGCTTACCGG
>CAZYUB010000007.1:0-118477 GCA_964650515.1 uncultured Planctomycetia bacterium | reverse complement strand
GGTCTCTTGAGCGGAGTGTCCCCAAGTGACACGTCCCCTTCACTTTAAACCTCGCTTGGTGTAGGTCGTGTGCAGCAGGTGGTGCGATTTCTCGCCGAGCGGTTCGCCGAGGAACTCCTTGTATATTGCCTGGACGGACGGGTTCTCGTGGGATTTCCTGATCGGTTTTCCGGCGTCTTCCTTATATATCGCCTCAGCCCTCTTCTTTTTGACTTCCATATTGGTCGGTATCGGCTGTCCGCCGCCGCCGAGGCATCCGCCGGGGCAGCACATTATCTCGATGAAATGGTAAGGCGACTTGCCCGCCTGCACCTCTTCGAGGAGTTTGCGCGCGTTACCGAGCCCGTTGGCCACAGCGACCCTGACCTTCAGGCCGTCGAGGTCGACTTCGGCCGTCTTAATGCCCTCGAGCCCGCGGACATCCTTGAAGTCGAGCTTATCAAGCGTCTTCTTCGTGACGACTTCGTACGCTGTCCTTAACGCGGCTTCCATGACGCCTCCGGTCGCGCCGAAGATCACGGCTGCGCCCGTCGACTCGCCTAACGGGTGGTCGAAATCTTCGTCGGGAAGGTTCACGAAATCGATGCCGGCTTCCTTTATCATCTGCGCGGCCTCGCGCGTCGTGAGGACGTAATCCACGTCATTGCCCATCTCGGGCCGCCTCGCCTCGAATTTCTTCGCGGTGCACGGCATTATCGAGACGACGACCATCTCCTTCGGGTCTATGCCGGCCTTCTCGGCGAAATAGGTCTTCGCAACCGCGCCGAACATCTGCTGCGGCGACTTGCATGTCGAAAGGTGGTCGAGCACGTCCGGGAAGAAATGCTCGCTGAACTTTATCCATCCGGGCGAGCATGATGTTATCAGCGGGAGCACCCCGTTGTTCTTTATCCTGTCGATAAGCTCGAAACCCTCTTCCATGATCGTCAGGTCGGCGGTAAACTGCGTATCGAAGACGCGGTCAAAACCGAGCTTCCTGAGCGCGGCGGCCATCTTGCCCGTCACGAGCGAGCCCGCAGGCATGCCGAACTCCTCGCCTATCGCGGCCCTTACGGCCGGGGCCGTCTGGACGACCACGGTCTTCTTCGGGTCGTGTATCGCCTTCCATACGTCGTCTATCTGGCTCTTCTCGGTCAACGCGCCGGTCGGGCATACGAGGATGCACTGCCCGCAGTTCGCGCACTCGACGTTACCGAGCCCCTCGTTGAAGAATGTCGAGACGAGCGTCTTGCTTCCGCGGTTCGCGAAATCTATCGCGTTTACCGACTGGACCTGCGAACATACGGCGATGCAACGGCCGCAGAGTATGCACTTGTTCGGGTCCCTGATGATAGACGGCGACGTTGAATCCACGTCGAAGTCGCGCTTGCGCGTCTTTCCGAAGCGGACCTTCCTGATGCCGAGGTCGGACGCGAGCATGCGCAGCTCGCACGTCTCGTTCTTGTCGCAGGTCGGGCAGTCCTTAGGATGGCCCGCGAGCAAAAGCTCGACGTTCATGCGGCGGGCGTCGCGCACGGCAGGCGTGTTCGTGTATATCTCCATCCCTTCGGAGACCTTCGTGATGCATGACCTCAGCAGGCTCTTCGCCTTCCTTACCTCGACGCAGCATACGCCGCACGACGCGTTCTCCGATATGCCGTCGAGATAGCAGAGCGTCGGTATCTCGATGCCGGCCTTGCGCGCCGCTTTCAGTATGGTTGTTCCTTCCGGAACCGCAAGGTCCTTGCCGTCTATCTTTATATTTACCATCTTGTCAGCCATTATTTGACCTCCTTGACATCGCATCTCAAGCAACGGGTGGTCTCGGTCTTGACGTCATCCCAGCAGAGCCCGAGGGAGACCTCCTTGAAGTTCCTCTTCCTCGAAGCGACCGAGAGCGACTTCGGATGCCTGCGGCCCTCGGAACACGGCTCGAGCGGGACCTCGTTCTTGTATTTGAATTTCCTGAACAGCGTATCGAACCTCTTCTCGCCGGTAAGCGCCGTGTCTATCGCCTCCGCGGCCTTCTTGCCCTGCGCCATAGCTTCGACCGCGGTCGCAGGCCCCATCACGAGGTCGCCTACCGCGTAGAACTTCGGGCTGACGGTCTGCATCGTCGAGCGGTCGACCTTAACGGTCCCGTCCTCGTTCGTATCGATGCCCACGTTCTTGATGAATCCCGAATCGACCTTCTCGCCTATCGCGAGGATGACCGTATCGCACGGGATGACCTGCGACTCGTTCGTCGCGACGGGCCTGCGCCTTCCGGAAAGGTCGTAATCTCCCGGCTTCATCTTCGATATCTCTACGCCGGTGACCCTGCCTTTATCTCCGGTTATCGATTTAGGTGCGGCGAGGAATACGAACTTGATCCCCTCGCTCTCCGCGGCTTTTATCTCTTCCTTGTTCGCCGGCATGTCCGCTTTCTCGCGGCGGTAGACGATCGTGACATCGCAACCGAAGCGGAGCGCGGTGCGCGCCGCATCAACGGCGACGTTGCCCGCGCCGATCACCGCGACCTTCTTACCGAGCGTTACTTTCTTTCCTATAGCTATCTGCTCAAGGTATTCGGTGCCGTGGAACACGCCCTTGAAGTCCTTGCCGGGAATGTCGAGTTCCATCTCCTTATAAGCGCCGGTCGCGACGAGGACCGCGTCGTTGTTCTTCTCGAGCGAACGCAGCCTTTCGGACGTCACCTTCGAGTTGAAGATGAACTTGGCTCCGCAGTCCTTGATGAACTTGACCTCCCGCTCGAGCACTTCCTTCGGCAGCCTGTACGACGGGATCCCGTACATCAGCACGCCGCCCGCTTTCGGCTTCGCCTCGTAAATCGTGACCGCGTGGCCTAGCCGCGCGAGGTAGTATGCCGCGGTGAGGCCCGCGGGACCCGCGCCGATTATAGCGACCTTCTTCCCTGTCGACGGCGCGCGTTCCTTGATTATGGAGCGCATTACCGCCTTGTCCGTGCCGTTCTTGTGCAGGTTGTCGGCGACGAAACGGTGTATCTCGCCCGTGGAGATAGGATCGTCTATGTCCTCCCTGCGGCAGCGCATCTTGCAGTGGAAATGGCATATCCTGCCGGAGCTCGCCGGGAACGGGTTGTCGCGCAATATCATCTCGTACGCGTCTTCCATCCTCTTCTCGTTCACGAGCTCGAGGTATCCCGGGATGTTCATATGCAGCGGGCAGCTGTTCTCGCAGGGCGAGAGGAAGAGCGCCTGGCATATGCCCGCGTCGCATCTCTTGTTCTTTATATGGTCCTCGTATTCGTCCCTGAAATACTTCAGCGTCGTGAGGACCGGGTTCGGGGCCGTCTGCCCGAGGCCGCATATCGCGGTGTCCTTTATCGTCTTTCCGAGGTCCTCGAGCGTCTTCATGTCCTCGACCTTGCCCCTGCCCTCGGTTATGTCCTTGAGGATCTTCAGCGCCTGCTGAAGCCCTTCGCGGCACGGCGTGCATTTTCCGCAGGATTCCGATGTCGTGAACTCTATGAAATAGCGCGCGACGTCGACCATGCAGTTGTCCTGGTCCATGACGACCATGCCGCCGGAGCCGAGTATGGCGCCGAGTTCGGCGAGCGTCTCGTAATCGACCTTGGAGCCGAATAATTTAGACGATATGCAACCGCCGGAGGGTCCGCCGCTCTGGACGGCCTTTATGACCTTGTCCTTGCCGCTTCCCTCGCCCATCTGGTATATCAGCGACAAGAGCGGCGAGCCGAACGGGAGCTCGACGAGGCCGGTGTTCTTTACCTTGCCGACGAGCGAGAATACCTTCGTGCCCGCGCTCGCCGAGGTGCCTGTCTGCGCGAACCACGCGCCGCCTCGTGATATTATCGCGGGGACGTTGCTCAATGTCTCGACGTTATTTATGTTGGTGGGTTTGTCCCACAGGCCCTTCTCCGCGGGGAACGGCGGCCTCGGCCTCGGGCGGCCCGGAAGGCCTTCGAGCGAGAATATGAGGGCCGTCTCTTCGCCGCAGACGAACGCGCCCGCGCCCTCGACTATCTTTATGTCAAAATCGAAACCCGTATTGAGGATGTTCTTGCCGAGCAGGCCGTATTCTTCGGCATCCTTGATGGCTTTCCTGAGACGCTCGACCGCGAGCGGGTATTCCGCGCGGATATATACGATGCCCTTGTCGGTACCCATCGTATACGCGGCGATCGCCATGCCCTCTATGAGCATATGCGGGTCGCTTTCTATCTCGTTGCGGTTCATATACGCGCCGGGGTCTCCCTCATCGGCGTTGCAGACGACGTATTTCCTGTCCGCCTTGATATTGCGCATGATGTCCCACTTGCGCCAGGTCGGGAAGCCCGCGCCGCCGCGGCCGCGCAGTTTCGAGACCTTCAGCTCGTCGATGACCTTCTCGGGGCTCATCTCCGTCACGGCCTTGTAAAGCGCGTGGTATCCGCCTATCGCGATATAGTCCTCGATATTCTCGGGGTCGATAAGGCCGAAATCCCTCAGGACTATCTTCTTCTGTCCCCTGAAGAACGGCACCTCGTCCCATTTCGGTATGCCGGGAAAACCGCGGCCGTAGGTCGCTTTGCTCGTTATGTGGTCCCATTCCTCTATCTTGCAGAGGACCTTTTCCCTGTATATGTCGCCCTTGAGCGCCTTCTCGACTATCTTCGCGGCGTCTTTCGGCATGACCTTGTGCAATATGATGAGCGGCTTCCCGGGCAGGTATACGTTCACGAGCGGCTCATTCGCGCAGAACCCGAAGCAGCCCACTTTTCCCAGCAATATGCCGGACTTCTTCCTGTGTATCTCCTTCTCGAGCGCCTTGTATACCTCTTCGGCGCCGTTGCCGATGCCGCAGGTGCCCATGCCGACCGATATGCGCGGCCGGCCCGAGAATATCTCCTTGAAACGCTTCTCCCTCAAGATGTCCAGGTGTTTTATGTCGGAAATCCTCATCTCTTCTTACCTCCCCGACTGAGTTCTTTGACTATCCTCGCGAGCTTGTTCTCGTTCATATGAACGTATATCTTCCCGTCGACGACCACGACCGGCGCGAGCGCGCACTGGCCGAAACACGCGACCGTCCTTACGGTGAACTTGTTGTCTTTTGTCGTGAAATACGATTCCCCTTCGTCGAAGGCCCCCTTTATCCCGAGGAATCCCTCGAGGTGCTCGAGCAGGGCTTTCGAGCCCTTCGTATGGCACGCGGTGCCCCTGCAGACGATTATCGAATGCTCACCCTGCGGCTTCAGGTTAAAGAACGCGTAAAAGGTCGCGACGCTGTATACTTTCGAGAACGGCAGTTCAAGGCTCTCTGCGATATATTCAAGCGTCTGCCTCGGGAGGTACTTGTACTTGTTGAGCTCCTGTACTTCTTCCATGATGCCAAGCAGGTCACCCGGGGAATCCCTGTGCTTGTCGATGATCCTGTCGACTTCCGCCGCGTCGACCTCCTTCTCCGAAACCGCTTTCATGCGCGCTCTCCTTTTAGTTTGTATATCAGGCTTTCGAGCTCCGAAGCCATGTCAACGTTAGAGACCGATACTCCCTTCGGAAGGACTAGGTTGACGGGCGCGAAATTGAGTATCGCCTTCACTCCGCACCTTGCGAGCTCCTCTCCCACCTTCTGGGCTGAATCCGCGGGGACCGCAAGGACCGCGATCCGTATCCCTTTTTCCGTCAATATCTGTTTCATTCTCGAGGCATCATCGATCCTGACGCCTTGCCGCGCCTTGCCAACCCTTCCGGGATCGCTGTCGAACGCCGCGACTATCTGCAGGTTCAATTCGTGGAACCCCGAATACCCGAGCAGGGCAGAACCGAGCTTGCCCGCCCCGATTATCGCTATCTTCCATGCCGCATCGGTCCCGAGGATCTTTTCTATCTCCCTCGTGAGCCGGGCGACATCGTAACCGACGCCGCGCTTCCCGAAACCCCCGAAATAAGAAAGGTCCTTGCGGAACTGGACCGGCGTGACGTTGAGGAACTGCGTTATCTCCTCCGACGAGGCGACGTCCACTCTCTTCTTTCCAAGCATCCTTAAGCTTCTTAGGTAGAGGCTTAACCGGCTTGCCGTATCCTGGGGGATATTTCTCTTTTTTTTGGACATTGTTCCGATTTTCACAAACAATCGGATTATACCACTAAACCAGCGTTGTTGTCATTAAAAATATGCGCTGCGGGAGGCCCCGGCCCCGCCCTCAGTTGCCTGCGAGGGCTGCCTTGATACTGTTCATGAGGTCGTGTATCTTGACGGGTTTCGCGATGAAGCGTTTGCCTTCGAGCAGGTACCCTTCATCTTTGACCTCGCGTTCGGTCACGACCGCCGTGAGGAATATGATCGGTATCTTCCTCGTATCCTCTTCTTTCTGGAGTTCCGCCGCGACCTCATACCCGCCCATCTTGGGCATCATGACGTCGAGGATAACGAGGTCAGGCAGCAGTTCCTTGGCCTTCTTGACCCCTTCCGCCCCGTCGTTGCATATCGTGACCTTGAACTCCTCCGACGCCTCGAGGGCTTTCTTCACGAAATGGCAAAAATCTTTTTCGTCATCGATAACAAGGATCTTCTTCTTCATCGGCAATCCTCCGTTTAGACGAGCGGGAACACCATCCTTACGACCGTTCCGCGGCCGAGCTTGCTGTCTATTGATATATTACCTTTATTGTTGTCAATAATCAACTTAGTTATAAAGAGCCCAAGGCCGGTCCCCTTCTCCGACTTCGTCGTGAAGAACGGCTCGAAGAGCTTCGTCATGTTCTCCTCGGATATGCCGGGCCCGTTATCGGATATCTCGATGACGCACGCCGGTTTCGCGAAATAGAACTCAGAGCGCTCCTGCCTGTAGGACTTTATCGTTATCTCGCCTCCGGCAAGTGACATCGCCTCCGCGGCGTTCATTATGAGGTTTATGATCGCCTGCTGCAGCTGGTTCTTGTCGGCCATGAACTCCATCGGATCGGATGACAGGTCTGTATTGATCTTTATCTCGCCGGACGACGATGAGTACTTGAAGAAAGGGAGCGTATCAATGACGAGGTCCCGCGGGTTGATCCTGTCGAACTTTATCTCCGACGGGCGAGCGAACTTCAACAACCTCTTTATTATGCTGTCGGCCCTGAGCGTTGACCTCTTTATGATATCAAGGTCCTCCTTGACGTCGTTGTCGCTGCTTCCGAGCTTCATCTCGAGGAATTCTATGCCGTTCAGGATTATCCCGAGCGGGTTCTTTATCTCGTGCGCGAACGACGTGGAGAACTTGCCGAGGGCCGAGAACTTTTCCGCCTGTATGAGCCGGTGCTGCGTCTCCTTCAACTGTATATAGGCCTTCTTCAGCGCCTCCTCGTCCTTCCTGCGCTCGGTGATATCGCGGGATATTCCGGCGATGCCTATGACCTCGCCCTTGTCGTTGAACATCGGCGTCTTTACGGTCTCCATCCACAGCATATTCCCGTCTATTGAGAAGAGGGGCTCACAGACGACCTTCTGTTTTCCCGAGAGCATGACCTCCTTGTCGTCCGCGGTATATTTTTCCGCGAGTTCCTTCGGCCACACGTCGTAATCCGTCCTGCCGACCAGCTCGGCGGGTTCTTTCCCGCACGCTTTCGCGAAGGGCCCGTTGACAACAATATACCTGTTATCGAGGTCTTTGAGCCAAGCCAGGTCGGCGATATTCTCGAGGATCGCCTCCTCCTGTATCTCGGCTTTCCTGCGCCTGATGTTCGCGGCCTCGAGCTCCGCCGACTGCTCGAATGATTCCTTTATCGCCTTGGCTATCCCGCCGAACTCGTCCTTTTTCTTCTCGAGCGGGGCAAGCGGCGCGGGGTCTTTCCTCTTAAGCGATTCCGAAACGAGTTTTAACGGGACGGAGACGAGCCGGACGACAGACATGAAAAGCACGAGCAGCGAGAGGGCGGATAACAGGCCGAATATGAAAAATATGGTCTGGCCCATGCGGTTATAATGCCTTATGCTCTCCGACTTAAAGGAAACGGCGATCTTTGCCAGGGGCGTGCCGTCCCAGCCCCTAAGCTCCCTGAGGAAATCCGCTTCGCCGGCCATTATATTCGCGGAAGTGTCCGGCGCCGGTTTTTCCTGCAGGGATGCGGGCCTGACTTCCATGCCGGTCAACGCTGCCATCTCGCGCAGGAATTTGTCGTCCCACAGCATGCCGGCGAACAGGTATCCCCGCGGCTCGGTCTTCCTCTCCCTGTCCGCGGTCGGGTGTATCGTCGCGCCGCGCACTTCCATGATGCCGTTTTCCGCCCGGATGAAGAAATGGCAAAGCTTTGAGTCCTTGAATAAGAGGGGGATATCTTTTTCGGCGACCGGAATGTCCGCGGCAGGCCCATTGAGGCCGCCGGACGAATATATGAGCGAACAGTCCCTGCGGTAAACCCACATCGCGTTCACGTCGAAGACGGAAAGGGATGCGTCGATATTCTCTTTAGCCCATGCTTTATCACCGGTCTTCGCGAACTCGACCATCTCGTCCCAGAAAGTATAATCCTCGACGAGGGACTCGAGGCGGTTGCTCCTAAGCGCGGCTATCTTATCGAACGTGGCTTCTTCCCGCGCGCGGCTCGAAACGAAGATGCCAGCTAACCTCCTGACCTCGAAGCTGCGTTCGAGCGCGATCGCGGCGGCAACGGCAAGTATTATGGAAAGGAATAACAGTGTTAACTTCGACCTTATGCTCATTACGGGAGAGCCCTCCGCTCCGTCTACCTATGATACCTAAACGCCCGCTCACTAGTCAACGGGAATCAGTTTTTCCGGCTTTTTCAGCTCGTTGTAAATATCGAGATATGTGCGGATGCGAGCGCTGTCGGGGGAATACTCGAGCGTCCTTATATAGAATGTCTCCGGATCCGCCCAGTAACGGTTCTGTTTCGCTGTCGCGGCTGAAAGCCCCAGCAATATGATCGCCGATAACGCAACTGCGGCGGCCTTGGGAAGGCGGACGACGCCGGACGCAATGGCCGCATAAAATCCTACGGATGGCAGGTAAAGCCAGTGTTCGGCCATATACGCGCCCATCGGGAATATGTTCGATACCGGTATAAGGCCCGCGATGAACCAGGCGGCAAAGAAGAAAACCTCCCCTCTCGTCTTGCTCTTTTTAGCGATGAAGTAAATGCATGCCGCAAAAAGCAACGCGCCGGTAATGACGCGCGGGTCGCCAAAAGAAAACGCCTTCCTGCCGTATTCCATGTGCAGGCCAAGCGGGAGGAAAAGTATCCTTATATATTCCGAGAACGCCGCGAAGAAGCCTGCGATCCGCGCCGGGAGCGGGGACGCATGGTAATAGGGAAACATTGAATCCAGCGCGGCGGAGCGCATCAGCAGGTAAACGGCCGTAACGGCCAGCAGCGGATACGCGAGCTTGAGCGTGAACCTGCGCCTGAATGAAAAATGGTAGAGCAGGATGAAGGCTAAAACCATCAGCCCACTCTCGCGCGACATCAGCGCGCAAAAATAACAGAGCGGGAAAAGGGCGTAATACTTTACGGCGGAAGTATCGAGGTATTTGATATAGCATATAAGGCACAGGAAGACGAAGAACGCCGAGAGCGGGTCGGCCCGCCCCGATATATAAGATACCGCTTCGGTATTGGCCGGGTGCAGCGCGAATGCCGCGGCGGCAACAAAAGACAGCGCGTCTTTGCGCGTTATCATCCTGGTGAACTGGAAGGCGCCGAGCGCCGCGAGGATGTGCAGGATCATGTTCGTCAGGTGATAGCCCGCGTAGTTCAGGCCCCAGAAACGGTGGTCTACGGCATAACTTAATATCTGAAGGGGACGGTAAAAAGCCGAGGGGGCCTCTTGCGAGAACCCGGCGCCGATATTCTCAAAGAAGAGCCGTCCGGCTTGCGAAAGATCCTGTATATGGGCATTAAGGACTACGAGGGTAAGGTCATCAAGCACGAAATCCCCGAATAGGGAACTCCGGTATGCGAGCAATACGAGCGCCGCGATCCCGGCGGCGTATAGCAGGGGTTTTTTGTCCCTAGACATTGAACCTTATGTTCAGGATATCGCCGTCTTCCACTATGTAATCCTTGCCCTTAAGGTAAAGCTTCCCCACTTCCTTTACCTTCTCTTCGCTTCCCAGTTCGAACAGGTCGGACAACTTGATAAGTTCGGCGCGGATAAAACCCTTCTGCAGGTCGGAATGAATGGCGCCCGCCGCTTCGGGGGCGGATGACGCGCGCTTTATCGTCCATTGCCGGACCTCGTCCTCGCCGACAGTGAAGAAGGATATTAGGTTCATCGCTTTTATGCATAAACGCGTTAGCGCGTTTACCGCCGGCTCTTCGATGCCGAGCGCCGCGAGGAACTCCTGTTTCTCTTTTTCGGTCTCAAGGGAGGCGATCTCCGACTCCACTTTTGCCGATACGAGCATTACTTCAATTTTTAGGGGCTCATACGCCTTTTGCAGGCCTCCGAGGAATTCCTTGTTTTTCAAGTCGTCCTCGGAGACGTTGACCGCGAGAAGCATCTCCTTGAGCGTCACGAACGGGTAGCTCGCTATCGCCTTCTTCTCTTCTGGCTTAAGCTCGAGCAGGCGCAGCGGCATCTCCTTCTCGAGGTGCGCCTTTATCTTCAGCAGGACGTCCCTCTCCTTCGATTTCGCCTCATCCTTCAGCTTCTTCAGCTCCAGCTCAACCCTCTCGAGGCGTTTCTCGACGAATATGAGGTCGTGCAGGATCAGTTCGGAATTTATGCTGTCGATATCGCGCTTCGGGTCGACTGCCCCGTTGATATGGTAGACGGAATCGTCGGCGAACTGCCTGACCACGTGGCAGAGCGCGTCGGTCTCCGCGATATCCTTGAAGATGTCGCCCTTGGTTATCGCGTCCTTCTCTATCTTCGGCAGGAGTTCGATATCTATGCGGGCGCGGACCTGCTTTTTCGGGTTATACATCGCGACAAGCCTGTCGAAACGCGGGTCCTTTATCTCGGCGATGCTCTTTATGTTCTTGCCCGAGGCGAGGTCCTTCTCCGTTATCTTATGCTCCGTAAGCAGCTCGAAAAGCGTCTTCTTGCCTGTTTGGGGGAGTCCGATTATTCCTATCTTCATAGTGTTTTCATTATACCATAAAAAAAGGGCCCGCGCACTTGTCGCGGGCCCGTGTTTTTCGGGTCTTAGACCTTCGTAACGTTCTTGGCCTGTTCGCCCTTCTCACCCTTCTCGATGTCGAACTCTACTTCCTGGCCCTCTTCCAGGGTCTTGTAGCCGTCGCCCTGAATAGCGCTGTAATGCACGAACACGTCACTTCCCGACTCAGGAGTTATGAAACCATAACCCTTCTGGTTGCTGAACCACTTTACCTTGCCTCTTGCCACTGTACTACCTCCTTTTTTAAAACTTGTACGACGAAAATCCTACAAGGGTTGTAATGATACTCTAAATACGGGTTTCTGTCAACTAAATAATAGGGTAATTTTATGCTAAAAACTACACTTTTTTATAAACTTTATTACGTCCTTTATATTGGCCTCTGCCATACCTATGCAGGTATCGGCGCATCCGTAATAAAGCCTCATGATATCGCCTTCGACGACCGCCGAACTGGGGAAGAGCACGTTAGGCACGTCGCCTACGCGCTCGTACGTCTCGGTCGGATAGAGCATATAGTCGCGGGTCCTGTAAAGCACCTTCCAGGGCTCCTTCAGGTCCAGCAGGGCGCCGCCCGCCGAGTATATATATCCGTTGCAGCTCGTCCAGACGCCGTGGTATATGAGAAGCCAGCCGTCCTTCGTCCTTATAGGGTGCGGCCCAGGCCCTACCTTCGTCGACTGCCAGCCACCCCTCGGCCCGAACACGAACCTGTGGTGCCCCCAATGGACCAGGTCGGGGCTCTCGGCATAAAATACGTCTCCGAAAGGCGTATGACCCCTGTCGCTGGGCCTGTGCAGCATCGCGTACTTCCCGCCTATCTTCTCGGGGAAGATGACGCAATTGCGGTTTGCCGGAGGCAGAGGGTTCTCAGACTGCTTAAATACCTTGAAATCCTTTGTCGTCGCGAGGCCTATGCACGGCCCCTGCGCGCCCGCGTTGCACCATGTGATTATATAAGTGTCCCCGAGCTTCGTTATGCGCGGGTCATAGCTGTGGTCGGTAACGAAGACCTCGGGATCTCCGCTCTTCATCTTTATCGGGGCGGCGTCTATGTCCCACCTTATGCCGTCCTTGCTCTTTCCGAGGTGGAGCGTGTAGTTCATGTCGATCTCGTCGACGCGGAATACGCCCCTGTATTCGCCCTTGAACGGCACTATCGCGCTGTTGTGGATGGAGTTTGCGCGCGGTACGGCTTTCGCCGTGATGATGGGATTGCCCCTGTAACGCCTAAAAACCGTCTCATTAGCCATAACTTCCCCCTTATATGGCTCCCTTACCCGAAGTTCCGATAAGTATACAGGCTAATATGCCAAATGTCAAGGCATCACGACTTTCGTGACGTTTACCTTCGCCTTGACCGCCGCGGAGTCCCTGTCCCTGGGGCTCAGGGTGACCTTCTCCGCCCTGAGCAGCTGCGGGGAATTGTTCAGCAGGTAAAGGAAATTCACGACCTGCTCCATCTCGCCTTCGACCTCGAGCTCTACCTCGTACTTCTTGTAGAAATCGACCGTCTTCGGCGCGAGCGGTTTCATGTTCACCGGGGAGACGCCCGACTTCCTCTCGAGCTCCTCTATCTCGCCGAACATCTTCGTCTGCTCTTCCTCGTCGGAGCCCGACTTCCTCACGTACGCCGAATACTTGCCGTATTCGGCCGAGACGGCGTCCTTCTGGCCGGCAAGCCCCGTATCTAGGCGCAGGTCGTTCTCGCCGGCCTTTATCTCCTGGTTTAGCCGGTGCATCCTGACGGCCATAGGGTTTACTATGAACCTGTCGACGAAGACGACGAGGATGACGACGGCGGCTATCGCTATACCCGCCTTCTCCCTGGGAGACATCCTTGCGAACAGCTCTTTCATCGCTTATCTCTTTTCATAATAACAGACCACCTCGAAATCGGCGTACTCGACGTTGTTCTCTCTCTTTGTCGTCGCGTAGTTCGTGTTCACCTTTTCGAAATATCCCGAGTCCTCGAGCGTCTTCGCGTATTTATAGACGTCCGAGAGCGCGTTCGCGCGGCCCTTCAGCGTGGCCCTGTCCCTTTCGCTTATGCTGATCGCCGATAGCGATACCTCCCTCGGCGTGAGTTTGTATATCTCGCTGAGCAGGTTTATAGTCGTACCTTTCGCGTCGAGCCTGTTGGCGACGAGGCTTATCTTCTTCCTCATCTCCTCGACTTCCTTAGATTCCGGCTCTACTTTGGCTATCTTTTCCTTCAGCTGGTCGAGGTAGGCGTTCTTGCTGTATATGGAGGTAAGCAGTATCAGCGAGATGAACATCACTATCGATGTCGCGAGCACTCCCATCACCATGAGCTGCTTCCTCTTACGCTCCATCTTCCTCTGGATTCGCAGGTCATGCGGCGTCATGTCGAGGTCGAGCTCCTTGTGCCTTATCGCGATGCCGAAGAGCGCCGACACCGACACGAAATTGAAGTTCGGGTCCTGCAGGACGTTAACGCTGTCCTTGATGCGCATGTTCTTTACCGGTATCGCGTTCTCGACGAGGATACCGAGCTTGGCTTCGAGCGCGATGTTAAGCCCCTGGATGTTCTTGCCCGCGCCGCTCAGGATGACCTTTACGACCTTCGCGCCCCTCTGCTCTCCCTGGTAGAGGTCTATCGAATGTTTGGCCTCCTCGGCGAACTTCTCATGCCATTTGTCGAACTCCTCCATGAGCTGGTTCGCGCCGACGAGGATGCTCCTCGTGAAGACGGGCCCGCCTTCCCTCAAGACCATGAAATCGGAATAGTTCGAGTCGACGTCGATGACCACGACCGAGCGCTGCACGTCGGAAGTGAACTCGTGCGGATATGCGACGGAGAACCAGTTGTAGACCCCTTCGGTGCTTACGCCGACCCTCTCGACCGCCATGCCTGCGCTGAATATCGCCTCGACGCGTTCGCTTACCAGACTGCGGCGCGCGATGACGAGCATGACCTTCGTGTATCCCTCCCTGTCGGAAGAGACGATCTTATGGGAAGAATATATCTCGTCCTTCGAATACGGCGTCTGCTTCGTGACCTGCAGGCCGACCATGTCGTTTATCTCTTTCGGGTCGGTCGACGGGAATTCGAGGACCCTTACCGTGACAAGATGCCGCGGAAGGTAGGTCACTACGCCCTGCTTGTTAAGGTTATGCTCCTTGAATATCCGCGCGAGGGCAGCGGCCACCGGCTCATTTATCTGCGCGAGTTTAACTAAACTGACCTTGGAGATCACCCTGCCAAGCGCGGAAGGCGCGTTCTCGGCTATCTTGAGCCAGTCGTTTCCTATCTCTATGACCGTTACCGGCTTCTTGAACGATACGCTCTTCAATCCGATCTCCACTGCTTTATCACGTCGTTGCGGTTAAAGGTAAAGGTTATGCCATAGGTCTTCCCGCCGGATCTCCCGTCCGACCTGCCCGTAAAATTATCGGAACGTACGGTCATCGAGCCCGAAGCGATGATCGCGGCGGCCTGGGACAGCTCCTGCGACGAGAAACTGCCGGACTTGCTCAATGCCGCGACCGCGCCTGAGATATTGTCGAAGACCATGTCATCGTCGGTGCCTTCCTCGCCGTCGACACCCTTGCGGTACGCGACTATCTTGCGGGCGAGTTCTTCGCTCGCGCCGAGAGCGCGCAACACGATCTCTTCACATGTGTTCAGGTTGACGGAACCGAGCCCGTAGACCGTAAGGTGATCTCTTGACGCGTCAAGGATCTGCTGTGTCATCCCGCGCACCTGCAGCAGTTCTCCGAGCACCTGGAAATCCGCGTTCTTGCACGGGTAAGAGGGCTCCTGGACTGCATAGTATCCTGTTTCCGCGCCGTTTTCAAGCGGTTTGTCGTCCGCGTCCCTCCAGTCGATTATCGAGGCGGCTATCTCCTTCGCGGCGGGTTCGTCCGCGGCTTCGGTAAGCATAAATATCTGCTTCAGCGTGTCCTGCTTCGCCTTGTTTATGTTGATCTTGCTCTCCTCGTCCTTTACGGAAACGCTGAATGACGAATCATTAATCGGCACGTCCCTGAAGGTCTCCGCGCTGTACCACGGGTCCTTCAGCGAGTCGTAGCCGGTGTCCTTGTCCTGCACGACCTGCGCGATTACCATCTTCGCGCCGGCCTTCGCCGCGTATAACGCCTTCGCCCTGTCCCTGAACTTCCCCGCGAAATTGAGCTGGGGCCACACATAGGAATTTATGGCAATGGCCAGGGCGCCGAGGATGAACAGCGTCCAGAGCACGATTATCAGTATGCTTCCTTTATAACGAGACCGGTATGAGGACAATCCTCTTCACCTTTACTGTTTTTCCGCCCGAATCGAATGCCGCTTCGAACCTTACCGCTATCGGCGGCTCGGCGCCGGACCATTTATCCTTCCACTCGCAGGCCTCTTTCTCCTCGTCATAACGGCAATACTCGAATTTCAGCTCCTTGAGCGGGGAGAGCTCGACGCTCGTCGTTCCCTCATCTTCAGATTTTTTCACGGCCGCGGCGTATGCCTGCTCCTTCCTTATGAGATTGCCGGCCTCGTCGTCGAAGTAGTAGGTCGTCTTGACTACGGGGCCTGCCGCTCCGGCGGTATCCGGGAAGCTGAAGCTCGACGCGCTTCCCGTGAATTCCATGCCGTTTATCGTGAACGTGTTGCCGATATCCCTTTCTATCTTCTCGAACGCGAGCAACGCGTCATTCTGCGAGCCGGCGAACCCCTTTATGCGCTTATACGCGTTTAGCCCTACGGAGAGCACCGAATAGACGGCGAACGCCATCATCGAAAAGATGCATACCGCGACGATAAGCTCTACCGCCGTGAATCCCCTATTTTTTTTCATCGACATATGTAGCCAGCGTGAAATGCCTCCGGCTTCCCGTTTTGCGCACATCGACGGCCAGCTCATTGAGCTTCGAGCCGGCTGTTTTGACCTCGTAATTCCATTCGTAAGCCGCGTCATCGCCTTCGAATACGCCGGACGATACGCCCGTCGCGAGCCCGTCATTCTCTATCGAGGAGAACTCGAGCTCGGACATCTTCTGCTTGAGCAGGCAGAGCGCCTGCGCGCTCTCGCGTCCTATTCCGAGCGCGTCGGCCGAGACGACGTAAGCCCTGCTCACGGCGACTATTCCGACGGCGAATATGACGACCGCGACAAGCACTTCTATGAGCGTGAAGCCCTTATTTCCAGTTATTGACATCATCTGCGGTATTGTCCTGCCCGTCTTTGCCTTTTGACCATAGGTCGTACCCCGACGGGTTATGCGCGCCGGGACATTTGTACTCGTACTCGTATTTCCACGGGTCTATCGGCTTCTTCTCGAGATACGGCCCGTTCCAGTTGTTCGGCGCGGGGCTCGAGGACGGCTTCGAGAGCAGCGCGTTCAGGCCCTGCTCTGTCGTCGGGTAATTGCCGTTGTCGAGCTCGTAGAGTTTCAGCGCGGTGGCTATGTTCGAGCCGACATCCGCCTCGGCGATAGACACCCTCGCCTGCTCGGTGCGCCCCGTCAGGCGCGGCACGACCATCGAGGCCAGCGCCGCGATTATTATGACCACTATCATTATTTCGATAAGCGTGAAACCTCTTCTCATTTTATCCTCCCTATTTTGCGCCCAATCCGATGCTGAAGATCGGAAGGAGCATCGCAAATACTATGAACCCGACGACCGCGCCGACCGCGAGTATGAGCACCGGCTCGAGCAGGGCGGTCATTATCTTTATCGATTGCTCGACTTCCCTTTCGTATACGTTCGCTATCTCGGCGAGCGACTCCTCGAGCTTGCCGCTCTCCTCGCCGACGGCTATCATGTTCACCGCGAACACCGGGAAGAGGTTTATCTTCTTCAGGCTCGCGGAGAGCGTCTGGCCTTTGTTGAGTATCTCGTTGCGGGCCGACTCCAGCTGTGACCTCAACAGTTCGTTATCGAGTGTCTCGGTCGCGAGCTGTAAACTTTCGTGGACCGAGATACCGTTCTTGAATAAAAGGCCGAGGGTCCTTGAGAACCGGGCTATCTCGACGTTCTTGACGAACCGCCTCACGAAAGGTATATGCAGTTTCACCGCGTCAAAGGCCATCTTCTTCTTGCCGCCCGGTTTCGACCTGGAGAAGACCGCCGCTACGAACACGAGCACTATTACGGCCCATATCCAGTTCGCGGACATAAAATCGCTGGCCTGCTTCAGCATCCTCGTCGGCAGCGGCAGCTGCGACATGTCGGTGAATATCGCCATGAGTTTCGGAAGGAAGAACGTCAGCATCACGAATACCGAGACGATGCCGACCGCCATGACGAACAGCGGATATGCCGCGGCCGCCTGTATCTTGCGCCTCAGTTCGTCCTCCTTCTCGCGGTAATCCGCGAGCCGATAGAGCACTTCATCGAGCGCGCCGCCCTTCTCGCCTGCTTTTATCATGCTTATATAGAGCCCGTTGAATACGCGCGGGTATTTCGACATCGATTCGGAGAGCATGCGGCCGTCCCTTATCTGCGCGCTTAGGTCTTCGACGACGGCCTTCAGCGGCTTGCTCTCGGTCTGAGAGACGATGATCGACAGCGCGCGCAGGACCGGCACGCCGGCCCTTATGAGGCTGGCTATCTGGCGCGTGAATATGTCGATATCGCCGGAAGCGGCATGAACCGATAAAGGCGAAAGGCGCGGCCGTTCTGCTCCGTACGCTGCAGAACGTCCGCCGTTGCTCCCACCGCTCTCCGCCCCGGCGGCATATGCCTCCGCAACACTGACGGGTGTCAAACCCTTCTCGACCAGTTTCTCGACGGCGGCGTCCTGCGAGGCGGCTTCTATCTCCCCGCTTAATACCTTATCCGGCCCGCTCTTAGCTTTATAAGTATAGAATGGCATGCGTCAATCCTCCAAATGCGTGACCCTGAGCACCTCTTCGGGTGTCGTCACGCCCCCTACGACCTTCGACCACCCGTCCTGCTTAAGCGTGTTCATTCCGAGCTCGACCGCTTTCTTCCTTATTATATCGGAAGACGCCTTCTGGTTTATCAGTCCCCGGACCTCGTCCCTGACAAGCAGTATTTCGTATATCGCGGTCCTGCCCATATAACCGGTGAAATTGCACGCCTTGCATCCCTTGCCCTTCGATATCCTGATGTCCTTGCGGTCCATCTTCAGGTCCTTCTCTATATTTTTGACCGCGTCCTGCGACTGCGCGGTGGCGTCCGTCTTGCAGTGTTCGCAGATGACGCGCACGAGCCTCTGTGCGATGAACGCCTCGACCGATGACGCGACGAGGTACGGCTCTATGCCTATGTCAATGAGGCGCGTCGCGCCGGTAGCCGCGTCGTTCGTATGCAGGGTAGAAAAGACGAGGTGCCCCGTTAGCGCGGTCTGTATCGTTATCTCGGCCGCCTCGAAATCCCTGACCTCGCCGACCATTATTATGTCCGGGTCGTGGCGCAGCACGCTGCGAAGCGCCGTCGCGAAAGTGAAACCTATCGACGGCTTTATCTGCAACTGCGAGATCCCGCCGAGCTCATACTCGATCGGGTCCTCTATCGTGATTATCTTGCGCTCGCGCGTGTTCAGCATGCTGAGGCACGCGTAGAGGGTCGTCGTCTTGCCGCTTCCCGTCGGGCCGGTCAGGAAGATGATGCCGTGCGGCTTCTTCAGCAGCTGCTCGAATATCTCCCGGTACTGCTTCGAGAGGCCCAATTGCGATATGTTGAAGAGCATCGTCGTCGGCAGTATCCTTATCACGATATTCTCGCCGTAGAGCGTCGGGAGTATCGAGATGCGCAGGTCGTATTCCTCGCTGCCTATCTTGACCTTCGCGCGGCCGTCCTGCGGGATGCGGCGCTCGATTATATTGAGCCCCGACATGATCTTTATCCTCGATATTATCGCGTTATAGAGGTATTTTATCTCCCCGGCTATCTGCGTGTCGTAGAGTATGCCGTCTATCCTGTACCTGAGGCGCAGGTCCTCCCTGAACCTCTCGATATGGATGTCGGTAGCCCTGTCGTTTATCGCCTGCTGGAGTATCTGGTTCACGAGCTTTATGACCGACGCGTCCGTCGCCATCTTCGTGAGGTCCTCGACCTTCTCCGGCTGCGCCGCTTCAGCCCTGCTCTCCTTGGATTCTTCGGCGAGTATCTTCTCTATCGTGTCGGCGCCGACGCCGTAATATTTGCGTATCATCTCGAGGATATCCGATGACGACGAGAGCACGCGCTCGACTCGGAAACCGAGGTTCGTCTCGAGGTCGTCGACAGGCCACATGTCGAACGGGTTCGACGTGGCGATCGTCAGCATGTGGCCGTCTATCGCTATCGGCATGACCTTGTAATGCACCGCGAATTTCGCCGGCACGCTTTTGACGGCATTCTCGTCTATCCTGATGTCCTTGAACTCAACGAAGGATATGCCCTGCTGCTCGGCAAGTATCTGCAGCAGCTGGCGCTCGGATATGAAACCCATCCGAACAAGCACGGAGCCGAGGGGCTCCTTAGTCTTCTGCTGCTCCTTTACCGCCTGCTCGAGCTCATAGGTGGTTATGATCTTCTTTTCCACAAGTATATCGCCGAGCCTTAACGCCATTTTATGCCTCCGGTCTCTCGTATTTGCCTATCATATAGAATTTCTCTTCGGGGACGCTGTCGAGCCTCCCGCTTACTATCTTGCCGCATGTGTCGATCGTGTCGTGTATCGGGACATACTCTCCCCTGCGGCCGGTATATATCTCCGCAACGAAGAACGGCTGCGTCAGGAAGTTCTGGAGCTTCCTCGCGCGGTCGTAGAGCACGCGGTCGGTCTTCGAAAGCTCCTCTATGCCGATGACCGCTACTATCCTGCGCAGCTCCTCGTATTTCGCGAATATCTTCAGGCACTCCTGCGCTATGTCGAAATGCTCCCTGCCGACTATAGAAGGGTCGAGCGTATTGCTCGACGATACTATCGGGTCTATGGCCGGGTAGAGGCCGAGCTGTATCTTCTCGCGCGACAGGACCATTATAGAGTCGAGGTAAGTGAATATAGTGACAACGGCAGGGTCGGTAAGGTCGTCGGCCGGGACATAGACCGCTTCGATGGAAGTTATCGAGCCGCTCTCTTTAGAACGTATCCTCTCGTGGAAATCCCCGAGCTCCGATGTCAGCGTCGGCTGGTAACCGGTCTCCGAAGGGACGCGCCCGAGCAGCGTCGATATCTCGGCGCCGGCCTGGACGAACCTGTATACGTTATCTATGAAGAAGAGCACGTCGTTATTCTGCTCCTGCAGGTATTCGGCGAGCGTGATGCCGGTCGCGGCTATCTCGAACCTCGTTCCGGGCGGCTCGTTCATCTGGCCGAACGCCATCATTATCTTGTCTATTATCTTCTGTTTCACGAACTCGAAATAGAGCTCGTTGCCTTCCCTGATACGCTCGCCGGCACCGGTGAAGACGCAGACGCCCTTATGCCGCTGTACGATATTATGTATCAGCTCGAGCATCAGGATGCTTTTCCCGAGCGCCGCGCCGCCGAGCACGCCTATCTTGCCGCCCTTCGAGAACGGGAAGAGCAGGTCAATGATCTTTATGCCGGTCTCGAGTATCTCGGTCCTGCGGCCGCTGTAGCGCTCCGGGTCGAGGTCGATGCCTACCGCGCCCTTCCTGATCGGCGCGGTCTCCTCGGAGGTTATCGGGCCTTTCCTGTCTATCGGCTCGCCGAGCACGTTTATTATCCTGCCGAACACCCCGCGCCCGACGGGTATCCTGATGACGTCGTTGAGCGAGGAGGCTTCTGCGTTATGTTTGAGGTTCAGCGTCGAGGCGAGCGCGATACAGCGGACGATATTGCCCTTCAGGTGCTCGGCCACCTCGAGGATGACCCTGCGCCCGTCGTGCGTCTTCGTCTCTACCGCGTCGTAGAGGTTCGGTATCTTGGCGCCGTCGTCGAACCTGACGTCCACGACGGGGCCCTGCACCGACATGACCCGCCCTGCCTTGTTCAAACCGCCTCCTTCCTCAGTATCTGCGAAGAGAACGTCTCGCGGATACCCTTGTCGATCAGGTTGTGCTGGCTCTTGAAGAACTGGAACTTCAGCGTCCTGTCGCGCTGCTGCAGCACCTGGTGGCTCTCCTCGAGATGGACCGCCCGCGCCGAGAACTCCGAAAGCTTGCTGTCCTCGAAGACCTCGAAAAGTTTCTGCGTTATCCAGGTCTCGACGAGATATTCAATAAGTTTCGGCATGGCCGACTCAACGATTATGTAGCCGGCCTCATCGATGAGCTTCTGCCTCTTCTCGAACAATTCGTTGCACGGCAGGGTCTTCAGGACCTCTATCTCATGGACGGTGAATGACACCGGCTTCGGGTAGACAAGTATCAGCCTGCTGAACTTGCCTCCGAGGCTTTCCTTCATTATATAGTCCCTGACCTTTATCGCCGCCTCGTACCGCCCTTCGGCCGTTACGCCCGGGAACTTCACGAAATCCCTGCCGAGGTCCTTAAGGTAGGCCGCCCCCTTGTCGCCGATAATTATCAATTGCGCCTTGTCCGCCCCGGGATATGAAAGCGCGGTGGTTATGACGCGCACATTCAGGCCGCCCATGAAACCCTCGTCCGAGGTGACCATGATTATCCCGAGTTTCCCGGTGCCCGCGACGAACGGATGGTCGACGCCGCTGAAATCTATCATCTGGAAGAACCCCTCGAACGCGCTCTCGAAGCTCACAAAGCGCTCCTTCTTTTTCTGGAGCATGCGAAACTGCGCGAGCGCTATCCATTTCAGCGCGTCGAGCAGTTCGGTGAGCTCCATGTTCATCCTGAGCTCTTTCTTAAGCTTTTGCGTCGAGAGCATCTATTTCCCGCCCTTCCCCTTGAAGAACGCGACGATACAGTCGTTCAGGGTTTTCTTTATCTCCGGCGTAAGCTCCTTCTTCTCCGATATCTCCCCAACCAGCGACGGGTACTCCTTTTGCGCGAAACCCAGTATCCCGTCCTTGAAATCCGTTATCTCCGCCTTTGATAACACGTCGAGCACGTTGCGCCTCAGCGCGTAGAGAAGCACGAGCTCCTTTACGGCGGGATAGGGGTCGTTCCTGTTCTGCGCGAACAGGTGCGTCAGCGCCTCGCCGTGTTTAAGGCGCACGTTGACTTCGTCGGAGGTGCCGGTCTTGAAGCGCGTGATCTTCAGCAGCTCGTTGTACTGTATATACTCGAGCCGCAGCATCGCGGACAGTTCCCTCATCGCGGGGCTTTGCGCCTTGTTGCCGATCCTGGATACCGAAAGCCCGACGTCAACGGCCGGCTTGAACCCCTCGTTGAAGAGCTGGGTATTCAGGTATACTTGGCCGTCCGTCATAGATACGAGGTTGGAGGATATATACCCGGTCACGTCGCCCTGAAGGGTCTCGACTATGGGAAAGAACGTCATCGATCCGCCGCCGCATTCGGGGCTCAGTTTCCCGGCGCGCTCCATTAGCTGGGAATGCAGGTAGAAGACGTCCCCCGGATACGCCTCGCGTCCGGGCGGGCGCTCCAGCAGCAGCGATATCTGCCTGTATATCCAGGCGTGCTTCGTGAGGTCGTCAAAGACGACGAAGACATTCTTTCCCTTGTCCATGAAATACTCGCCGAGCGCGCAGGCGGTATACGGGGCCAGGTACTGTTCGCCGGCGGAGCACGATGCCGTCGCGGAGACGATCATCGTGTAATCCATCGCGCCGGAACTTTTAAGCGTCTCGGCTATCCTCTCGAGCGTCGAATAGGCGCGGCCGACGCAGCAGTATATGCAGATGATATCCTTGCCCTTCTGGTTTATTATAGCGTCTGTGCAGATCGCGGTCTTGCCGGTCATCCTGTCGCCGATGATTAGCTCCCTCTGTCCCCTGCCGATCGGTATCGTCGAGTCAATTATGAGCACCCCGGTCTCGAACGTCTCGGTTATCGGCACCCTCTCGAGCACGGACGGCGCGTCCCTGAACACCGAATAATACCCGCCCGGATCTATCGGGCCCCGGCCGTCCATCGGCTCCGCGAGCGCGTTGACCGCCCGGCCGATGAAATTTTCCCCGACCGGTATCTTGAACGGCTCCATCCTGCTGTATACGTTGTCGCCTACCCGCACCTCATCGGTCTTGCCGAGCAGCAGGACGGGCACCTCATCGTTGACGAAACCCATGACCATGCCCTTTGCGTTCTCCGTTATATCGACGAGCTGGCCGTTCATGCAGTTCTCGAGGCCGGTCACCTTCGCGATATCCTTCTTTATCTCGCGTATCTGCCCGACCTCCCGTATCTTTATCGTTTCAGTCCGTATAGGCATCCTTCAATCTTCCGGTAATGCTCCCGTCTATGATTATGCTTCCGAGTTTTATGACAGCGCCGGCTATGACATCCTTGTCTGCCTTTTCGGAGAGGGAGACCTTCTTGCCCGCCCTCTTAGAGACCGCCGCGGCGATCTTCTCGACCCAATCCTTGCCCATCTCATAAGGGACCGACACCTCTCCCTTGTCCGGGGCTTCGGTAAGTTTCCTCCCGTCGGCTTTCTCGAGCTCGGTAATAAGCTCCTCCACGAGGCCCTCGTGCATCAATTTCAGCTGTTTTGAGGAGAGCACCTTCGCTACGAGCTTGCGCGAGGTATCGAGAACCTTCGACTGCACCTGCGATTCTATCTCCTGCTTTATCTTGCTGCGGGTATTTACCGCCTGGTTTACTATGCGCTCGCTCTCGTCGCGCGCCTTGGTCAGCGATTCTTCCTTAATCTTCTCGGCCTCTACCTTCGCCTCTTCCCTAAGGCGGCGCGCCTCCTCTTCGGCTATCGTGACCTTCGCCTTGTATTCCTTGTCCACCGATTCCATCTTGGCGGCGAGGTCCTGGGTGCGCCTAAGGTACTCCTCTTCCATCTGTTTGAGCCGCTTCGCCTCTTCTGCCGAAGCGGAATACATAAGCTTGCGCAGGACGAATACGAGCGCGGCGAACGTCACGACCTGCAATATTATCATGGGAATAAGTATCTCCATCCAGTCCTCCGGCTATTTTCCGAACAATTGGAACATTATCAGCATCGCTATTACCGCTATCGCTTCGGCGAAGAGCAGCGCTATTATCATCGCGGGCAGTATCTTCGGCGCGGCAGACGGGTTACGCCCGAGCGCGCGTATCGCGGCGAACCCTATCGCCGCTATTACGGCGGAAGGGCCGAGTATTACGACGAACATCACCAGTATTATTATGAAATTACGCATGTCAGAGCTCCACCAATGCCACCAGTTCGTTCTTATGGAACCGCGCGATACCCCTGGTTACCGGGAAACTTACCCCGTCTATCATTATTATTCCCCTTTTGAGCAAGCTCAATATGGGCCTGTGGAAATCAAGGATCTCGAACTCGCCGTAATCTCCCGGCAGGATCACACTCGCTGCCTTGCCCTCGAATATTACCTGCGCGTGGTCCATCACGGAGACGTTAAACATTGGCGGTCACCGCGTTTCCGCCTTTCGCCTTCGAATCGTACATCGCCTTGTCCGCTTTGTTGAAAAGGTCGTCAGCCGTACCCGCGTCGCCGGGATATGTCGCGACGCCGATGCTCGAGGTTACGCTATAGGCCTTGTCCTCCATCTTTATGACGTGGCCCTCGATGGCTTTCCGTATGTTCTCGGCTATGTCGGACGCCTTCACCTTGTTCGCCGTCGGGAGCACGACGAGGAACTCGTCGCCGCCGAACCTTCCGACGGGGTCCGTGGCCCGTATGCTCTTCCTCATCGCTATGACGAACTCCTTGAGTATGGCATCGCCGACCGCATGCCCGTAAGTGTCGTTGATGTTCTTGAACTTGTCCACGTCAAGGAGAAGCAGCGAGCATTCAATGCCGGCGGCCTTCGCTACCTTTACCTCTTCCCTGATCTTCTCGTTTATGTATTTCCTCGAGAACGCGCCTGTCAGCTGGTCGAAGAGCGTCATCTGCCTCTGCTCGACCTGAGAGAAATAGAATACCGCGCTCATGACGCCGAGGCAAATGAGGATTATGTATATTATCTTCCAGGTCGTCGCGGTCGACGGCGCCTTGCCTTTGAATATCGTGCCCGCGAGCATCTTGACGCCTTTTGGGTCGGGGCCCGTGCCGTAATCGGATTTGCCCTTTATCATCATATCCTGTATCTTCTTGAGGCGCTCTTCGCTGACGCCGGCCTGCTTCAAAAGCCCCTCCATCTTCCCTATCGACCTCTGTATCTCGGCGACCTGCTGCTGCTGGGAATAATATTCCGACGTGTCGGACAGCGAGGCCTGCTTGCCGAGTATAGCGTCTATCTTGTCCGTGACTTCCTTCGCGAGCTCCTCCACCGCTGGATCGGCCTTAGTCGATGAAGCAAGCTCCGCAAGCGCCTCTGCCTGCTTCTTAAGCGCCTGTAGGACCTGTTCGCTTACCGACCATTTGTCCTTCACGGTTATCTCGAAGACCCTGCTCTCGCCGGGGCCGAGCTCTACGCCGGGGTGGTGCATGTAATAAACCGACCTCTCTATATCGAGGCGCGGCTCGAGCTCCTTCGCGTCGACGATATCGTCCTTGCGGATCTCGGGAGGAAGGTAATAATTGACCGGTATCCTGCGCGCTTCGGTTTTCGACGGGTTGGTTATCTCTATTTTTAGCGTTATCGTTTTTGGTTTTCCGGCGCCGGGGGCCGATTGCCCTACCAGTCCGGAGGACTCTATGCTCCTGCCTGCCTCAGCGGAGACCTCATCGAGCGAACGCGAGCCCGTAGTACTTTCGCCCATTATCTTTCCGGCATCCTTGCCCAGCCCTATCACGAGGTTCTCCATCGTCCCGATATCCTTGCGCATCTTGTCAAGCAGCGCCTTGTTCGCCTCGTAGGCGTTTATATGCTCAACCGGCGCGACCTTATCGGTGCCCGACGCGTCCTGTTTTTTCAGTATCGCGGCGGCATCGGCAACCACCATCTCGTCAAGTTTTGAGGCGACCGCCGAATATTCCGTCCTCCTGAGCTTTTCGGAGAGGTCCTTCGCGTGCGCGGTAAGCGAGGCGAGATACGCTTCGTCCACCTTCCATATATCCTCGACTTCTATCTCGTAGGTCACGCTCTCTTCCGGGCCGAGTTTTACGTCCTTAAAGACATAGTATTTCCCCTGCTTGACGTCATAGGCGACCTCAAGCCCGCCGTTGTTTATTATATTCTCCGGCTTAACTCCCGAGGGCAGGAACGACCTTACCGAGACATCGCGCGATTCGTACTGGGAAGGGTTCTCGGCGGTCATCTTCAGGACGACCCCCGAATGCGCCGTCGCCGTCGCGGCGGCCGCCGCTAAAAGCGCCATTATCAGGAGATTATTTCTTTTTTTCATTCAGGAGCTTCATTAGTTTAATGTCCGACTCCGCCTGTTTTAGGGATTCGACGTCCTTCCAGTATTCTTCCATATGCGCTTCCGCGCCCGCTTTCGCTATCGTGTTCTGCGGCTGGCGCGCTTCTACCTTATCGAGCGTATTGTTTATCTCGGCGAAAAGGTCGTCTGCTGTCTTCGAGCCCTTAGGGTCCTTGGGTTTGGAAGCGAACGTCTTTTTCGCCTCCGCCCTCAGTTCGTTTATCCTTTTCGCGGGTATCACCCATACGTCCTTCACCTCGACCTGCAGGACAAGAACCTCCTTGGGTTTTAATGCGACTTTCTGCTCGGCATAATACAGGTCCTTTGCCTTGTCGTATTCTATTTTGAACTTGCCCTTGCTAATGACATCCTTCGCCGTAACGCCCTTCGGCAGGTATTCCTTGACGACCGTCTCCGCCGGCTTCTCCAGCGGGTTTACCGCGCGTATCTTCAGCACCACCTCCGCCGCCATAACGGAAGAAACTACCGTCATTATTAAAAGAAATGAGAAAGTAGTTAAAAAAATTTTGCGCATTCTAAGCTCCTTTTTCCGGTTTCCGGAGCCATCCTCCGGGGGGACACTCTATGTCTTATGGGTGTCCCCCCGGAGGATGGCTCCCGCTTTTTACTTGCCTTCGATCCAGCTCTTGACGACAGGCGCGTTGACCTGTTTGTCAAGTAAACTCCTGACCTGCGAGAGCAGGGCCTTGAGTTCGGTCATGTTGTTCCTGAGGTCTTCGACATCCTCTTCCTCGGTAAGGTTGACCTGGCCGACTTCGCCGGTCTCGGGAACGAGGTTATCGTAGCCCTCTTTCATCGCGACCTGCGCGAGTTTCGCCCTGGTCTCCCTGATGAAATCGGTAATGGAATCGGCGGTCACGGAGCCGCCTATCCTGGCGTTCGCGGCCTGCAGTTTTCCTAGGTCGCCCGCAAGCTTCTGCAGGGCGCTGTACGCTTCTGCGTTCTTGCCGCCCGCCGCTATCATCTTCTTTATGTCCTCAGCCGCCTTGGAGGCCGCCGCGGCCTGGTCCTTCGCCGCTAGGAGCTCTTTGTTCGCCTTTGCCCCGTCCGGGCCCAAAGCGCTAAGCGTCTGCTCGAGCGACCTGATCTTGCCGTAGACCGTATTAGAGCCGGCGGCGTCGGCCGTCGTGCCGAGCGTCGTTTCGACTCCGTCGACATAGTTTGTAATATCGGACTTAAAGGCTGTTATATCGCCCTGCGCCGACGCTATCTTGCCGAACAGCGTATTGGTGCCGGCCGCGTCCGTGGTCTTGCCGACCGTTGCCAGCAGGCCTGAGACGGATGTGCCTACATCGGTCGTGTCATCCGGTAGGGTATTGACCTTGGAAAGCATCGTCTTAACATTCGAGTCGATCGTCGTGACCGTCGCATTGATCGAGTTGACCATGCCTTCGTCGGTGCCTGCACCGTCCCCGACGCTCTCGGAGACGCTGAGCACCATGCTGTCAACCGCGTTCTTAGTGGGCTCTTCGCAGACAACCGTATATTCGCCCGCGCCCCATGCGCTCTGGGGCGTCAACGCGTATTCGTAGATGCCGGTCGTGCCGACTTCGACCATCGCCGCCGCTGCGACCCTTGCTACATTATTAGCGTCGTAAACGGTTATAGTCGGCGACATGCCGGTCGCGGTCCTGAACCTGATATCGGTAGCCGTGCCGAATCCCGCGGATGTAGGCCTCGTAAGTATCTCGGCCTGGATGCCCTTCGCGAGCTGTGCGGCAAGGTCCTCAGCGACCGCTTCGGATATAGGTGTCGCGAGGTCGCCGCCTATGGCGCCTACATCCTCGGATATCTTGTCGACGACCGTCTTGACCGCCGCGATATCCGTCTTGACCGTGCTGATCTTCGCGTCAAGGTTAGTTCCTATGGAGGTCTCGAGCGTGTCTATCTTCGCACCTATCGCGGTCGTCTGCGTGGCGAGGTCGGTGCCTATCGCCGTCTGCAGGTCAGTGAGCTGCTGGGCGACTGTCGTGCCGAGGCCCGCTATCGCCTTCGGTATGTTAAGCGAATAGCTGAGGCCGGACGAATATGTCTCGCCTGAATAGAGTATGTCTACCTTCGCGAAATACATCGCGTTCTGGTCGAGGTTCGTCGTCGGCCATTCCTGCCAGAAGACGCCGTTCGCATCGTACGTAGTCGTCGTAAGCTCCTGTATCGGACCGCCCGACGCGTCATAGATATGGACGATGCAGGACGAGGGCTTTGCCAGTATTACGCCGCCCCTCTCGACCCAGGAGTTTATCAGGAACTTGTCCTGCGAGGCGTTATACGAGAAGTTGCTCATGACGTGGTATTCGGGCGCCAGCGAGGACTCGCTCATCGTTATGTTGATGACCTTATTGTCCTCGTCGGTCTCCCATCCGCGCTCGGCCTTATCGAAATAATCCGCCCTCGACCAGTTAGTGTTGTACGAATCGCCGTACGGATAGTAGTGGTCGATAGGTGATGTCAGGTCAGCCTCAGACCACCCCGAGGAATCTATGACGAAGAGCTTGTCGAGATGGTCCCCTGTGGTCGCGCTCTTCACATTCCATGTGACCTTGTAATACTTAATCGTAAACACGTCGTCCGAGAGATCGTAGGCCCCGGACAGGCCCGCGCTGCTCGCCTGGACCTTTATCTTGACGTCGGTGCTCTGGATGTTAGGGACGGTCCAGGAGTAGCTGGTTATCCTCTCCACGGTCCCGCTCCCGTTATCGGGGATAGCCGTGGAATTTATCTTCGTCCACGTCTCATAAAGAGGCGTGTCCGTCGAATAGTAGAGGTCCACTGTGCCCGCGCTTCCGGTCGTGCCCCAGTTAACGGTCGTGCCGGGCTTGAGCGCGTAGAGCGTCTCGCCGCCGTTGGGTATATTGACCCTGAACTTCGGTATTATCTTGAACGCTTCGGAGGTATCCGTGATGTTGGAATTTCCGGTGTCGGTGACCTTTATGTAGCATGTGCCCACGTTATCCGGGACGGACCAATCCAAACTGTAGAGCCCCGCGCCGTCATAAGCCGGCGTGCCGGTTATCGGCGTGGGCGAGGTGAATGACGCGTTATCGTCGAACTCCACGGTGAACGTCCTCTCGGTGCTGCCGCTCCTCGTCCAGGTTATGGTGTTCGTCTCCGAGACCTTCCACAAGGATGCCGCCGTAGGCTCGCTGACGGCCAAAGACGCCTCTCCGACTATCTGGAACACCGGGGAGTCGCCGGTATAATCCGGCATGAAGCTCTTCAACCTGATCATGATACCGGGCCCTTCCGCGTCGGCCGTGACGACCCAGGGGAAGCTGCTGTTCGGCATCGTCGTGCCTATCTGCGTCTCGACACCGTCTTTCACGTAATAGACATTAAGGGCGCTCATCGCGCCGACGACCGCGTGAGATATCGTAACGGATTCCCCGACTTCCCATATCGTGGTGGCGGTGGGGTTCGTGACCTTGATGCCTTTTATCGTGAACGCTCCGGAGCTCGAAGAAACGTTCGTATCGGAGGTTATCCTGATCTTAGCAACGCCGTTCGACGGCGTGATCGACGCAGGGATCGTCCACGAATAGGTCCCCGCGGAGAGCAACACGGGCGAGCTGTTGACGGTGCTTGTGAAATTCGTCCCGTCAGCCGCGTAGTATATGTTGCATGTTGAGCCCGCCCCCGCCGCGGTCCATGTTATGCTCTGGGTCTGGCCCAATTCCCATGTAGTCCCGGCAACGGGCGCGCTTATCTTTATGCCCTTCAGGGTGAACTGCGCCGATTCCGCGTAAAGACCCGTATCGGAACCTGAGACGACCTGTATCTTGAGTTTCGCGGACGTCGAAGGGGTCAGTATCGCCGTGTTCGGTGTCCACGAATACGTGCCGGTTGTGACGTTTACCGGTGACGCGTTTATAGGCGTCTCCGAATAGGTGGAGCCGTTGTCGCTGCTGTAGTATATGTTGACGTTTCCGTCTATCCCGGCCGAGCTCCATGTCACCGAGGAAGCGACGTTCTGCGTCACGGTCGCGCCTGATGCCGGCGCGGTGACCTTTATGCCCTTCAATGTGAAGGCCGGAGACAAGGCGTTATACGCCCCGGCGACCACCTTTACCTTTGCCGTCGATGACGGCGTGACCGACGTGCTTATATCCCATGTATAGCTGTTGTTGCCGGGATATACCTCGTTGTTCGTGACCGGCGTCGCCGTTATCGCGACCTGGTCCGAGAAATCGCCGATGACCGAATAATACAATGTCGCGGTCGCGGCGCTCGTCCCGGCGGATGTCCACTGTATATCGTGGGAGCTTCCGAGCAGCCAGCTCGCATTCAACGCCGGAGCTGTTACCCTCAGGCCCCGTATAGTGAAGTTAGCGTCCGAGCTGTCTTCCATCGGCGTTGCCAGAGGCACGGGCGGATTCGCGTCCGAAGCCGGAGTAAGAGCGACCATCTTTACGCGCGCTTGGACGGTCGGGACCGTGCCCGGATCGTTCGAAGGCGTCCAGCTGAAGCCCGTCGTTCCCTGGCTCAACAGAACTTCTTCTGCGCCCACTATCGGCGAAGAGCTCCAGGTCGCGCCGCCGTCCACCGAATAATAGATAGCGCCGGTATCGCTCGCGTTATTCGCGGACCACCTGATGAAGTTCGCGCTGTCGATACCGTATGTTTCGCTGCCGTTCGGCAACGTTATCTTCACGCCGGCAATGCTGAAGTTCGCGTTCGACGTGTCGGACATCGTCGATCCGGCGGTATTATCGCTGACCTTCACCCTGATGTTATCCGAGGGCGCGAACGGCACCGTCCAGCTGTAGCTGTTGCTTCCGGCCTGGTTATCGACATTGTTATTGTATACGGTCCATGTCGAGCCGCTGTCCGTCGAATAGGACACCGTGACCTTGCCGTCTCCCTCGTCGCCGACGAAAGTCCACGTTATCGGGTTCGACGCGCTTCCGCACTGCCATACCTCGGACCCGTTAGGCGATGTGATAACGAGGTCGGCGATCGTGAAGGACGCGTCCGAGACATCGGTCAGGTTGCCGTCGCTGTTCGACGTGACCCTGACCTTCGAATTCGCCGAGAGTTCGGCGTCATCCGGTATCGTCCATTCATAGCTATCGAGCCCAGACGTATTGGATTCGGTGGCTGTTATCGTGTCCCAGTTCGAGCCGTCGGTCGTATATTCGATCGTCACTGTGCTTCCCGCGCCTGCGGACTTCCACTGGATATTATAGGTCCCGCCCCTCTTTATCTGTTCGCCGCCGTTGGGCTGTATGACCTTGAGGCCGGCCAACGTGAATACCGCATCAGATGCATCCTCGTTCTGGCCGCTCTGGTTCGTGACCTTTATCTTCGCGGCTTCCGTGTAGAGACCGTCATCCGCGGCCGAGGAACCTATCGTCCACGCGTATGTGTTGGCGTCCGAATACTGGTTCGGCGTGCTTGTCGTGATCGCCGTATAATCGGTGCCGTTGAGTGTATAATACAAGCGCACCGTCGTTCCCATACCGCTCGAGGACTTCCACTGTATGTTGTTTCCGCTCGAACCGACATACCACGTCTCCCCGCCGTTCGGCGCGGTCACCTGGAAACCGAGGCCTATTGAGAAATTTGCGTTAGATGTGTCTTTTATGCTGCCTTCTGCGGCGTTCGTGACTTTTACGCGCGCGGTAGACGCTTGAACGTTAGGTATACTGCTCCAGTTATAAGTATAAACGCCATCCACGGCCGAAACCGACTGCCCTGACGCTATCGGCGTCCAGCTCGAGCCGCCGTCCGTGGAATACGCGAAGTCCCAGGTATCGCTGGCTATGGTACCGGCAGCGGTCCAGGTTATATTCCCATATCCGCCTGAAAGCAGGTTCTCTCCGCCGTTCGGCGCCGTTATTGTTATCTTGCCGGGGGCATAGCCCAAACTCACGTTATCGAGTTCGACGGGTTGTATACCATCAGAATTAAGGAATGCCTTGAATTTTAGCGTGCCACTCCCGGCCTGCTCGTAGAAACTATCAATGTTGGTGTTGATCGAGGAGGCGGTGCTGGATGCAGCGTAGCCCTGCGACGTCTGCGCCCACTCGGAACCGTTCCACCAGTACCAGGTAGAGCCGTCGTCCTTGGAGATCTGGTACTTTATCGTGCCAAGGTTATTGCTTCCCGGCGTCTGGGTAAACGATGTAAGATAGCCGAGGTATTCCTGTCCGGTATTCGGTATCACATAAGGATTATCGGTAGTATATGTAGCCTTGCTGACATCGACTCCATAAATGACGGGGCTATACAAATAATCGCCGGTGGAGAAGATCGTCTTATACTTAATGTACCGCGACGTCCCCCCGAGCTGGAGAGTGGCTGGCGTCTCGGTGATATACTCTCCCGCGTTGCCGTTCTGGTCGGTCCACGTGCTTCCGCCGTCCAAGGATACCTGGGTCTTCAGGTCGCTTATGCCGCGGATATAGTGTTCGCGTATCTCATCGGCGGTGAGCGTTCTGGAATAGATAGCCGCCTCATCGATGAGCCCATTAAACGGCATAGCATTGCCCAGTGTCATCCCTATCCTTCCCGTCCCGCTTAATGTCGTATTAGGTATGGGATTAGACGAACTACTGGTGCTTTTCAATTCCCCGTCGACAAAAAGGGAAAAATACATATAATTATTATCATATAAATACTTATATATTGTCACAGCGACATGATGCCATGATCCGTCATTCAACGCCTGGACGTCCGTTATCTTTGAATTTCCATTATACCCGTTATGAAAATTCGCGGTTAAATTACTATTGCTCGCCGTTCCCGGGTTGTCCAGGTAAAGCATAAACTCGTAATATTGCGTGAGATTCGGGGTCCCGTAATGGAATATGCACTGGCTCGCGGTTGAGGTTGTTTTTATCCATGCCTCAAATGTCCTTTGCGCGAACCTTGACGGGAAATCCGTATCCGGAAAACTCAAGTAACTGTCAGTGCCGTTAAAGCTTCCCGAATACGTACCGAATTTCGCCGTACTTGAGAAGGCAGCGCCGGTCGCCGTCCCGTCATGGCTGTGCCCTGTCGCGTCGGTCCAATCGTTATCCATATGCCACAGGGCTATAAGGCCGTAGTCGCCGCATTGGCTGAGGTAATGCGCCTTTATCTCGCTGTAGGTCAGCGCCCTGTTGTATACCGCAACTTCGTCTATCTTCCCGATGAAAAGGTTGGTATGGTTCGGCGGGTTGTATCCGCCAATATACATGGTTCCTTTGTCGACCGGCGTATTTGTCACCACGGCAACATGGTTCCACCCGGCATTAAGGTAGTTGCCGGAATATTGGTTTCCGTTTATGTATACGACCGGACTCGTGAACCCTGTCGTTATTATCCTATTGCTGGAATCTGACGATATATATACCATATCGTTAAGGATCTCTATTATCGGACGGGTGTTCGTCGTGACATTTACCCAGAACTCCACCGTCTTTATGTCACCGAGGTTTATTAAGCTCGCCTGGACATAGTCGCCTGTCCCGTCAAAGATCCCGCACGCGCTGCCTATCTTCTTTCCTGCGGCATCGAAAGTAGCGTCTCCCTGGGCAAGGCCGTTGCGGCCGCTTCCCGAGGAATCATCCCATACGTTGTTCATATGCCAGAGACCCTTTATGCCCGGCGCTTCGGACGTGAGCTCCCTCTGCGTCGATTCAGCCGATAATTCGTTACCGTACCCCGGGACTTTCTCTTTCCAAAGTATATCATTCCATGTTACGCTCAGGCCGGCATCCATTGTCCGTGATGTAAAGGTATTAGTGCCGTGTAGCGGGTAGCCGATACCCGCGTGCCGGGCGATCTCTTCAGGCGTCAGCGCGCGGTCATATACGGCGAGTTCGTCCATGATCATGTACGCATAGTTCTGCGCGACGTCTCCTAGCCTGCCTATGGTTTCATTACCGGCCGTTGCGCCCGAGACGACTTCTTTACCGGCATAACTGTCCGCCTTTTCGGGTTTGCCGTCTACATACAGGACGACCGTCTTCGCGGCGTCATCCCTTACGACCGCTATATGGTGCCATACGGTGTCGAATCCGCGATTTCTTGGAACAGTAGCCAGGGTCAAAGCAGACCCGTCCGTATGGTATTGGCTAAATCTTATCTGCTGGTTGGAGGATGTTGTATATATGCGATGCTGGGCCTTTGCCGTTACGCTATTATAATCGCTGTAAAGCTCACACGAATTATGGGAGTTAAAGGTGTATGAGTCATTGGCCCAGAATTCTATAGTGGACGATCCCGGAAGGTCCAGATTAGGCAATGTTGCGTAGTGGGCACCAAAGAACGCTCCGGCTTGAGTCCCTACTTTCGCAAACGTTGTAAAGTACGGAACGTTGGTTGGTGCTGTCGCGTGGTTTCCATTGCCTGACGAGTCGTTCCAGTTTCCGTCCATATGCAGGAGCGCGAGCAGGCCGGTCTCCGCACTATCTATTGCCAGGGGGAACGGTTGCGGTTTACATGTAAGGCTTATCTGGTCCCCATACCATCTGGTGGTAGAATTGTCATAGCTGCCCAGGTCGAATTCCGTCCTTGTGTCATCCGTGAAAGAGGCCGAATTGTATGATACCGTCACATCCTTCAGGGCGGGGGTATTAGCGCCGGCCCCTTCAAAATATGCCCTGTATTGGAAATAGCGGCCGGTTGGTATCTCGCTCCCGAAAGTCGAGCCGCCTGAAGTCGCATAATAACTTGATATCGTCCCGTCCGGGCCGACGAAATTCCCTGTGGGCGGATTCGCATCTCCTGAGCGGCACTGGAATTTTATGTCGGCGGCGCGCTTGTACTGCAGGTCTATCTCATCGGACGAAAGCGCCCTGTCGTAGATAGCCACTTCGTCTATCTTGCCTTTAAAATAATAATGCGTTGCCGGCGCAGCGCTATAATAGTAATGCCCTATATGTATCGGTATCGAAGTAAAATTGCGTATACACCTGAAAACAATGCTGGGCGAGTCATAGCTTTTGCTTATCTGCTCCCTGCCGTCCATATATATCTTAAGGGAATTGACATTTGGCGTGCCGTCCCATGTGAACGCCACATGATGCCATTCGCCAAAAGGCGTCGGTGTGGAGTAGATAGTATTACTTCTTTGGCTCGCATTTCCTAGGTCTTTTATTACGGCGGAAACGTAATACGGATAAGCAGATAAATAAAAGCTGTCATAAGTGGGCGTCTGGTAGCTTGATACAACAAGCCCCCCGGGGCTTGTGTCGGTGCTGTTAAAAAATACCCACGCCGAGACCGTCATCGCCTTAAACTCATAGAGCGTTGCCGGGAGGGTTATATAGCCGTTCCCGTTGCCTATAAAACATGCCGAACCCGATTTCTTTACCGTCGTATCATAGGAAACGGTCCCGCTGGCTGTCCCGTGGTTTCCCCTGCCGGATGAATCGTCGGCATTCCCGTCAAGATGGTACAGTCCTACCAGGCCGGGTTCCGGCGGGCTTATCGCCTGGCTCCCGCCCGACCATGATACAGAATCCCAATCGGCGTCCGCGCCGCCGTCGAATACCGCGCTTGTGTAAGTGCCGGACGGATGATACAGCCCGTTCGGCTGTTTCGCGAGGCCGATATAGGGCTCCTGTCCGTCCGCGGAATAAGTCGTGGTTACGTCCGCAAGCGTTCCTTTATTAAAATCTCCCAGCGTGTTATCAAACCCTGTGGCGCCTGTTCCTTCAAAAGCGACCCAATCTACCGTAGGAGTGAGCGAGCCGTCGGCGGCACCGTCAAAATATGCCCTGTACTGGACATACTGGTCGGTTACGCTAAACTTTCCGGGAACGTTGATAAGCGCCGCGCTCTTAGGGAAATACACGCTGTCCGTATTCCAATACAAGGTGTTGTAACCTTGGCCATGGGGAGGAGGCAAAGCATTGTCTATAATATAATATGACGATGTTGTGCCGTCCGGGCCTACGAAATCTCCGGTCAAGCTGGCCGAGGCGCCTGAACGGACCTGGAAACGTACCGCGGTAGAGGCAGCGGTATCTACCGCGCTTGTGGCAAGGCCTATCCGACGATTGGAACCATAATAACCCGCATACCACATTTTATAAGAACCGTCTTCCTCCTTTATGACGCATGGCATCGCGGCCCAGTTGCTGTCAAACCAAGATCCGGTACTGCGGTCAATAACGCATCCTGAAGTCAGTGCCCCGTTTATCGTCGTCCAGTTTATCCCGTCGTAAGATATGGCATAACCGATGCGTTGGTAGAAACTGGCAAGGGTCGCGTTGCTGGATGCGCCGGCGGCGTATCCTGTATACCACATCTTATAAAGCGAACCATCTTTGATCACGCATGGATAATAATGCTGGTAAAGGTCGAACCGGTTTTCTCCGCTATACATGGCTATTCTTTTATTGGACGCGCCGTATTCGTCGCACCAGTTTACCCCGTCTGTCGACCAGGTATACATCAGGTGATACCCTATACCATTCGTGCCCATATACCACATCTTGTAGGTCGAGCCGTCCTTGATGACCCACGGGAAATAAACGCCCGTGCTGTCCGCGTCTCCCGCTACCCCTATGTCGATCACGGATCCGCCTGTATTGGGGCCGGTCTGTCTCGTCCATGTTATCCCGTCGGCAGAAGTGGCATAACCTATCCTCCAGGCTGCGACACCTATGGTCGCGTATCCGCCATACCACATCTTATATCTTTTTGCCGGGTCGCTCTCGGTATCATCCTTAATGACGCAGGGTGACTGGATATAGGTATTGTCAAATTTGCCCGCCGCGCCCAACCCAAGGCAGACATCCTGGACTTTTGTGAAGGTTATACCGTCATCTGATGTTGCCGGACCTCCTAACCTGGTGTTAACACGATAGATGGAATCGGTCCAGTAGGCCTTATAGCCTGCGCCGTCCTTGATTACACAAGGCATACCTGGCCCATCGTCCGACCATCCCGTATATACCCAATAGATTACCGCATTAGCATAGGTCGGATTTCCTGCCACCTTTGTCCAGTTAAGCCCTGTCATATTAACGCGGCTTTGCAGTGAGGCGGAGAGCCTTTGCCACGTATTTCCTGCGGCGCCGTTAAAAACACGGGATGTGAATGTACCCGAGGTGCTGTAGGTCGAGCCGCTTTTCGTAAGCATGAGCGAAACGTCCTGCCCCTGCGGAGATGTCGAGGAATACGCGCCGGTATCATATTCGGCCTGGGTATCGTCGCTTATCTGTGTCGTCCTCGATACAAGTTTGGCTACCCCGCCCTCGATTATAATATCCGTATTTGAGGTATCTTCGGTGCCGTCGCCCTTATAGACGGTATAATCCGAGGCCGTCGCGAAATCCCACGCCTTCGTCTCCACCGCCCATACCATGTAAAGATAGGCACTGCTCAGAAGCAGAAGTATCGAGCTCAATACAACCGTAGTAAACCGGTAACCGGATTTATTCATTGTAAGCTCCTTTGTCTGCTACAAGCATGCCATATCCTTCGTATTTTGTTGTCATCCCCATCTCAATATACTGTCAAGAACTTGTCAAGAATTTATACCCTATCCTGTGCACCGTAACGATATGCTTCGGCTTCCCCGGATCCTCTTCCAACTTCTCTCGCAAGCTCCAGATATGGGTATCGACCGTGCGGGATGTCACATCCTCGCCCCAGATCTCCGCCAGTATCGTGTGCCTGCTGACCGGCTCACCTTCGTTGGCAATAAGTAGTTTCAATATCTTGTATTCCGCCGCGGTGAGCTTCTCTTCTTTGCTTCCTCTATATATAAGGTATTTGTTAAAATCTATCCTGATGCCGCCGAGGTCATATACGTCCTTGACCTTCGCCGCCGTGCCCGCCCTCCTCAACACCGCCTTAACGCGCACCAGCAGCTCCCTGGGGCTGAAGGGCTTGGTCACATAGTCGTCGGCGCCGAGCTCAAGGCCAAGCACCTTGTCGGCCTCCTGCGCCTTCGCGCTCAGTATGATGATCGGCGTCGTGCTGCCCTTCGCCTTGAGCTGCCTGCATACGTCGAAACCGTTCATCTTCGGCATCATGATATCCAGTATGACGAGGTCCGGCGCGGCCTCCTTCGCTTTCCTGAGCGCGGCCTCGCCGTCCGAAGCCGTCACGACCTTATAGCCCTCCATCTCGAGGTTGTCGACTAGCCCCTTCAGGATGTTCTTGTCATCTTCGACTACAAGTATCTTATGCATATTATATAGGCAATATCAGCGTGAACCTGCTGCCTTTCCCTTCCTCGCTCTCCGCGCGGATCTGCCCGCCGTGGGCTTCCGCGATATATTTGACAAGCGTCAGCCCGAGTCCGCTGCCTTCTGTAGCTGAGACCTTGTCCTGCTCGACGCGATAATACTTCCTGAATATCCTCTTTAACTCGTTCTTCGGGACGCCTATGCCGTGGTCGACGACGCTGACCGCGACGTTCCTGTCCGTCCGCGCGACTTTCACGCTGATGATGCTGTCCTGCGAGGAATATTTTGCCGCGTTCGTAAGCAGGTTCATCACGACCTGCGATATAGCGCTCTCGTCGGCGTTGACCGGCGGCAGGCCTTCCTCGATATCCACCGAGACCTGGCGGGGGACGTCGACCATATACGACCTGAACCTGTCCACCGTCTCGTTGACTATGCGCGCGATGTCTTCCTTCTTTATCCTGTAATTCTTGCGCCCCATCTCTATGCGCGAGAAATCGAGTATATTGTTAGCGAGCAGCGTGAGCTTCTCGCTCTCGTTCGATATTATGCCGTAATATTCCACCCTCTTCCCGTCGTCCGCGACACGGCCGGTCTTGAGCATCTCGGAGAACATGCGTATCGAGGTCAGCGGCCTGCGCAGGTCATGCGCGAGGTGCGAGACGAACTCGTTCTTCAAGTGCGCTAGGTTCCATTGCCTCGACAGCGCCCAGAGCGTGACGAACGCCCCGCTTAATATCATGAACGCTGATATGTATATGATGCCGATATATAAGGATAGGTTCTGCCGCCTTTCGTTTATCTTGCTTAGGACCACCGGGTAACGCTCGTATACCGCGATCTGGTACGGAAATCCATTTACCTGCTTTACGAAGACCGGTTTCGATCCCTTTTCGTCGCTGAGCGACTTGCCGTTCAGGTCGAGTATCGCGACGTCCTCCTTGAATATAGCCGACTGCTCTATTATCATATGCTCGACGTATTTCGGGTTATCGAGCAGGTCCTTCTGCGACTCCGAGAGCGCCTTATTAAACTCGCCTTCCACGAGGCCTGCCATCGCCTCGTATTTCTGCATCATGTTCCTCTCGACGATCGACTTCTCGCTGCGCACCGCCAGCAGGCCGAAATACGCCAAGAGCGCCGTCGGGACTATTATGGCCAACGCGTATAATACCGCGAAGCTTATCCTCATCTATCTCGCTTCCACTCCCAATCTTGCCTCCTGTTCGGCGTTGAATATCCACTGCCTGACTTCTTCCGAGCTCTCGCCTTTCGGCCTCAGCTCGAGGTACCTCTTGTAATGCACGAGCGCGGCGCTCGTCTTGTTCATCCTGTCGTCATAGAGGATGGCGAGGTTATAATGGACTTCCGCGTCGTTCGGGTCCAGCTGGAGGCACTTGTAATACTCCCGTTCCGCGTCGGCATACATGCCGTTCTTCTCATATACGACCGCGAGGTTGAAATGCATGTCGAGCCTCTCCTTATCTGTCTTGATCTTCATCTTCTTCGCCTGCGCCGCCGCGGCCTGCTTCTCCTTCTTCGCGTCTTCCGCGTTCTTCTGCGCGTTCTTCAGGTCGGATTCGAGCTTGTCAAGCTGGACCCTCAGGACCTCGGCCTGCAAGATATCCTCCGGCCCTCCCTGGGCCTCTCTTATCTTTACCGGCTTCGCGTCGCTCCTCTGCCCGGAGGCTTCCGGCTGTCCCTGTTTTTTCAACGCGTCCTTCAGGCCTTTGATCTCGTCCTGCAGGGCCGCATTCTCTTTTTGAAGAGCCCTGATCGCCTCGGACCTGTCGGAGACCGCCGGCGCGGCCTTTATGTCCTTCATCCTCTTCTGGACCTCGGAGGCGATCTTCTTATCCACGTCTGAGAGTTGCTTATTCGCCTTATCGAGGTCTTTCTGCATCGCTTCCCTTTCCTTCATGACGGAAGAGAGTCTCTTAGATGCGTCGTCGAGCTTCTTCTTGAGCTCGTTGAGCTCCGCCGGGGTCACGGTTATGCCCTTGGCGGCCTCGCCTCTCGCGAGCAGGTCGTTCTTCCTCTGCAGCTCCTTTACCCTCGAGATAAGCACATCCCTCTCGTTCTCGAGCGACGAACATTTCGTCTCGAGCGCGTCCACCTGCTGCCGCATTGTTAGGTTCCTGTTTATGACGTCATCGATGTCATCGGCCCCCGCGGCATGCGCTGCCGTCATGAAACACAGCAGCAAAAGCGCGAAATACTTCCTCATTTTCAACACCTCCTTCACCTTATTCTCTTATGCCCCTTGTCGGTTTCGCGGTGTCTCTCTCCATCAGGAACGGCTGGTCGCCGTGCACTATCCTCGGCGTGAGGAATACGACCGTCTCCGTCCTGCGTATATCGTCGCTTATATTCTTGAAGAGAAGGCCGACGAGCGGCAGGTCGCCGAGGACCGGCAGCTTGTTGACCGTCTTCGTCTTATTATCCTTGATAAGGCCGGCGATGATTATGCTGACGCCGTCCTTTATCGTGACCGTCGTCTCGGCGTTCGCCGACTTGACTACCGGCACCGAGCCCGCCGCCTGCGCCGCGCCGCCATACCATGTCGAGATCGAGCTGACCTCCGGCTTTATGACCATGCTGATGAAGCCGTCCTCGTTGATGAGCGGCTTCACGTTTAGCGTGACACCGACGTCGACGAACTCGTAGTTCTTCGATGTCGTCGTGGTGCCTCCGGAGGCGGTGGTCGTCGTCTCGAGCTGGTAGGGCTGCTTCTCGATGACCTTGATCGTCGCTTCCCTGTTCTCTTCGACGGTCAAGTGCGGGTTCGAAAGTATCTTCGTCTCGCCGACAGTGTCGAGCGCCTGCAGGGTCATCGCGAGGTTCGCCGTGTTTATCGAGGCGAGCGTCAGCTGGCCGTATGTGCCGGTAAGCCCGATGGGCAGGTTCGCCTCGGGAGTTATGCGGTAACTCCTGTTCTCGCCGTTTATTTTGCGCGTATACTGCGATATATAGCTCCAGTCGATGCCCCACTGGAACATGTCGGAGAGCGTGACCTCGACGATCTTCGCCTCGATGAAGACCTCGCGCGTCTTCCTGTCGAACGCTTTTATGACCGTCTCTATCTTCTGCATCTGGTGCGGCAGGTCGGTAACGACTATTGTGTTCGTCCGCTTATCGAGGCGCATCGTGCCGATATCCGTGGTCAGGGACTTGCTGACCTCTTCCTTAATATTGTCTGCGAGCGCGTACTTGAGCTCGAAGACCCTCGTCTCGGTCGGCAGGACCCTCGTGACGGTCGGCATCTCGGACGCGTTTATTATCTCCTCCATCTCCGCTATCTTCGCGGGGGTATCTATCATAACTATCGTCCCGGTCGAGTCGTCGTAGATTATCTTGCCGATGTCGCTCTTGACGCTTCCCATCATCGTGGCTACGTTCTTTGCCGAAGCATATTTCAGCCGGCGTATTACGGTCTTCTTCTGGTCGTAGAAGTCGACGCCGTAGAGCGCCTTGTAGTCCTTCGCCGGCAGGATCTTGATTATGCCGCCCTGCACCTCATACGCGAAGTTGTTAAGTGCCAGTATCATCTCGAGCGCGTCGCCTATGGCGACGTCGTTTATGAGCAGGCTGACCGGCCCGGCGACCTCCTTGCCTGCGACGATATTCAGGTTGCCCTCTATCGCGAGGAATTTCAGGACGTCGACTATATCCATCGCGCGCAGGTCGAGCGAGACCTTCTTCGACAGCCCCTCGAAATCATACTGCGAAAGCGTCTTCCGCGGCTCTCCCGACACGTCCTGCGCCGAAAGCGGCAGCGGCCACTGGCATATCGCCGCGGCGGCGACCAGCACCGTTGCGGCCATTAGCGCGTACCCTGCGTATCTTCTCATATTTGCTTCTCCTTTAAGGCAGTTCAAATTCTTCCGTCTTGTATCCTATAGTGACCTTCTGCTTTGTTATAGACCTTATATCCACGTCCGTCGTGCCGACCTGCTGGCCCTGCTTCAGGAAATATGTCGTCTTGTCCCTTTCGCTTCGGATCAGCGCCTTCGGGGTCTCTCCCCAGGAGATCCCCACAACCTTCAGGTCACGGGCGGCTTCTTTCAGTTTTTCCATCGCCTCTCTTGATGTCGGCGCTCCTTTTGCCTCGTCTTTCGGCGCCGGCTTGAAGATATTCCTCCTCCGCGTCTCCGCGAGGTACGATTCGAGCGGCGCGAACCTCTCGACCTCGGCCTTCAGGGACGTATCCGTTTTCGGGACGGATTTTATTATCTTCTCCGCGTCCGGCCGCGTGCTGAAAAGGTAATATACGAAGAAGCTCGCGACCGCCAGCAGGACTACCGACAGCACCCTGTTCACCGACCCCGGGTCTATCTCTATCCGGGGCGCCGCGGATGCGGAGGCGGCATCCTGCTTATTAGCGCCGGGGTGAAGTTTCAAAGATCCGAAGAATTTCTTTATCCCCCCGAGTGCTGCCGAGGAATTCTTCGGTTTTGAAACTCCACCGCCGGAGCCGGAATCCTTCCCTTCCTTGATCATATTAAAGAGCTTCTCTTCGGGAGATACGGTGTCAGCCATATCAGCCCGCCGCCTGCGAGACATAGCGGAATGCCTGCGCCGCTTTCATCTCGCGTTGGATAAGGTCATGTATGACCTGCCTGTCGACGCAGTGCTTGTTGTACATCACGGTATATTCGAGCGCGTCGTGGCAGAGCATCGCGATCTTGCGCGGATATCCCTGCGTATGGTTAAAGACCGCCCTTACGGCCGCATCATCGAAGAGCGGCTCTCTCGAGACATACCCCGCCTTATGCAGGCGGAAATTTATAAGCTCCCGGACCTCGTCTTCCTCGAGCGGGTTTATGAAATACTTGACCGCAATCCTGTCCCAGAGGTTGTTTATCCTGCTTATCCGCGGCAGGAGCTCCATCTGGCCCATAAGCACGAGTTGCAGGATCTTGTACTCGTTCGTCTCGTAGTTCAGCAGCGCGCGCAGGATCTCCATGCACGGGTCGCTGAGCTTCTGGGATTCATCGATGAGCAGGACTATCGTCTTGTCCTCCTGCACTCCCTTCTCGAACAGGAACTTCTCGAACGACTTCATGTAGTCCAATAACGTTGGAGCGCTCCCATTCCCCGAATCCACCACAATATGGAAGCGCTCCGAAAGGTCCGCTAAAAATTGTTTTTCAGATTCATATACGGGATTAAGGACCATCGCCATCACGAGGCCCGGGTCTTCGGCCAAAAGCTGCGAGAGTTTCCTGCTCAACGTCGTCTTGCCGGTCCCGACATCTCCGAGAACTAAGCTCAGCCCTCTCCTGAGCTCTATGGCTATGCGCAGCCGGTAAAGCGCCGACTTATGCTCCGGCGACTGGTAGAAGAACTCAGGGTCGGGGCTTGTCGAGAACGGCTCTTTCTCCAATCCGAGTATCTTGAAGTAGCTCATGCGCCACCCGTCCCTGTGTTGACCTTCACCGCGAGCTCGTCGTTGAGCGTCTTCCTGATAAGGCGCAGCGGGAATCCCGCTCCGGCGAGCTGGATTATCTTCGTGAGGCGGCGGTCCACCTCTTCCTCGTCGTAAAGCCGGACGTTCGATTTCTTGGTGATTACGTTGATAAGCCCGAAATTCGTGTAGTGGTTGACGGTCTGGTAGGTTATGCCGTACTTCTTGATGATCTCCTGCGCGGATATAAGCTTCTGCTTTAGGCCCATATTATAGAGCTTCTTCCCTCACAGAGTTATTGTAATTACCATAACTGCCATTCTTATGATTTATATATTTTGTATTATAGTTATCATAATCACAATAACTTGTCAACAAAAAAATACGAAGGAGCCATCCTCCGGGGGGACACCCTCAGCTCTTGCCCCTAAATGGTGCGCTATGATCCTGAGTTAATGCTCTTAACATGCTCTTCCATCCTTTCCTTGAGTACATACTCTGCATAAATCCTCCTCCTCTCCTCTTCGGAGCGGGACAACTCTAAATACAGCGGGTTTGGAGTCAATATTTCATCTCTATCCCCTTTCACATAGAAACTGAAGCTGGAAAAAGGATACCGCAGCAGGTTGCTCTCTAATCCTGATTTTAATGGATTTCTTTCTATATATCTGCCGCACTCCAGTAAATACCCCTCCGTTTCGATGATAAGGCCCTTATATCTCCCCTGAAATAGATTTCCGACTGTTCCGCGCAGTCTCTTGTTATACCGAGCATAACCCTGATTAATCCGCTGCATGAGTTCCGGTAGATCATCTCCGCGTATTATTTTTAATACAATATGGACGTGATTCGGCATAAAACAATAGTGGTAGATATCGCAAGGAAACTTTTGTTTATATTCAACGATTAAGTTCTTATACTTCTCGTAATCCTTTCGCGAATAAAACAGCTCACACTTGTTGTGGCCCCTGCTCATGATATGATAAAAACCGTTATCAACCAAATGTCTGGGTTTTCTTGGCATGAAAAACCTCCTTTTTCTCTATGCCTAATAGATGAAAAAGGAGGTGATTTTCTTTCAAATTATTTTGCGCGAGGGACGCTTCGCAGCCCCCTGGAGGATGGCTCCTTGCTTGCTACTTATACGACTCCTTGGGGGTTATCAATCCCGCGATAGCGGCGGCTGCGAACGATTTTATTATATCGCCCGGGATGAACGGCAGGAAACCCATCGTAAACAGTTCGGTGAACCCGGCTTCACGGCCCGTCACGGCGCGAAGCCAGACACCCAGGTATGCCGACCCGAGCAGTAATATCAGCGCGCTGAAAGCCGTCATTATTCCGAGCAGCGGCAGGAATCCCCTTGCCTTTGGGTAATTGTCCGTTATATGCCCGATAGCAAAAGCTGTCACGACATAACCAAGCAGGTATCCGGCGGTCGGCCCGTAGAATACCTCCGGCCCGCCCTTAAAACCCGTAAACACCGGAAGCCCGGCCGCGCCGAGCGTAAGGTACAGCAACATGCTGACGCCGCCCCAGACGTCGCCGAGAAGTACACCGGCGAAGATCGCGCCGAGCGTAGACCCGGTTATCGGGACGGGCGTCCACGGAAGCGGTATCCTGATCTGCGCGAGAAGCGCAACGATCCCCGCCATCACGAACGACAGTACGAGCCTCTCCGCAGCGAAACGGCTCCTGCTTATTGCTATCGTGTTCATTGTCTACCTCCATTATTTTTATTGTTTACAATTATACCATGGGAACCGGGCAGATTCAATGCCCCTACAACAGTTCGCTTGATACCGTGTCGCAGAAAAGAAACCCTTTCTTCGTCAGCGCAATGCCCGCCTTCCTGCATTTGGACATCCTGAATTTTACAAGGCCCGCGTCGCAGAGCTTGCGTATGGCGGCGGATTCCAGTTTCATAAGGTCGCAACCGGTCTTCTCCCTGAACCGGCGGAAATCTATCCCTTCCGCGGTCCTGATCTTGACTGCAGCGGTCTCCCTCGCCTTGCGCTCGCCGATAAGGTGCTCCGATGAAACGAACGCACGTCCGCCCGAAGAGGCCTTCTCCATATACTCCTTTACGTCCGGGATGTACCTCATCCTGTCGCCGCCGGTATAGGTGACCGCCGACGCTCCGAGGCCGATATATTCGTTGTTCTCCCAGTAGTTGATGTTGTGCCTGCAGGCATACCCCTTCTTGGCGAAATTCGAGACCTCGTAATGCCTGAAACCTTTCTTAGGCAGAAAATCCATCGCGTAGGAATACATCTGCGCCGCGTATTCATCTTCGACCGGTGCCACATCGCCCTTCTTTTTCGCCTCGTATAACGGCGTGCCCTTCTCATACGACAGGCAATAGCACGATATGTGCGTTAACGGCAGGCCCGCCGCCTCGTCGAATTCCGCGGCGCATTCCTCGAATGCCTCGCCGGGGGCCCCAAAGATCAGGTCCGCATTTATGTTCCTGAATCCCTTCTTCGCCGCCGAGAGGACAGCGTTCCTTGCCTTCTTCGAATCATGTATGCGGCCAAGCTTCCTGAGCTTGCCGTCCCGGAACGACTGCACGCCGATGCTGATCCGGTTGACGCCTTCGTCGAGGAACAGGTTTATCTTGTCCGCGGTCAAACTCTCCGGGTTCGCCTCAACGGTGAACTCCGCGCCCCTCACGGGAAGCTTCCCGAGGCAGCGCAGCAGTTTCCTAATCATCGGCACCTCAAGCACCGTCGGCGTCCCCCCGCCGATGAATACCGTCGAGACCGGCCTGTCTATCTTCCCTATTTGCGCGCAGAGGACATCTATATAGGCATCCGCGGTGGACTTATCATACACGACGCTGTAGAAATCGCAATAAGCGCACTTCCTCGCGCAGAATGGGATGTGTATATACAGCGATATCTTTTGCATATTTCACCCGGTTGTTATATAATTGTAAACCACTTAATATACAGGAGGTTTACAATGCGCATTAAAGCCCTGTCTTATGCTTCGGCAATCGCCGCCGCCCTGATGATTATAATACCAGATATCTCCCATGCCGTAAACTTCTATGACGGTGCCCGTGCGCCGAAAGGCCTCTATTTCCTGACCTACTCCTCCGTCTATGCGGCCGACAAGCTCCTGAAAGCGGAGGAGCTGCTGCGATTCTGTTATTATTCCCCGGACTTCGTCGTGACGGCCCTGCTTCCCGCGGGCGGCGTACGGGTCCGTCCTACGGACAAGAGTTCATGGGGCCTCGGCGACGCTACAGCCGGCGCGGGCTACTTCCTGCCAATCAAGGAAGTCGATGTCCTGCCTATGCTGTTTGTAAAGATGCCTACCGGCGAATACGCCTCGGACAAGAGCACGAATTACGGCACGCACCAGGTCGACATAAGGCCCGTCGTATTCTTCAGTAAGACGATAAATGATTTCAGCATGGACGCCGCGGCAAAATACTATTTCCGGCTCGAGAACGACAAGGATATCGCGCCGGGCGATGAGCTCCATCTCCAGTATCTCCTCGGGTATAACGTCGCAAAAAACCTCAAGATGGGCCCTTCCGTAAACTGGATGATGAGCAGCGAGCAGAGGCGCGACGGCGTCAAGATAAAGAACAGCGGGCGCAGGACGTTTTCCGTCGGGGGGGATATCTACACGCGGATAAGGGGGATGAGCTTCTCTTTCACGTACCTCTACGACACCCATACCGAGAACGCGCCTAAGGGGCAGTACTTCCAGTTAAAGAGCTGCTATAAGTTCTGACTCCTGCCTGAGGCCGGCCGTTTCAAGCCCTATTGAACCCCGCATATATTTGTAATATAATGAATTACATCAAAATGCCTAACCCATTTTCTCTCTTATCAAGCATCAGGAACTGGCACGAGCTCATAATCGCCTTCGGCCTCGTCAACCTCAAGCAAAGGTACAAGCAAAGGTACCTCAGGGCCGCGTGGGCCGTAATCAACCCGCTGATGACGATGGCGGTGTTCACCGTCGTATTCTCGAAGGTCGCTGGCGTGCAGTCGGAAGGCGCGCCGTATCCGGTCTTCGCTTTCACCGCGATAGTCCCGTGGATATTCTTCTCGTCCTCGGTGGGTTTCGCGGTCAACTGCCTCAACTCCAATTTCAACCTGATAACGAGGATCAACTTCCCCAAGATAACCGTGCCGCTCGGCTCCGTGCTCGCGACGCTCGCGGACTTCATGGTATCTTCCGCGCTGCTTGCGGCGGTATTCGCGCTTTACGGCTATCCGGTGGGGATAAACGCCCTGTACGTGGTCCCGGTATTTGCGGTGCATTTGATGTTCACGATAGGCGTGTGCCTTATCGTCTCGGTGTTGAACGTCTATTTCCGCGACATACAAAGCGCGATGCCCATACTGCTCCAGGTCTGGATGCTCGCCTCGCCCGTCGGATACCCGGTCGGCATGGTCGACAAGGCGCTGCTGCCGTATTATTTCCTTAACCCGATGGCCGGGATCCTCGACGGCTACAGGAAGGCGCTGTTGCATAACTGCGCGCCGGACCTGCTTTCCATCACGATAGCTTCGGTGATATCAATAACGGTCTTCGTTGCCGGGTACTATATATTCAAAGCAAGCGAAAAGAACATAGCGGACATACTAGCGCCATGAAAACCGTAGAATTCAGGAATGTCAGCAAGAGGTTCCATAAGGGCGAATATTACTTCAGCAGGAATGACTACCTCTGGGCGCTGAAAGACGTCTCCTTTTCCGTGGACCGCGGCGAATCGGTGGGCGTCACCGGGCCCAACGGCTCCGGCAAGACGACGCTTATGCGGCTCATCGCCGGAATCACGGAACCGACGTCCGGAAAGGCCGCGGTAAACGGCAGGGTCGTGCCGCTCATAAGGGTCGAGGGCGCGTTGAATTTCAACCTGAGCGTCAAGGAGAACATATACCTTCTTTCCGCCGTATTCGGCATTAAGAGGAAGAACGCGAAGAAGATCTTCGATGATATCGTGGATTTCGCCGGCGTACGCGAGATGGTCGACGCGCAGGTGCTCAAGCTCTCCCATGGCATGATATCCAGGGTATCCTTCTCCGTCGCTGTCCATATTGACGGCGGTATTTTGCTTATAGACGAGGTCCTCGCTGTCGGCGATACCGGTTTCCAGGAACAGTGTTTCAAGAAACTCTCCGAACTGAAAAGGGCCGGCAAGACGATATTCTTCGTGTCAAACGACACCGGGAGCATAAAAAAGATATGCGGCCGCACTATCGTGATGGAGGGCGGAAGGATAACGAGCGATGGCGCCTAAATTCGAGATCGTCTTCCCGGCTTACAACGAGGCGAAACGTCTCCCGGAATACCGCACGGTCGAGAGATACGACAGGTATTTCGCGGAACGCTACGGGCGCGGGGAATATTCGATACTCGTCGTCGTAAACGGCAGCACCGACGGGACCGCGGACGTCCTGGAGGGCATTGCGCGGGATTCAGCGAACATCAGGTACATAGAAATACCGCAGAAGGGCAAAGGCCGCGCGCTCGCCGAAGCCCTGAAGAGCGTAACGGCCCCGCTTATGGCTTTCGCGGATATCGACGGCTCAGTCTGCCCGGAGGAAACGGAGAAGCTCCTGAAGCTCGCGCAAGGCCATGATATCGTCGCCGGCTCGAGGAGGATGCCGGGCTCGAAGATAACATCCCCCGCCCCTTTATCGAGAAGGATAAACAGCGCGCTCGCGGCGGGCGCAGTGAGATCTTTCACCGGCCTTCCCGTAACGGACCCGTTCTGCGGCCTCAAGGTTTTCAGGACAGCGCGGCTCAGGGAAATAATGCCGTTGTGCGGGTCAAGCGGCTCCCTTATAGACGCGGAGATCCTGTATGAGGCGCGGCGCGCGGGAATGGATATTAAGGAAGTCCCGATCGAATGGTCGTATACTCCCGGCTCGAAGGCGTCGCTAATTAGGTCGGATATCAGGAACCTCGCGGGGCTTATCGGCATCGCGGGAAGGGCCCTTCCTCCCGGGCATACGGCGCTCATCCTTCTGCTCCTGCTGAACCTCGCGTATTTCATTTACTATTCCCTGGCGGCCTCGCGCTACCCGTATTCGATAAATATCGTCGAGGGCGCGATGTGGGCGTCCAACTTCTGGTCGCAGTCGCTCGGGTACTATCCCGATCATAACCAATGGCCGTACTGGCCGACGGCGTACGCGCCGGTCTTCTATATCGCCGCGGGATGGGTGCATAAGTTATCCGGCCTCGGCCTGGAAGCCGGCCGCATCATAAGCCTGCTCTCGGCATGCGGCATCGCCGTATTGTTGGGGATGAATGCCTCGAAACGGTGCGGCGGGCGGCCCTGGGCGGCGGTATTCTTCCTCTTATTCCTTTCTATAAACGCGGTCGCCTACTGGGGGAACCTCTACCGCGTGGATATGCTTGAGACGTTCTTCATCTGCCTCGCCCTTTATATAGGGCTCGAAAACGGGGCCGGCGCGCCTAAAATGGCCGCGTCCTCCGCCCTGCTTTGCCTGGCGTTCTTCACGAAATCGATGATAGCCGTACCGGCCGCGGTACTGTTCGCGTATTGGGCTTACACCGGGCGGCCCGCGCTGAAGGCGGCCCTTTTGTTCGCGGCATTGACCGCGGCGATGTTCTCCGTATGGCAGGCCGCGACCGCGGGGCAATTCGCGTCCCAGGCCTTCGGGATTATGCTGAAATTTACCGAGTTGGATCCGGGCCTCGGGATCGCGCTACTGAAGCGTTTCATTTCGGAAACATGGCCCTTATTAATAGCCGTAATGATATGTTTTCGCTTACGCGGCATGCCGCCGGCGGAAAGGATAAGGGCCGCCTTCCTGTCGGCCGGCCTCGCGGCCTCGATGGCCTATATCCTCGTCGCGGGTTCCAGGGTCGGCTCCGACACGAATTATTTCATCGAGGCGTATATATGGCTGCTTCTGCTGTCCGGTTCGCTCATTTCCGTTGCCGGCCTCACAAAAGGCAGGAAAGCGGCCGTGGGCGCGCTCCTGTGCATCTTCGCGTTAATGAACCTGCCGGTGCCCGGGTCTAACCCGTTCTTCTGGAAGGATATCCCGGCGTTCCCGGGAGATTATTTCGCGGCGGAAAAAACGACGAAAGATAAAGCAATGCGGGCCGCCGAAGGCACCGATAAATACGTAATGGCCGAAGACGCCTCCGTAGCCATAATCGCCGGCAAGGGCCCGGTCTTCGAACCGTACATAATGGACCGGTTATGGATGCTCGGGATCTGGGACCCGTCGAGGTTCGTGTCGGGGATCGAAGCCGGGGCGTATTCGCTCGTCCACGCGGACATGGTCTGGAACAATACGAAATACATTGACAGCCCGCTGAACAGATACTATAACAGGATACGGATAAGATGATAAACGCAACCGTATCGGTAAAACCCGTCCTGAATTACCTGAGCCTGGTCGCCCGCAACCACTCCAGGATACTCAACCATAGCGCGCTGATAGGCAGGAAGATCGCGATAGGCCGCCTTATCGGAGCCGTCGAAAGCAGGTTCTATCCCTCCGAGGCCGTCAGGAAAGTTAATTCGATCCTCGCGGAACTGCAATCCGGGAAGTCCGGCTTCGCGCAGGCGGTCGACGGCATCTACGCCCTCAATAAGTCCAGCAAAGTCAGGCTCTCCCGCGCGAGATTCGACGCTTACCTGGGAATGCTTGTCGGAGCGGGGCATATCGAATTCCACCCGACCGATTTCTGCGACCACGAATGCGTGGGATGCTACTACAAGGACCGCGGAAATGACGTCATGCCGTTCGAATATTTCCGGAGGATACTCAATACATACAGGCCGAAGTCGGTCGTCCTCGTCGGCGGAGGCGAACCTACGCTCTATAAATATAAAGGCAAGGGCTTCGCCGATATCGTCTCGAAGATAAAAGAATACGACGAGGGAATACAAATAGGCGTCGTCACGAAAGGGACGCACATACCCAAAGGCGACTGGCAGCGCCACATCGACTGGATAAGGTTATCTATAGATTCCGCGACTCCGGAGACGTTCTTTATGTCAAAGAAGAGGGACGTTTTCCATAGGGTGCTTGATAATTATTTTGATTACCTTCGGGGCCCTATCCCCCACGTTGGGCTGGGATATCTCGTTTGGAGCAGGAATATCCACGAGACACATGAACTTGTGAAACTGGTATATGATATCGCTTCCGATAAATGCCCCTCGTTAATAGGCAAGATAAACATACAATTCCGACCTATGCGGCCCGGCGTGGATGTCCCGGAAAAGGTCCGCAAGAACCATGTTTCGCGGGAGATGATATGCACAAAGGAACAGGTGGAAAATTCCGTAAGGATCTTCGAAAAATACCTTTGCGGCGACACCGGCCTCTCGAAATTCATCCTGAACAACACCAACTGGGAGAAGGTCTCCGAAGGCAACGATTTCCGCGCGGGTAAACCTTTTGACAAATGTTACTACTGCATGTCCTTCAAGATATTCCGCCCGACCGGCGAGGTATACCCTTGCTTTGTCAGGGTTTCCGACCCCGAGTACCTCCTCGGGAACTTCAAGGACCCCTCGACGGAAGAGCTTATAAAGATAAACCTTCTCCCCTTCCTCTTCTTCAACAAGCTCAGGGAATTCTGTTCGGAAGACAAGTGCAGGATGGCGTGGCTCAATAACATCGCCGAAGACGGCATAAAGTGCGGCAAGTCCTGCGCGGGCGATGCCGCGAAAAGTTATTTCTTCTAAAAAATGGCCAACCTTATAATCTGGACCGGCAATACGCTCATAGGCGGCGTGGATACCTGGGTTAAAGAACTGAAAACGTTCTTTAAGGGCAGCCGCTATGACCTCATCACGATAAGCGACGGCTACACATTCGCGGGCGATGAGAAAGTAGATATATACGTCAGTTCCTGGAAACAACTTAGGAAAACGCTTCAGCGTTTTTCACCCGCCGTCGTGATGCCGAACTGGGCCCACCCGATAACCGGCATCTGCGCGAAACTGAATAAGGACGGCGCTCATTTAAGGTGCCTCGGCATGCCGCATTCCGACAGCGACGAAGAATATTACGCCCCCCTCGCCTGGTACGAGCCGGGCATCTCGAAGTTCGTCGCGGGAAGCCCTTATTGCAGGGATAAACTCGCCGCGCGCATCCCGCCGGAGCGCGTATCCGACATAACACGCATCCCTTACGGCATAACAATACCGGCAGCGCCCGCGAAAGGATATTCGCTGCGCCCGTTAAAACTCGCGTATTTCGGGCGGATGGAGCAGAAACAAAAGGGCGTCCTCGGTTTCGCAGCTCTCGCGCGGATACTCGACGGTAAAGGCGTCGATTATACGCTGGACCTCATCGGTTCCGGGCCCGACAAAGATGCGCTCAAAAAGGCGCTGCCGGAGTCCGGAAAAATAAGGTATTCTGAGCAGGTGCCGCATTCCGAAATGCTCGCGAAGCTTCCCGAATACGACGTCTTCCTGCAGGTCTCGAAGTACGAGGGCTTCGGCCTCAGCATGATGGAGGCCATGGCAAGGAAGGTCATACCCTGCGTAACGAGGGCAAGCGGCGGCGCGTCGTACCTGATCGACGGCGGCGTTAACGGGTTTACTGCCGGAATAGGCGATATAGAAAGCATCTCCTCGGCGCTTGAGCGCATCTCGCGCATGGGCCCGGACGAGGCCTCCGTAATGGGCGGCCGCGCGTACAAGACCGCCGCGGACAACTGCGATATCAGGAAAACGGGCGCCGAATTCATGGAAGCGCTCGACGCCTGCATGGAAAGCCCGGCGCGGGAATGGCCCCGCAGCACCTATATAATGCCCGGAGGATGGAGCTCCGACTATTTCAATAAAGGCGGGGTCCTCAGCATACTTAAAAGATCATGGAAAAGATAAACCTTATAATCTGGACAGGCAACACCCTTATCGGCGGTGTCGACGCCTGGATCAGGGAACTCAGGCACCGGTTAGACGGAAGCCGTTACAACCTCATCACGATAAGCGACGGCTACACATTTGCGGGCGACGAGAAGGTGGACATTTATATCCATTCATGGGACCAGCTCGGAAAAACGCTCAGGCGCCTCTCCCCCGCCGTCGTGATGCCGAACTGGCGGCATAAGGTATTCGGGATCTGCGCGAAGCTTAACGAAGAAGGAGCTCGTTTAAGGTGCATAGGCGCGTGCCATGCCGACAGCTCGGATGAATATTACAAACCGCTCGCCTGGTATGAGTCCGCGATATCGGGATTCATGGCTGTTAGCGGCGGCTGCGCGCAGGCGTTGGCAGGATATATCCCGCACAGGAAAGATGATATCGAACTCATAACCTACGGCATAACGATTCCCGCGCGGGAAGATAAAGTATATTCCCTCAGGCCGTTGAAGATAGTATATTTCGGCAGGATAGACGAAAAACAAAAAGATGCCTCCGGCCTGCTGAAGGCCGCTGAGCTGCTCGATAAGCGCGGGACTTCGTTCACCCTCGATATCATAGGTTCGGGCCCCGATAAACGGGCGCTTGCTTGCGCCGCCCGTAAGATGCGCCTATCATGCGGAAAGGTGAATTTCTTCGGGCAGATCCCGCGCGCGGAACTCCTCGGAAGGTTAAGCGGATACGATGTATTCCTGCAAGTGTCAAAATATGAGGGGCAGTCGGTAAGCATGCTCGAGGCAATGGCCGCGCGGCTTATCCCCTGCGTAACGCGGTCCTCCGGCGGCGGATGGCGTGTCATCGAGGACGGCGTTAACGGATTTACCGCGGAAACCGGGGATACCGGGGCAGTGGCGCGGATACTCGAGAATATCGCGAAGATGGATAAGGCGCGCGCCTCGGGCATCGGGGACGCCGCGCGCAGGGCCGCAGAAAGCCGGTTCGATATCAACAGGAATGTCTCCGCGTTTACGGGGCTCGTGGATAAATGTTCGGAAGCCGCCGCCGGGCCGTGGGCGCACGGGGATATGTACGATATGCCCGGAGGGTGGAGTTTAAACTACCTCCCGGATAACGAGATCACCGGCGTCGCGATGAAAACGGCTTTCAGGGTGTTGCCGAGGGTAAAATTGAGGCATTTCGCGCACCGGATCGCAAAAAGGAACGGATGAAACCAGCGATATTCACACTATACCCTTACCCGAAACAGGGCGGATGCTTCCGCCAGCTCTCCCTTGCCGTAAAAGCGGCTGCCGATAAAGGCGTCGAGGCGCATTATCTTTCGTCAAAGCCATTCTTCGGCGAAGAGCGCCGCGGGATCACCTTCCACAAATTCCCCTTCTATTGCGGGAACGAGCTTTTATTCTACGCTGTATTTTACGCGCTGAGCCCTTTATTTATATTTTTCATAGCGGTGAGACACGGGATAAAACACTTCGTCGTATACAACGAGGAATTCGCCGCGCTCTGCGCTCCCGCTGCCATCCTCTGCGGAGCGAAGACCACCCTTTTGATGGAAGGAAGCATGGAACATCTTATCAGGAGCAGGCGCCTCTCTCCTCCTGTCGCGCTGGCCCTAAGGTTATACGGTTTTGTCGGCATACGCTGCGCGGTGAGCGTACTCGCCGTATCAAAAGACCTCGCGCAAAGGGCGCGCAAATACTACGGATTTAAAAAGGATATCGGCATATCCCCGAACCGCCCGGCTCAGGATGATATCGACAACGCAAAGATAATCGACCTTTGGAAGGAATTCGGAATCCCGAAAGGAAGCTTTGTCATCACGTATTGCGGTTCTTTGATACCGAGGAAGAATGTGGATTTCTTATTGAGGGAGTTTTGCGCGGCTTCCGTTCCCGGAGGGTACCTCATACTGGTGGGAGACGGCAGTGAGATGGCCCGCCTCAAGGAACTCGCGGTATCGCTCGGGATAAGCGGCAGCGTAATATTCGCCGGCGCGAGGGAAGACCGGCTTGATATCGTTAAGTCGGCAGGCCTCTTCGTCCTGCCTTCCCTACATGACGATTGCCCGCTCGCCCTCCTCGAGGCGCTCGCGCTCGGGATCCCTTGCCTCGCGAGCAATAAAGGCGGCATCCCCGAGATACTCCGCAATGACGAGCTCATGTTCGACCCCTGCGCAGCCGGCTCCCTCTCAAAAAAGCTAGGAGCCAAAAAAAGCTAGGAGCCATCCTCCGGGGGGACATGCTGCATTGAGATGGGTGTCCCCCCGGAGGATGGCTCCTGAATTTTTATGGCTCCTGAATTTTTAGAGGTTTTCGGCCAGGACTTCGTAATACGGCTGCGGGTGCTTGCAGGCCGGGCATTCCTTCGGGGCTTCGGGCCCTTCGAATACGTAACCGCAATTCCTGCAGTGCCATTTGACCGGCGCCTTCTTCTTGAAGACCTCGCCGTTGGCTATATTGCCGGCGAGCTTCCTGTATCTCGCCTCATGGAATTTCTCGACTTTGGCTATCTGCTCAAAGGAGCGCGCGACCTCGGGGAACCCTTCATTGGCGGCCGTCTTGCCGAAATCGGCGTAGAGCGTCGTCCATTCAAGGTTCTCGCCGGCAGCGGCGTGCTCAAGGTTCGCTTTCGTGTCCCTGATAATGCCGGCCGGGTATGACGCCGTTATCTCGACATCGCCTCCCTCGAGGTACTTGAAGAATACCTTAGCGTGCTCTTTCTCGTTCTCGGCGGTCTCGAGGAATAACGCGGATATCTGCTCGAACCCTTCCTTCTTGGCGGCGCTCGCGAAATATGTATACCTGTTCCGCGCCTGTGATTCTCCCGCGAATGCGGCCAACAAATTCTTCTCCGTCTGCGTGCCCTTCAGTGATTTTCCCATCTTATTTCTCCTTTTGGTTTACCTGCCCGTCATGAACGCTTCTATGCTGAACGCTATTATATACAAAACCAGCGATGATAGCATCAACAATTTCGACATCCCGTATGCCGTGTCCCAACCCTGGTCAGCTTTCCTGAGTATCTTGAAATCCGTAACGTATACGACCTCGCACGCGTGCGAGCCGGTATCGTCCCTCGTGACGCTCGATTCGCGCCAGAAGCCCTGCCAGCTCGGCGTCGTGTAATCGACAAGGTAGCCCTTCATCCATACCTGGTCGCCTTTCCCGGCGCTCATTATCAGGGCCGCTATCCTGTCGTTCGCTGCGAGGAGATGGTTGTTCGATATGCTTGACGCGTTAAAGTTATTATACACATCCTGCCGCTTAGACGGCATCGTCGTGAGCTTCACGTCCCAATACAGCGTCCAGCTTCCGCTCGTGAATTTCATGTCGCGGTAGACGCCGGTGTTTATGTTATCGCCCCATATGACGCCGATGTCCTTGTTATTAAGGTAATCCTGCCACTCTTTATGCTCCATGTCCCAGAAGACCGAGCTGTGATGGTACGATACGACGAGGCCGTAAAGCTCGTAACCGTATTTCGGCTTTATCGTATAGGTATAATCCCCCATCTTCTTGTCGAACATCCCGGCGTCCGTCTCGGACTGGACCGGCTTCCTCAGGAGCTCTTTCAATATCCTCTCCTTCGGGGGCAGTTCGTCTTTCAGGATATATGAGGCCGCGAACAAAATAATGCCGAAGATCAGCGCGGTCCTCAGCATGAATTTGATGCCTTTCATTTCACGGCCTCCGGCCGACTTGCGGCTTTATATCGAACACTGTTATCTCCGGGCGGGCGAAGAACCTCGCCTTGATCAGCGCCTTGCCTTCGAGCCCGAGCCCCCTGTTAACGTAGAGGACCGTATCGCCTACCTTATACTCCCCCGCCTCATACCTCTTCCCGTATTTCGCGAACGTTATTATCGCGCCGTAGACCGGCAGCGCTATCTGCCCGCCGTGGGTATGCCCGCAAAGATAGAGGTCGACGTTCACTTTTCCCTTTATATCCTCGACGAGGTCTGGCTTGTGGTACAAGAACACGCTGTATCCGCCGCGCGGGACCTTGCTAAGGGCCTCCGGCCATCTCCTCCATTCACCGAAATCAAGCCCGGAAATATATACCGATTCGCCGTCCTTTACCAGCTTCACGGTCTCCCTGTCCAGTGCCCTGAAACCAGTGCCGCCAAAGAGGTCCTTGCCGCGCATGAACCAGTAATCGAAATTTCCCGTGACGGCGAATTTCCACGGGGCATCTATCGCTTTCATCGCGGCCTTGAATACCGGCATCGCTTTCTCGGTATTCAGCGCATCGCCCGTAAAGACGACCACGTCGGGCTTGAGGGAATTGATTATAGCGACGGCCTTCATCTCCCTGCTATCCCCGGGGTCGCAATGCGTGTCGGATATCTGGACTATCCTGATACTCGTTTTGGACAGTTTGGGCGTCGTCAGTTCCACTCTCTTGACCTCTATCCATTGCGGCTCTATGAAGATGGCATACAGGATGCATAATATGCCGATAAAGGAGACGATGTGCACCGCGACGGCCGGCTTGGACAGGAAACCGGAAGGCCCCTGCCGCCTGCCCATCTTATGGAATACGAGTTTCAGTATAAGTGACGCTTCCTTGATATATACGGCGAGCACTACGCAAAGGAAGAGCGTCAGCGATACGTATTCGCGTATCAGCATCAGATGAGCTTGCCCTTCTGGAGCGTAAGGGATTTCTTGAGCTTTATGTCGCGCGACGAGCTGCCTATCATAACTTCGAATTCGCCCGGTTCGGCGAGCCAGTCCTTGCCCTTCACGTCATAAAAAGCGAGCGACCTCTTGTCTATCTTGAACGTGACGCGCACGGTCTCGCCGGGCTCGAGGAATACCCTCCTGAAACCCTTCAGCTCCTTGACGGGCCTCTCGACACTCGCGTCCACGTCCTTAATATACATCTGCGCCACTTCCGCTCCCGCGCGCGGGCCGGTGTTCTTCAGGTCAAAGCTGACCTCCGCGCTGATATTCCCGTCGGATATCCTCTCCGGCGTCACCTTCAAATTCGAATATTCAAACGTCGTATACGAAAGGCCGTGGCCGAACGGGAACTCGACCTCTTTGCCTTCCTTCTCGAAATGCCTGTATCCGACGAATATTCCGTCCGAGTAGAACGTCTTGCCGTTCTTCCCGGGATACGTCGGGTACGCGGAACAGTCCTCCCAGCGTTTCGGGAACGACGTAGGCAGCTTGCCGGACGGGTTATAATCGCCGGTAAGCACGTCCGCGATGGAATTGCCGCCCTCCTGGCCGGGATACCACGCCTCGACCAGCGCGGGGACCTTGTCTATCCAGACGCTGACAAGGACCGCGGCGCCCGAGTTCAGTACCACTATCGTATTCTTGTTGGCATCGGCTATCTTGCTTATCATCTCATCCTGGCCCGCAGGAAGCTGCATCGAAGGCCTGTCCCATCCTTCGCCCTCGTAATGCTTCGACAGCCCCGCGAATATTATCGTTATATCGGACTTCTTCGCGGCTTCCACGGCCTCGTTCATCAGCTCTTCCTGCGTATCCCACCCTATCCTTGCGGAAGCCATCCCGCCGTTCTCGTAAAATTCCACCCTCAGGTCGTATTCCTTACCCGCCTCGAACATGACCGATGCGGTCTTCGTCTCTTCGCCGTGGTCGCGCCAGTTGCTGATGATCTCTTTCCCGTCGAGGAATAGCCGCGAGCCGTCGTCGCTCATCAAACTTATGTCGTATCTGGCGGTCTTCGGCGGGACGATCTTCGCCGTCCACCTTACGGAGAAATTATCCGCGGGTAGCTTGCCGTCCGGCGCGTTCCCGCCCCAGGTGAAGTTTATCTGCTTGTCGATCCTCCTGACCACGGGGGTCCCGTTCAGGTCCCTGTTATTGTAATATTCCCCGAGGAAACCGTTCTGTTTCTTCCCGTCATACATCGTGTAGACGTATTTCGGGTCGATCGGCGACATCTCGCCGTCGAACTTGCATCCCAGCGCGTAATTTATCGTGACCTTACCTTCGGTCTTCTTCTTAAGCCCGTCGATGGGGCTCACCGAATAGAACGGGCTCATCTCCGAGCTTCCGCCGCCGCCGAACCTGCAGACGGCCGCATTCGGCCCTATCACGGCGATCGACTTGACCTTGGTGATGTCGATTGGGAGTATCCCGCCTTCGTTCTTCAGCAGCACTATGCCTTCGCGCCCGGCTTCGCGGACTATCTGCCTGTGCTGGGGCGTGTCTATGGACCCTTTATCTTCCGGCCGGCCGGTATCGAAGAGCCCGAGCCAGTACATGACCCTCAGGAGCCTGTGCACTTTATCGTCTATGACGGATTCCTTGACCTCGCCCTTCTTCACTGCATCAACGAGCTTATCGTTAAAGAAATCCCCTTTCGGCATCTCGAGGTCCATGCCGTTATTCGCGCAGTTTACCGTGCTGTGCGTGGCGTTCCAGTCCGAGACGAGGAAGCCCTTGAAACCCCACTCTTTCTTCAGTATCTGGTTGATGAGGTAATCGTTCTCGGTGCAGTGCCAGCCGTTCACCTTGTTATAGGCGGCCATTATCGACCACGAACCGCCTTCTTTGATAGCGGCCTCGAACCCGGGCAGGTATATCTCGCGCAGCGCCCTCTCGTCGACTATCGTGTCTATCGTGCCGCGCTCCCATTCCTGGTTATTGCACGCGTAATGCTTGACCGTCGCGACGACTCCCTTGTCCTGCACGCCTTTTATGTACGCGACCGCCATCCGCGAGGTAAGGTAAGGGTCTTCCCCGAAACTCTCGAAATTCCTTCCGCCCATCGGCACCCTGTGTATGTTTATGCACGGAGCGAGCGACATGTTCCTGCCCTTGGCTTTCGCCTCGTCGGCCAGCGCCGAGGATACCTCGTAGGCCGTCTCGGGGTTCCATGACGCGGCGAGCGATACGGATGACGGGAACGCGGTCGCCTGCCCATGGCGGACGCCGAGCGGGCCGTCGCACATCTTCAGCTGCGGTATCCCTACCCTGCTTATAGCGTAGGTCTCCATCTCGTTGCCGGCGATAAGCTTTACCTTCTCCTGTATCGTCATCTTGCCGATAAGATCGTCTATCTTCTTTTCGGTCGCGGCATTGACACTACCCGCGGGGGCAGCGCTGCATGCGACGGGAGATGCGGCTAACACAAAAGCGAGAAAATAAACGAGCGGGCTATTCTTCTTCATTTGTCATCCCTTTCATTAGGTCACCTATGTTATACGCATCCATTTTATTGTAACCCGCGGGGATCTCGAAGAGCGACGCGTCCTGCGGGCCCGCTTTGATGTTGGTGTACTCGACCGTCCAGCTGCCGTCCCCTGCCTCGCTTCTTAACGGCATGTTCAGCGACGGAGCAATCCATTGGTACATCGTGCCTTCCATGCCGTTTACGTCATATGTTACCTTATATTTATCGGCTTTTATCCCGTTGATCGTCTCCGATCCGAGGCGCTCCCTGTTGGTTTCGCCGTCGACCTTCTCGGAAGTGACCTGCATCTTCTTCGGGTCTATCGTCTCTTCCATATATATCTTCTGCGCCGGGACGAGCATCCAAGCCACGCCCTTATCCATCCTCGATATGACGATATTATCGTCGGTCTGCATCCTCATCTTGTCTTTACCCACGTTGATATGGGCGTTATAAACTCCGCCCCTTGTGGTATTTACCATGTCCGCCTCGAACTCCTGCGAAAACAAGTCCGACGCATAAGAACAGACCGCCAGCGCTAAAAGCGCGAATGCCAGCTTTTTCATGCAGACCTCCGTTTTCTAGATTATATCATAAAAATGCGGATTTGGATTATATTGCTTCCCTGCGGGGAATCCTTCAGGATGGGCTCAATCTTTATATTGCGGGATATGGCGGGATCTTCCAGCTTCTTCTTGAACGATTCATAGTTCGCGGCGGGTATCTCGGCGTCAATATACAGCGCCTTTCCGGTATTCTTGTCGGTCTCGATGTGGGTTATGACGCCCTGCGACGATTCTATATATCCTTTTATCGCCGGAAGCGTATCCGCCCGTAAAAATCCTTTTGATGACCTGAGTGCGGGCGCAGCCGCATCCGCGCATACTGCATCGACCTCTTTCTCGCACAGCCGGCTCTCTTTATATTCCGCCTTCTTCATTTTGAGGCCCTCTGTCGTCACGGGCGTTTCAGTAACAGCTTTTTCTTCCTCTTTCGGCTTATTTACATATACCTGGTATTTGAAAGCATCTTTTTCATCCTGGGAGGCTCCCCCGGCTTCCGCCTTGCCGACGACCGCTTCCTCGACGTCGGACTTCGGCACGGACGCGAGCTGCTTCGACGGCTTGACAACGTCGAGGCTGGACATAACGAGCAAGAGCGTCGCTGTTACGGCCGCGACCTCGAGCGGTATCTTTATCCTGAACGGGACGAAAAGGGCGTCGATTATCCTTTCGCGGAGCGGGCGCCTCTCTATGCGCGCGCGCACCTTCTGCAGGAAATCATCCGGGGCCTTCACCTTCGGCAGGGAACTCATCTGCTTCAGGTATTCGTCCTCCGGCAGCATCTCCCTCTTGTCTTTGTTATCCATTTACACCAGCCCCTTCAATTTTTCCCTCAACTCCTGCCTGGCCCTCGCGAGCTTCGATTTCACCGTCCCGATATTCAGGCCCGTGGCCGCGGCGACATCTTCGTATGAAAGCCCCTCCACATCGCGCAATATCACCACCGACTTCTGGTCGCGCGGCAGGGAATCTATCGCTTCCTGTATCAACTCGCCCATCTGCCTCCTGCCGGCTTCCGCCGCCGGGGAAAGTTTCCCGTCGCCTATCTCAATGGGCCGTGCGCCGTCGTCGGTCTCCTTCGGCTCATCGAGCCGGACCATTATCCTGCTGCGGCGGTATTGCGCCGAAGCGATCCTGTTCTTGCAGGTGTTTACCGCTATCCTGTAGATCCACGTCGAGACGGACGACTCCCGCCTGAAGCCCTTCAAAGAGCGGTATACCTTTACGAAGGTCTCCTGCGCGCAATCGTCGGCTTCCTCGTAATTGCCGAGGAAACGGTAGCACAAATTGAAGACCTTGTCCTTATGCTCAAGGACCAGTTCATCGAAATTTATGCTCTCTTCACCCATTTAGACAGTTTTCGACCTGGAAAGTTCCGTTATTCGAAACGGATATCGTCAACGACAATGAAACCTTCGTCACCGGCGGTCTTCGTGCCTGATTCAAATTGTATCTTGTTTACCTGCGTGAGGTCAATATCTGTTTTCCTGCCCCAACCCTCCTGCTTGAGGGAGGGCAGGTCAACGGAATATTCTTTCCAATCTTCGGAGGGAGTTATTGCGGTGCCATGGTAGTCATAATCGCCTACGGAGGCGGAGCAGACCTTTATCTTGAAGGGCTTTGCCGACCCTTTGGCCCAGAATACCATTTTCCTGTGCTTCGAAAGGTCAACGGGGCCGTCGAATACCGCCGCGCATATGGAATACCTGTTGTTGAATTTCCCGCCAAGCGTATATTCGAACTTCAGGCCCGAGGCGCTGCCGTTGCCTTCGGCAAGCGATATCTTCGCCGTCGAATCGCCGCCGTTTACCGAGTCGTCTTCCGGTATCCATGCGCCGCCCATCGGTGATACGAAGTCCCTGCTTTCGAAATCATCCATCAGGCCTTTGCCTGCCCCGGGCCCGGCCTGCGCGGCCGCAGGGGCAAGCTCTTTCAGCACGGTCTTCTTTACAAGCTCCCTGCCCGACAGCATGCCTTCGCCTTTATCGTATAGCTCCTTCGAATACTGCCACGCGTCGGAGCACCTGCCGCCGGAGCCGATCTTCAGGCAAGTAAGCGAATACGGCGGGAAGGAATAATACCTGTCCTGTATTTTCTTCAGGGCCCCCGGGGCGAGTTCCGCCTCGACCTGCCTGCTGCCGCTCTTGTTGATGACCATCAATACCACATTGCCGCTTTTGTCCTTCGCGCCGTAGACCTTCAGCTCTTTTTTGTCCGTCACGGTATCTATGAGCTCGCCGCGGAAATTCTTGTACATCATGAACGTGTAATAGGTCGGGTACGGCTTGAACGTCTCATGCTCGAGGAACCCGATCGTGCCCTTCTCCATGATGTCCCAGAAGTTCGCGATGAACACCTGTTTCTCCGCCATTGCGCCGAGGAAGTCGGCGAGGTAGAGGCCCGCGTAAAACGAATTGTTCGCGCCGTCGCCCTCGGCGAGCCAGTCCCATGTCAGGTTATACTCGGTGACCGCAATGGGTATCTCGCGCCCGGAGATCTCCCGCGCCTTCTGCCTGATGCTGTCTATCACGCGCCTGTAATTGCCGAGGCCCATAAGCGTCTGCTGGGGCGGCTGCTTGCCGCTGTACGGGTAGAGGTGTATCGATATGATATCTATTATATCGCCGCATTCCCTGAGGAACGGCTCTATCCAGTTGTCCGGCGCGGCGAGATAGTATTTCGCGGTCAGCTCGGGGCCCATTATCTTTATCGAGGGGTCCACCGCCTTCATAGCGTTGTAATACGCGCGGTAATCCCTGCAGTAATCCTCCGCGCCGTAAGGCCCCCACTGCTTCTCGTTATACCAGTCGGGCTCGTTGCCGATTATCCAGTATTTCACCTTGTAGCGCTTGGCGATATTGCAGTATTTGACCGCCTTGACCGCCTCTTCGATACTGCCTTTAATGAGCCTGACCTGCACGACGGGTTCAGCCCTTACCGCTTTCGCGTATGAGATGAACTCGTCTATCTTCGCCTCGTCGACCTCGATAAGGTCCTTGCCGATGCCGCCCCACCTCATTATCGTGAAACCCGCGGCCTTGACCTTGTCCTTTACCGGTAGAAGGTACCCTTCGGTCTCCCAGTCGTTGAAATTCACGCCGAACAGGAACGGCTGGACTTTCCCGTCCCGTCTCGGGGTTTCCGAAAGCCTGAAATCGACATAGAAATCCTCCTTCGGCACGAGCGGCAACACTCCGAATCCCGTATAATAGCCGTCTTTCACGCAGTAGAGGTATATCCTGTCGAGGTTCACTCCCTCGAAATAGTACCTGCCGTCCTTGTCGGTCCTCGTCCTCTTATCGTCGGGATATGTCCTTACCGACGCGTCGGCGACGGGCTTTCCATCCTCGCCGGTCACGCGACCGTAGATATTCCCGATACCGTATTCCGTCGTGAAGTTCACGAGTCTCTTGTATATCTTATAAAGATAACGGCTCTTGGCATCGAGCGGTTTCGAGGGAGTAAACACCGCTTCCCGCCCGTCAGCGGACACGGTTACGGCGCATTCGACGGGTTTTCCGCCCTGGTCCGTCTTTATGAGCCGGAAATTTTTTTGGAGTTCTTCGGTCGTCACGGGAAAACTGAACGATATCTTTACCGGCGCGTCCGCTTTCACCCCGGATTCCCTGTCCGCGGGCGACGCGGCCTTTATCTCGAGCGGGCCCCTGTAAAAAGTTATCCCGTCTATCCACCCCTTCTCACCCGCGCCGGCAGAGAGGCTGTCGTCTTCCATTACCGCGAATTCTATCGACTTGCTCCAGTCGGGCTGTTTCTTGGCACCGGTATGCTGGCTCAACCACCACTGCGGCGTCTTGAACTGCTCGAAAGGTATCTTGTAATGGACGAACCTGTCGGATGTCTTTATCGATACTTCGTTGTGCCTGTAGGTGCCGCTGTTATTTATGTCGGTAACGCCGTCTTCGCAGGTGAATATGACGATCCTCACCTGCGTCTTTCCTTCGGTCTTGATCCAGAGCGACACGCCGGAATACGCGCTGAGGTCCTTGGTGCCCGCGGCACCATCCTGCGAAAGCGGGCACAATAACTGGACATACGGCCACTGGAAACCTTTACCCAGGGAATATTCGAACGATATCGAGCCGTCGCCGCCTGTTGCGTCCGCTTTCTCGTCGACCCTAAAGCTTATCACGGAGGCGCCCTTATCCGGCGAATCGTCCTTCGTATACCAGCTCCCGGAGTTCGGCAGAATGAAGGCGCCGCATACGGCCATCGCGAGGAACGATCTTATGTTTTTTATCATGGCATCACTATGTTCACGTCGTCTATATAGACCGTGAACCCGGCGTTCTTGTCATAGGGGCGGCTCGCGACCTTGAACTCCACGATCTCGCTCCAATTGACGGCATTCTTGACGTTCTTCTCGCCGTCCCAGTACTGCCCGTCGTTCGGGAACGCCTTCAGCGGGACGCTGACCTTCTGCCAGTCCTTTGTTATCGCCACATATTTCGGCGTTATTGCCACCCCGACTTCCGTCTTGTTGCCGTCGTTATTCGAGTCGTCGAGAAGGAGTATCTCGCACTTCTCGCCGCCGTTCTCACCTTTTATCCAGAATTCCAGCGCGCCAGTCTCACGGCATTTCGACAGGTCCATCGGCGGGTAATTGCCTATAGCCGCGCCCGAAAACCCGGAAGGGTTAAGCGTGACCTTCATCGAATAATTCCCCGAATGTTTCTCTATGTTCGTGGTCCTTATCTCGCTCGTACCGTCCGTCGGGTAGGAATAGTGGTAGGTACCTTCCTTCTCTATCTCCTCGGAGAAGATCCCGTAAACTACCGCCGCGCACAGGGCCGCTGCCTGCAGCATCATCAGGGCTGCCAAAAAAACCTTTTTCATCTCTTATCCTCCTTGAAATAACCCGATACGAAGACCAGCGGCGCATTGTAATTTACCGCTATCTCGTCGACGGTGAAGTCGGAGCCGACGTTCTTGTAGCAGCGCCCCGGATACCGCGATACCCTGAAATTATCGGCATTCGGCCCCCCGACCATGAATCCCGGGGGCAATGTGTCGTAATCGCTATTATTAAACCATGTGTGATAATATTTTTCTATACTTTTCTCTCCGATGCCGCTTACCATCGACAGCCCGAAGACGTTCCTGCCGAGTATATAGTGCAGCTGGTCGAGCGCGGCGTCCCTGTACCTGCGGTCTCCGGTCATCTCGTACAGGTATATCAGGTCGACGCCGTAATTCAGCGCGACTGTGTTCGAGCCCCAGTAATATTCATATTCGCGGTTTGCGTTGCTATAAGCGTTGGCGCGGGAGGCCTTCAATATTCCCTTGCCGTACTTGCCGAGGGACTCCATTATCTCCTTCTTCAGCGAAGTATCGGCTGGCGCGGACATGCAATATGAATAGAGGCCCAGGTTCTGCACCTGTTGCCAGTTCATCGCGTGGCCGGCCTTGAATATCCCGTAATTCGCTTTTATGTAATCATGGTATACGCCTTTTCCCGTAGCGCGGAAAAGTTCGCAGGCGGCCCAGAACCTTTCGTCCCTGTCGCCCTGAGTCCATTTTCCCTGCGGGTCGTCGCCGTAATCGCCTCCGTCAATTTCGCCCTTATCCAAAACAGGATCGGAGTAGCCCCTCGGCGGATAATTCGAAGGGTGGGACTCCAGGTACGCCCACGCCCTTTCCGCCGCATCCAGGCATCTCTTCGAGAAAACCGGGTCATGCTTGCCGTAGGTCCGCGAGGCTATCGCGGCGACAGCGGCCAGGTTCGCGGTTGCAGGGGTCGATATGTCCATTATGAACCTTTTTACCTGGTCCCGGTCCGGAGACCTGTCGACGGGGGCATATTCCCCGGCCAGCTTATGGCAGGCCGCGCCGTCTTCCCTCTGCATCTTCAGGAACCACTCGACCTCCCGCCTCGCCTCGTCGAGAATATCGGGGACGGAGTTCCCGCTCTCGGGTATACCGAGCTGGCCGTCTGAAAAGTTCCCCGGACGGAGCTCGTATATCGCCAGCAACGTTCCCGCGGCGATGCCGCCGTTGACCACATATTTCCCGTAATCACCTGCGTCATGCCAGCCGCCCGTCGCCTCGATCTTTTTCGACTCGTCGGAGAACAGGTACGCATCATCGTTATGGCATGAAGCGTGCGTCCATTTGCCGGCGCATCCGGCCTCGAGGGCCGTCCCGCACCTCTGGTAAAAATACATCCTCAATGAATCGCGCAGCACGGTATCATAAGCGGAATCCGAGACGCAAAAAACGGGGCTATCGTGCTCTATTCTCACTATACGCACCCTGTACCTTCCGGGCCTGTCGAACGCGGTAAAATCCGCGTCGAACACCGCGTCGCCCGTCGCTCTATCGCGCCCCGAGACGTACTTCAACCTGCCGGAGAAGGCCTCCTTGCCTGTATCCTCGTCGATCAAATGGAATTCGCTGCCGCCGTAGCCCTTTATCCCGATACCGGATACCTTGGCTACCTTCTTTTCCGCAGGCGCGTATCCCGCCTGGTCCACCTTGATGAGCGGATAGGACTTCTCGACGAGCTCCGAACGGAAAGCCGCGTCCTTTATATAAAAGGCGAATTTCCCCGGCTTGTTCCCGTTCCTGATTATGATGTGCGATATCCTGTCGAAATCGAGGCTTTGCTTTACAGCGGCAAATTCCGACAGGGGTATCCTTACGCGCTGCCATTGCGTAGTGACCGCGAAGAACCTTGAGGAAGGCAGCATTGCCTCCCTCTTAAGCTTGCTCTTGTCTGCAAGCCCTATGATGAACTCCTCCCCTCCGGAGGCGCCCTTTACGCACATCTCGAGGCATCCCTTGTCCCTGTAATTATCGAGCGACATCACCTGCCACATTGGCCGGGCCAGACAAGCGGACCACCAGCCGCCCTTAACGTTCTCCCCGGAAAAATCGAGCGCAAGCCCCTCAGGGACAGGCCCTTCTTTTCCAAGGTCGGCCAGTTTTATCTTGTCGTCGGCCCGGTCGACGCGGCTTCCGCTTCCGCTTCCTATCCAGGAGTCGCCCCAATATTCCCTGCAGCCGGCCATATCACCGTCGAAAACCCGCAATTTGAATTCGACTTCGGGTTTCTTCGCGCATGAACAGAGCAATACCGCCGCCGCAATTACTGCAATCTGAACTTTACGTCCGTTATGTATAGGGAGCATTCTTTGTTCTCGTCCTTCCTTATCTTGAACTTGAGCTCGCCGATCTTGTCCCAGTTCTTCACGTCAGCGCCGACCTCTTTCTTGGAGACCTCGTCCCAGTACTTGCCCCTGTCCTGGAACATGCTAAGCGGTATCTCGTATTTCTGCCATTCGGCAGTCAGGGGTTTTATGCCGCTCAGGCTCACGCCGGTCTCTACTTTCGGCTCTGCCGCCTGCACGAGGCATATCTCCACCTTCTCGCCGCCCGCGCCGCTCTTCATCATGAACTCGAGGACTCCCGCTTCGCGCATTCCGCTGAGGTCAACGGGCCCGAAAGCGAACGCGGCGCCCGAATAGTCCTTCGCGTTAAGCGATATCTTCGCCGAGGGCTTGCCCTCGAACACGTCACCGGCCGATACGGTTATCCTGCTTCCGCTCTCCGGATACGCGTACGTATAGGACGGGAACGCCCCGTCGAACACGACAAGCGCGTTGACGCCCGGAGCCGCGTCTTTCGTGAAGACGATATCGTCGAAATAGAGTTTTATGTCATCCTGGCCCTGCGTAGGCCTCGTCCGGACCTTGAATTCCGTCACGTTCTTCCAGTCGAACGCGAGCGGGAGCTCCTTGCCCTTATCCGCGTCCCAGTAGATGCCGTTCTTTGGGAAGAGCTTCAGCGGTATCTCTACCTTCTTCCACCGGTTGTCGACGCTGCTTACGGAATTTAAGCTTAAAAAGCTTTCGGCTTTTTTACCGTCGGCCTGCTCGTTCACGAGCGCGACCTCAAGCCTCTCCCCGCCGTTGCCGCCCTTTATCCAGAACTCGAGCGAGCCGGTATCCTTTATCGGGGAAACGTCAATCGGATCGCTGAACGCGAACGCGCCGCCCGAGTATTCCTTATGGTCGAGGACAAACAGGAGGCAGGACCTTCCGGCCTTCGCGCCCTGCTCGGCTATCTCGATCGTGCTCGTGGACGGGTATGCGTATGTGTACTTGCCCATATTCTCCTTGAACACGGTCCCGTATTCGGCGGCCATGCACAACTGCGGCACCGCCAGCATCATTGCCAGGATCATCGCTTTCTTCATCTGTGTCTCCTTCATGCGTTAGCCCATAGTTATCTCGACGGAATGTTTCTTGCCGTCGTTGAATACGGGCAGTTTGTTCCCCTCTATGAACTTCCCGTCCACCTTTACCGAAGATACGCCCTTGCTGACATGCCCGGGATTATCCACCGAGATGTCGTAGACGGCGTTGCGGAACTTCCTCGCCGCCCTGAACCCCGCCCATTTTTCCGGTATGCAGGGGTCGACGACAAGCCCGTCGTAATCCGGCCTTATCCCGATTATATACTTCGAGACCGCGACGAAATTCCACGCCGAAGTCCCGGTAAGCCACGAGTTCTTGCCCTCGCCGAAATCGGGATGGTCCCTTCCGGCGACCATCTGGCAATAGATATACGGCTCGACCCTGCGGACATCCGGGTCCTTCGACGGCGGCAGTATCGCCTTGTAATACCAAAGCGCCCTGTCGCCGCGCCCGGCTATGCATTCAGCTATCATGACCCACGGGTTCGGATGGCAGAATATGCCGGCGTTCTCCTTGAGCCCCGGCGGGTATGACGAGACATCGCCCAGGCTCTTGTGGTAATCGTTGTAAGCCGGCTGCTGGAGGATGACGCCGTGCTCGGTGGCGAGGTGCTCTTCGACCGAATCGAGCGTCTTTATCGCCCTGTCTTTCGGCGCCACGCCCGACATGACCGCCCATCCCTGCGACTCAAGGAATATCCTGCCTTCCTTGTTCTTTTTTGAGCCGACCACGTTCGAGTTGTCGTCATAAGCCCTGACATACCACGCGCCGTCCCAGGCGACCTCGTTTATCCTCTCCGTCATGCGCTCCGCTATCTCGTCGAAACGCGCCGCCTTGTTCGGCTCCTTCACGAACCTCAGCAGGCCGGCCATCTCCTTCGCGGCCAGCACGAGCATCTGCGCGACTAAGACCGACTCGCCCTTGTTGTTAGGCCCGCGCAGGTTAAGGCAGTCGTTCCAATCGGCGAACCCGGAGAGCGGCAGGCCGTGCGGCCCGGTGTTCTTGACCGAATAATCTATCGCCCTTTCGAGATGCTCGAGCAGTGTGCCTGTCTTTTCGTTGTTGTAAGGGATCTTCTCTAAGAGGAAATTCGTATCGCCCGTCTCCTTGATATATTCCGCGACGGAATATATGAGCCAGAGGTGGTCGTCGGAATATCCGCGCTCCCTTCCCTTCTTCGTGAGCGGGGAATACTGGTGGTGCGCGTCGCCCTCCTCGAACTGCGTGGAGGCGAGGTCGATTATCCTCTGCTTCACCTTCTCCGGGACCATATGCACGAAACCGAGCGTGTCCTGGTTCGAGTCGCGGAAACCCATGCCGCGGCCGATGCCGGATTCATAGTATGAGGCCGAGCGCGACCAGTTGAACGTCGAGCGGCACTGGTACTGGTTCCAGATGTTAGCCATCAGGTCAAGGTCGCCGTCCGGAGTCTCGACCTTGAATTTGTCGAGGTTCTCCTCCCAGTGCCCGTTGAGGTTTTTCAATGCGTCGAGGACCTTGGCCCTGTTGGAATATTTTTTCCTGTAGCCGTCGACCTCTTTCCTCGAATGCGCGATGCCGAGGATGAATATCACCGTCTTCGACTCGCCCTTCTTCAGTTTCATGCCTATATTGTGCGACCCGACCGGCGACCAGCCGCAGCTGATGCCGTTCTTGCCCTTGCCCTCCACGACGGCGCGCGGCGCGCTGAGGTCGGCGTAAGGCCCGAGGAAGTCGTCGCGCTTGCTGTCGAAGCTATTGACCTTCCGGTTGGCGACGGTAAAGAACGAGAAATGCGCCTTAGTAACGCGGTGTTTGCTGATGTTGTAGACGGTGCCGTCCTCGTAGTCGGTCTCGCCGGTGTTAAGGTTCGCCTGGAAGTTCGTCATGTCCTCGAGCGCGTTCGGCAGGCAGAACTCCACGAAAGAAATGACGTCAAGGTCTCTGTCTTTCTTCGAGGCGTTCTCGACCTCCATCATCCATATCTCGAGGTTCTCCCCGAGAGGGACGAAATATGATGTCTTCGTCTTTATGCCGGAATATTCCGATGATATGACGGTATACCCGAGGCCGTGGCGGCACTCGTATTTGTATTTATCGGGGCTTTTAAGGACGGGCTGCCACGAGGCGGACCAGAAATCGCGGGACTTGTTGTCCCTCAGGTAGATGTACCTGCCGCCCCTGTCGGAAGGGATATTATTATACCTGTAACGCAGTATCCTGTTCTCGAGCGGGTCTATCCAGAAGCTGTAGCCGCCCGCGGTGTTCGACATGAGGCCGCAATACTGCTCGCAGCCGAGGTAATTGATCCACGGAAGAGGCGTGTCGGGCCTCGCGATGACGAATTCTTTCTTATCGTTATCGAAATAACCGTACTTATCCAGCTTACTACCCATTTATATCTCCTCAAGATGTTAGGCATGAGAGGCGCTCTCCCTGAGGACAAGCTTTACCGGCATCACGTTCTTGACCGGTAGAGCGGCCTTATCCTCGATCTGCTCCGTGAGTTTCTTCACGGCAGCGGCGCCGATCTCTTTTTTGTAGATCTTGATGGTAGTAAGCCCGGGCATCGTGTGCGAAGCCCATTCGATGTCGTCGAACCCTACGAGCGATATGTCCTTCGGGATTTTCAACCCCTTCTCGTGTATCGCGCGCATCGCGCCTATCGCCGCCTCGTCGTTTATCGCGAAGACCGCCGTGGGGAACTTGCGCGCCCCGAGTATCTTCTTCATCGCGAGGTATCCGCCGTGTATATGCAGGTCGCTCTCGGCCGTGTGCTCCGCCTTCACCTTGAGCTTGAGTTCCCCGGCGGCCTTCTCGAATCCGCCGATCCTCTCCTGCACCGCCTGGTTCGACTTCGGCCCCGTAATGAACCCTATGTCCCGGTGGCCGAGCGAAGCCAGGTATTGCACGGCGTCATACGCGCCCTTCGCATTGTCGGTCAGCACCGCGCTGACGCCGTTATAGGGCACGTACCTGTCTATGACGACGACGGGTATCTTGCGTTTCGCGAGGGAGGTTATTATCTCCTCGACCTTCTCGTCGAGCCTTCCTACGAAGACCGCCCCGCCTATCTTATCGCTGATTATGCGCGACGCGAGCTCCCTTAGCTTGCTCTCATCGTAATCTACTGACATTAGAAAGAACTTATAATCCAGTTTTGAAGCTTCGGCTTCCGCCCCTTCAAGGATCTCCGTGTAATAAGGATTCTTCGAAAGCGGAAAATTGAAATCCTTTATGAAGACGTAGCCGATATCCCTGGACCGGGTCTTCTTCCCGGGCTGGGGATAACCCGTAACGAAAGTCCCGCGCCCCCTGAACGGCTGCAGCAGGCCTTCCTCCACCAGCATCGCGATGCCCTTCCTCACTGTCATCCTGTTGAGCTTGAAATCCTTGCTCAGTTGCCTTTCGGAAGGGATGTATTCGCCCGGTTTATACCGGTTCCTGTTGATCTGGTCCCTGATCATATCCGCGAACTGCTGGTAAAAGAGCATCGGCCTCTTCTTGTCAAACTTACCGTCCATCTCCCGCCTCCTCTTAGATACAATATTCGGTTAGGATTGGTATATACCACCCATACCTTATGTATACCACATAGCGGGAATTTGTCAAGCTGCCGTAAAGGATTCGGGAGACGGACGGATCCTTCTCGTTGGGGGACGAGAGCTTATGCTTTACGCTTCCTTACAAAGACCAACATGCCGCTCAAGCCGGAGCCGAGTAAAAGAAGGCTCGCGGGTTCCGGGACCGTCTGCGTATCGAACGAGATGTCATCGATATACACCGTCCCTTCGCCGGTCGGCTCGCCCGACTCTATGACAAACCTGACGCCCGTCAAATGGGCCAGGTCGATCGGGCCGGGATTCTCCGAATACTGGAAATCATACGTGAATCCCGACAGGGGCATCACTACCTGCTGCCATGAGCTTGTTACTCCGCTCACGAGCAGCTGGTTCGTCTGGTCGGTCGGATACGCCGATCCTTCCCAGCCGCTGTTCAGGGCGACCCTGAACTGTTCCCCGCCAACCGCGCCCTTGACCCAGAAGGTCAGGTTGTTCGCCGTTGAGATATCGTGGAACATCATCGAGGTGCCTAGGCTGTCTCCGCCGTTGCCGTCGCTTCCAACCTGCAAGGCTGTCCTTGTTCCCCAGTTGACCGTGTCCTTCGTGTGGGTCCAGTGGAACTTGACCGATTCGGCGCCCGAATGCGCTTCGGTGGTTACCGAAGGCGCGCAGTTGCCGTCCAGCGTCGTGACCAGCTCTACCGTGTCGCCTCCCTGCGAGAACCCGTAGCTCCAGTTCAACGCGTTTGAAGGCGCGTCGGTGTCCTCTCCCGCCCAATTCAGGACTGCGTGGGCCTCGGGAGAAGCCGCGAATATGAACATGCATGCCAACAATGCGATCAGATATTTCAATCTTTTCACCTCCTTTCGTGTGGGATTATACTATACCAATTAATACCATTAGTATACCATTCATATACCATTTAGGCCACAGTTTGTCAATACGACTTTTTTGCTATTTTTAAGGCCTTCGTTGATGACCGCCCTGAGCTGCGCGGGGTCCCTGAAGGCATAAGGGTAGGCATCCTTGATACCGCCACCGTCCAGTTCGGACGAATACACCCTTCCGAGCTGGTCAAGGTCCCTTATCAGCTGCGAAAGCGCCTGGCCGGGGCCCGAATAATCGCCGGCCAACAGCGGTTTTATGTTGTTATCGACCGCCTGCTGTTCGTTCCTGAGGCGGGCAGTCCACCCTTCCGACCATCTCCTCCATTCAGCCGGGTCGAAACTGTCCTTGTATTGCGCGCGCTTCTGCTCTAGCTCATCATACAGCGCGCTGACAGAAGCCAGGCTTGCCGAGACCGCGGCCCTGCTGGACTCTTCCTCTTTTACCGCGTCTTCGGGGTTACCGGCCACGAGACGGTATATGTCTTTCGCGCCGGATGCTCTCGCCGCCGTCAGCGACGCCTCCACATTATATATGCCTATCGGCAGTTTTACCCGGAACGGCCCGAGCTCTACCGAGAACCTGCCTCCTTCCGCGCGCGCGATCTTGCAGTCCAGCGGAAACTCCCCCTTCTTCAGGAAGACGTATATCCTCGCCTTGTCGGGAAGGCCGGTGCTGCCGCTGACTTTTACGCGGTATTCACCGCCGGAAAAATCTATCGCGGCTTTCGATATCTTTATCCCGGCTTCCGCGGGCATTTTTGAAGGCAGCGGAACCGCGGGGCTATAGCCCTCGACGGCCGATCCCGTCTCCGCCGATACCGTATTCACGATCATGAGCGCCAGCGCAATCGATATCATCCAGTATCTCATCTGTCATTCCTCCCTTGAGTAAAGTATTTCCGCCCTTCTCAAATAAGTGACGGTCACGTCATCGAGGACCGGCGTATCGGTAAGCCCCGTACCCGAATTCACGAAATACGCCTTATACCTTATAAGGTTCGTCCCGGTGGTCATCGCGTCCACGGGGGATCCCGCTGGGTCGTTGCGCGCGGCATACCCGCCGAGCCATCCCGAGCCGTTGTCTATATCGAATCGTATATCGCCTCCGGCGACACTCGCGGGCATGTGTTCAGTCCACGATACCGTGCCGATGCGCGCTTCTCCAGCGTCGAACGCTGACGACGTGAATTCCGCGTCGCTGTTATCGTAATATCTGCCGGACGCGAATTCCGCCATGACCTGCGCGGCCGTCGCGCAGGCGTGCTCCGACCTGAACTCGTCTATTATATAGGTGCCGTCTGAATGGCTGTTATTGATGTCCGACGTGCCGAGGGTAATGTCGCGGACATCGCCGTTAAGCCGGTGGTATATCGTGTCATAGGCGTAATGCGGGGGCTCGGCGCCGTCTATGTATATCTTCTTAGTCCCCGTCATGCAGTTCGGGTCGGCGGGATTGCTCAATTCATACGTGAAGACGACATGGTGCCATGTGCCCGGCGCCCAGTTCTTCCTCGCGCGGCCTGTGCTCATTATCTGCGAGACGTTGCCACCGCCGATGCCGCTTCCGACCTCCTGGAACCCGATAAATCCGATAGGCCTCTCGGGCAGGGCGGCGTCCCACTGTTCGTAGAACCATACCTCCGTCCTGTTCGCGTAACCCGGCCTCCACCAGTTCCAGTCGCCGAACGGAGAGCCGGGAATGAAGCCGCTCGGGTGTATCTCGAAGAGCGAAAAATCCCACGGCGGGCCGCCGTCAGTATGCCCGTTGCCGTACGTGTCTATCTCGTAACCGGAGAAGCTCATCCCCGAATACACCTCTCCGCCGGATACGGCTTTGACCCAGAGCGAAAGCGTCCCCATGTCCGCCTTCGCCATGTTATAGGTGCCGCTCCAGTTCTCCATGAACGATATGTAATCGTTGGACTTTTTGTTGACGAAGACGCCGTCCGGCAGTAAGCTGCCCGGGTCCGACGCGTCGGCCACGCTCCCCACGGAGCAGGTGCTCGCCGGATCCCTGACGATATTCGCGTTCGCCGCCGAATCGAGGTCGAGCCCGTCGTTGAAGCTTGCCCTCAGCAGCGTATTGGCGGTGGACGGGTCCTCGTTCGTCGCGAGCATCAGCTGCCCGTCGAACGCCGCCGGCGCTATGCCCGCGCCTATCGGCTCCGGATAGCTCTGCAGGCCGCTCATGGCGCCCGCCTGGAATTCCGACTGCGTTGTCTGCCTCCAGATATCGAATATCTTCACGACAGACCTTATGCTCCTTGAAGCCACGACCGTCCCCGCGCCTGCCTCTACCGTCCCGGTCGAGACGATATCGTAATATCCCCCCGAATTGAAACAGAATTCCGTCGTGTGAGTTGTAAGGCCGCGTCCGCTGTCCGCCGGGTCGATATCTTTGCCGATACGCCCCGCGCCGCTTGCCCAGCCGTAATTGCGCGCCCCGGGCGCGAATCCCGCGTTCGGGTTCGCGTTCGCCATCACGAGGTCCGCGTCCTGCGCTCCTATACTTGCGCAGGATTTTATCGAGTTATAGAATTGGCCCCATGTCGAATACGGGCGGTTCGCAATTATGTAGTCCGCGAGCCCATCCGCCTCCGCAGAGGTGATCCTTAGGCCGCCGGTCCCCCCGCAATCCGGGCACGCGCTTGCGGCGAATATCGTCCCGTCGCCTCCGCACCTCGGGCACATATGCAGCGCTTCTATTCCGGACAGGACGGCTTTAAGTACCGGCTTGGAAGCGGTATTGACGTTTACGGGCGCCCTCGGGACTGCCGGAAAAGGCGAAGCGTTCGAATAGACGGCCGTATCCCGGAACGCCCTTACGGTAACGTAAGGCCTGAACGGCTCTTCCACCTCCTGCTCGCTCATATAACCTTCGGCCGGCCGGTTCGATACTATCGCGGCGCCGTCCCCGGCTGAAAGCGGCTCGTCCATGGATATGAGTGCCGCCGTGAGGTTTTCAAGCATGGCGCTGAGGTTCGGGTTGGTATCGTTTATATATATCCTGGCCGCGCAATCCGTGCCGCTCACCTGGTACCTGCCGCCGCCGAGAACGGCGGAATATCCGGCATACCAGCCCTCCGCCTGCGTATCTACCGCGTCCGATACCGCGCCTTCCGCGCCGCAGCGGAGTTCGGCTATCGCCCTCGCTATCCCCGCTTCGGCGAGGTATCTCGCCTTCACGGAATTGGAGTAATTCCTTGCCTCCCTGTATATGGCCTGCGTAGTAGCGGCGAACGAGACGCCTATGAGCACGAGCATGCTGAGCACCCCCACCGTCATGATCAGGGCTGCGCCGCGCCTGTTCCTGTTATATACCTGTATACACCAATGCATACCTATTGTATACCACCTAAGGCATGCCCCGTCAAGGGTGAATTTTTGCTATTTTGTAGGTTTGAAGTAGACTACCACGTCGATGTGGTGCAGGTGGGTCTTTAAGTCCCTTTCGAAGTCCGCGGCGATCGCCTCGGCTTCCTTCAGGGTCATGTTCTCCTTCACTATGAAGCACACTTCCACGAACACCTTCTCCCCCGCCTTCCTCGTCCTGACCCTGTGGACGCCGAACATCTTCGGCTTGTATTCGTCGACCACCTTCCTTACCCTGTCCCTTATCTCCCTGGACGGGACCGCGTCGAGGAGCTCAAACAGGTTCTTCCTCATGGCCTTCAAAGGCGGCAGTATAAAGACCAGCGCCAGCATTATCGCCATCGCGGGGTCGATGAACGGGGTTATTTCGGTATAACCCCTCCGCTTAAGGATAGAGCCCAGGTAGAAACCGCCTAACATGCCTACCGACATCCCGGTGTTTATGAACCAGTGCATGCTCGCGGCATGCATCATCGAGGAGCGGGTCCTTTTCGCGGTGATCCCTATGAATACGGCTATGAACGTCCCCACCACCACCGATATGCCGGACGCGATCAGGGGTATCTGGTAATTCTTTATGTCGTCGAAGTGGATGATGTCCTGCACCGCGAACTTGATGCTTACCAGGCATGTGGCGATTATCAGGCCGCCCTGCAGGACCACCGTAAATGGCTCGTATTTCTCGTAACCGAAGTTGAATATCTCATCCGGCGGGCTGTGTATCTTTTTTATCGTCGAGTTCATCATGAACGCGACGACCAGTATGACCAAACTTGTCGAGGCATCCAGCAGGAGCGTCACGGAATCGACCGCTAGGCCCGCCGCCGCCGAGACGGCGAAAAGGGTTATAGAGCCCCAGAACGATACGCCCGCCGCGTACGACTGGCTGCTCTCGTCGGGATTCATTTAATATACGCCTTTATTATCTTCTGCTCCGTTTTCGGCTTGTCGAACTTTCCGGTGGGCGTATTCTCTATCTTCTGCACGACGTCGTATCCGGCCGTCACCTTCCCGAATATCGTGTGCTTGCCGTTGAGCCACGGCGTCGGTATCGTCGTAATGAAGAACTGGCTGCCGTTCGTGCACGGCCCTGCGTTCGCCATCGCGAGTATCCCGGGCTTGTCGAAGACGACGTCCTTGCTCACCTCGTCCTCGAACGGCTTGCCCCAGCACGACTCGCCGCCCCTTCCCGTGCCGGTCGGGTCTCCGCCCTGTATCATGAAGCCCTTTATTACCCTGTGGAATGTTATGCCGTTATAATAGCCCTTCTCGACCAGTTTCGTGAAGTTTTCGCACGTCTTCGGCGCGACCCCGGGCATAAGCTCTATCTCGATATTCCCCTGCGTAGTTTCGAGGACAACCGTCTTTCCTTCCATCGCGAATACCCCTCCGTTGAAGTTGACCAATGAAAAAACCGCCATTACCGCGGCCGCAGCCAGTGACCTTTTCATCTTATGCAGCGCTCCTTTTTTTGTATTTTACACCATTATATCTCGGTAGTCTCGTGAAAACTGTCGCTCGGCATCATTGCCGGCTCCGGATGCACGACCTTTATCGACTTCCATTTGCCGCTGTTGTACCTCAGCAGGACCACCACCGAGAACGATATGAACAACGCGACCATCACGGCCCATCCGGTCTCCGCCGAGACCCCCATCCCGAACAGCAACAGCGCGAGCATGCCGGCCGAAAGCCAGTGCAGCGTAACGGATATCCCCATCGCCCACAAAGTATCTCCCGCGCCGCGGAGCGCGCCTATATAGACGACGAGAAGCGCCTCCACGAGGACATACAGCGACGCGAGACGCACCATGAAGACGGCCGTCGGCGACGCCGACGCGAATATGCTGTCCGCGACTTCCGGGCGGAAGACCTTCACGAGCGCCGAAGGGAATCCCGCGAACAGGACCAGTATGAACGCGGAATACATCAAGCCCAGCTTAAGCCCCGACTGGACACAACGATGCGCGGTTTCGGGATTGCCGGCGCCCATATACCGCCCGACTAAACTTGTCACGCCTATCTCGACGCCTATTAGAGGCACGAACGAGACCAGGTCCCAGTTGAACATTATCGTCGCGGCAGTCGCGGTCACCGGGCCGCGCGAATAAAAGATGAAGACCATAAGGTTGAAAGCGAGGATATTAAGGAAGAGCTCCGCCCCCACCGACGACCCGAAACGCAAAAGCTTGCCCATCACTATCCTGTCGAAGCGCAGCGCGTCCGGTATATGGAATTTTTCCATATTCTCTTTGCTGAAATATACTATCGCAAGCAAGGCCAGCCCACTGACGCTCCCTATCACGGTCCCGTACGCCGCTCCGCGGATACCCATCGCGGGCACTCCGAACTTGCCGTATATCAGCACGTAATTCAGGCAGATATTGACTATCATCGACGTCATCGACGCCGCCATCACGACGGCGGTCCTTCCCGTCCCGGAGAAGAACGAAGTAAAGCAGTTCCTGATCAGGCCGAATATTGACGCCCACAGCAGGATATCGAAATACAGCATCTGCGGGCCGATCTGCGCGGGCGTTATTCCCGATGACCTGAACAGCATATGGCCAAGCGGGCGGCATGCGAGCACTATCGGGTAGGCAGCCAGCGATATTATCGCCGCCTGGGATATGACGACGGCGCAGGCCTTCTTCCTTCCCGCGCCGAGATATTGCGCGGTGAGCGCCGTCGAATACCCGGTAAGGCCGAGGAAGAACGTCATCAGCATGAAAGAGGTAAGCCCGCCGCCCATCGCCGCGTTCATGAGCTCCGGCCCCAGGCGCGCAAGGAACAGGCGGTCGGTAAATATCATTATCGTGTCGCATGACGCGGAAATGACCATCGGCAGCGCGATGGCGACCATCTCGCCTATACTGCCCTTTTCATGTGCGGTTATTATTTTATTTTTCATCCGGTAAGCTGTCTAAACGATCCTCTTCCCGAGGGCTACGGCCTTTTCGCGGACGCCTTTCAGCTTCAGGATATCCCCGGATTCGCGGGCATCCGGCACGAGGAGGGAATAGAACTTCATCTCGCTGTAGTCCGCTATTATCCTGAACATCTTTCCCACGTTCTTCAGGCCGACATCCTCGTAGGCGCTCAACAGCAGGACCATCGTCTTGCCCCTCAGCGGGGATTCGTAAGTGTCGGTCGTGTTGTCCCATTTGTACAGCGAGAACATGCGGTCTATCAGCACTTTCAACTGGGCGCTCGGCCCGTAGAAATAAAGCGGCGTCGCGAACACTATCACATCCGCCTTGGCCATTTTTCTTAGTATGGGGTGCGCGCCGTCTTTTATCACGCATACATATTCTTTTATCTTCTGGCACTTCCTGCAGGACGTGCATCCGCATACTTTATACTTCAGCGGCGCGGCGCGGACGGCCTCGACCCCAGCGCCAGCCTTGCGCGCGCCTTCGGCGAACCATCCGGAGAGTATTTCGGTATTGCCACCCCTCTTCGGGCTTCCGTTGAGGATGAGTATTTTCTTTGCCATCGTAGTTTTTAATTATACCATTTTTCTTTTTCTTGACGTAATTTTTTCCTCATGATAAAGTTTAACCATGGACAAAGCACGCCTGCTGAAAGAGATATTCGCGAACGAGGTATTCCCCGCCATCGGATGCACCGAGCCGATCTCCTGCGCTTACGCGGCGGCCGCGGCCGTCGAACAGCTGAAAGCTCCCGTAGAAAAACTCGAGCTCATTGTCGACGCCGGCACGTTCAAGAACGGCGCGGCGGTCACTATACCGAACAGCGGCGGCGAGAAAGGCAATGTGATAGCGGCAGCACTCGGCGCCGTGATCGCGAAATCCTCGCTGCGGCTCGAGATACTCAAGGAAGTCCCGCACGATACGCTTAAAAAGGCGCGCGAGCTCATAAGCAAAGGCGCCATAAAATACTCATGCAAGGAAGATGAGAAGAGCTTCCACGTCGAGGTCTACGCGGAAGGCGGCGGCTCCCGCGTCCATTGCGTCGTCTCAGAGGGGCACACAAACATCACCTGCCTCGAGAAGGACGGCAAGTCGATACTGGCCGCGCACCCGCACGCCGGCAAGAAGGCCAAGGACCACCACGATATCCTGAGGAAGATGAAGCTCGAGGAAGTCCTGCGCGAGGCGGTCAAGCTCGATGAGGGCACGCGCGCGCATATCCGCCGCGGCATCGAGATGAACATGGCGATATCCGCGAAGGGCATCGGCATGAAGAAGACCGGCTACCAGATAGAGCAGATGGTCAAGGGCGGCCTGCTTGGCGACGACCTCTTCAACAGGGTCAAGATCCGCGTCGCTTCCGCCGTAGACGCGCGGATGGGCGGCATGCCTGAGCCGGTAATGACTTCCGGCGGTTCGGGCAACCAAGGCGCGCTAACGATATTAGTCCCCTACCTCGTCGGGACGGACCAAAAGATCGACCCGGCGCGCATCGAGGAGAGCATCGCGATAAGCCACGCGGTAAACTCCTATATAAAGTGCTTCCTCGGCGAGCTCTCGGTAATATGCGGCTGCGCGATAGCCGCCAGCATCTCGACGGCGATAGCCCTCGTCTACCAGAAAGCCGGCATAGATATGAAGAAGATATCGTTCGCGATGGATAACGTCGCCAGCGACCTAACCGGAATGATCTGCGACGGCGCGAAGCCCGGCTGCTCGATGAAGATAGTCACCGGCGCCGAGACGGCGATGCGCTCTGCGTTCATGGCGCTGGCGGGTTACGGGATATCCGTCGAGGACGGCGTATTAGGCAAGTCGCCGGAAGAGACGATAACGAACCTCAGCATGGTCTCGCTTAAAGGGATGTTCGGGGTAGACCCGATGGTAGTAAAAATACTGCAGGAAAAATCCTCGCGCAGCGGCCGCGCATAGGCCTTCGCCGCTCAGTTGCCCTTGTAGTACTCCACCTCGGGCCTGATCCTCAAGAGCCCCGTCTCCTGGAATATCTCGAAGACGAATGACGCAAGGAAGACCAGCATTATCAGGAACGCGACCTCCCGCCGCCAGCCCTTCGTCTTCGATATCGCGATGACGCTCGGCAGTATGCCGAACAGCAGGATTATGCCGAAGCCGCCGACGATATTGAGCGCCTTAAGGAAGATGCCGTGGAATATCAGCGATATGATGAGCGGCGGGATAAAGGCGATGACCACGCAAAGCATCCTGTTATGCACGCCGAACGTATTCGACATAAGGTCTTCCACGAACGCCAGCAGGCCCGTGCTGTTGGCTATGCACGAGGCGCTCAGCGCGACCAGCGAAAACACCATCGCGATAACGAGGAATGCCCCGTTATCCACCATCCTTGACAGCGGTATTGTAGCGGGCAGGTTGTTATCGAAGGCAAAGATAAGGCTCGCGTCCCCTCCCTCCACCGGCAACGCGCCTATCCCGACGAACATCCACAGCGCGTACATGGCGCAGCCGATGGCCATCCCGATGAGTATCGTCTTCAGGATAAGCAGGATGTCCCATTTCAGCGACTTGCAGACGGTAGGTATCACGTTGTGGAAATTGAACGCGGTCACGATTATCGGCACCGTGCACGGCAGGAACTGCAGGTCCTTGTATGTCAGGTTCTGCGCCTTCACGTGCGGGATGCCCATCGCGACTATCGCGATGAACGTCGTGAACATCAGCACCGTGAATACGGCGTTTATCTTTACGATAACGCCCAAACCCATCGCTATTATTCCCACGAGGATGAAGAAGAATCCTATCGTCACCGGCCTGTAGTATTCCGCGGGGATATTGAAGAGGTTCGATATTATCGTGGAGCCGCCGGTGATATAGGCGACGAGCAGTCCGTAGAGCAAAAAGAGGTTCGCGCCGGTCGCCACCCACTTGCCGGTCACGCCGAGGTATTTGCGGTACATGCTCGGGTAGTTGAAGTTATCCGTCTTCTCGAGCACGGCTTCCCTCGCCAGCACGTTCGCGGTAAAGAACATGCCCGCACCGAAGAGCAGCAGGTTCAGCAGTGACGGGATGAAGCCCGCGAGGCCGGTATTGACGGGAAGTGCGAGTATCCCGGCGCCGATTATGCCTCCGACCACGAGCAGGGAGACCGTTATACGGTCGATAAGGGATACACCGTTGCCTTTTTCCATTGTATTGATTTTACCGCAAACAAAATCCCCCTGCAACTTTTAATTGCAGGGGGATCCTATTATTCGCTGATTAACAGCGTATCGTTAACGTCCTTCGTTCTTGCGCTTCGAGAAGCAGTCCTTGCAATACACGGGACGGTCATCCCTAGGCTTGAACGGGACTTCGCATTCTTTTTTGCAGTCCGCGCATGTCGCCTTGTGCATTTCCCTCGGCCCACCGAATCCGCCACCACCGCCACCACCCTGGTACCCCATGTTTCCTCCTTTTTTAAGGCGCCGACGATCGGCCGCCCTATTGGAAAGATTTTACCTCAAATTAGGGGCTACTGCAATAACTATTATTTTGCTCAAAGGCGCGTCTTCCTGCGCAGTTCGACCTCACAGCGGAGCTGCTTGCTGATTATCCTCTCCACTTCCACGTTTGTAGTGGCTATCTCGATGAGTTCCTCTTCGAGTTTTATGCGTTCGGCGGTCTCTTTCTTCAATTCCACCCACCTGCGCCACGAAAATACGGCGAAACACACGCTCAGCGTCACGAGACCGGTAATTATCTCGTCTATGAACGTCAGCGCCTTCGGGTTCTTCTCGAACAGCTCCACTAAGAACGCGAATAAATTAAAAAAATACGAAAGGACGCTTACTGTGACTAAAATAACCGCTATTAAGACGAGGTCCTTGAGCGAGTTGTGCGTCAGCTTCATATCAGAACGACCAGTTGACCAATACCATGAACTCCATCGGCTTCTTGTTGCCGTTGTAGTTCGCGAGGCCTATCTGAAGGCCGTCGAGGTTCTTCGTCGCGTTGATCACGCCGAACTGCAGGCCGTGCATCTCGCCCGCGTAGTTGAAGAAACCTCCCTGGAAGCCTCCGAAAGAGTCCTTGCTGTAGTTCATTATGCCCCACTCTATGCCGCGCGAGTCGCCCTGCGAGAAGTTCAGGCCGCCCAACTGCACGCCGTGCATGTAACCCGTCGTCCAGTTCACGAAACCGAGCTGGATGCCGCTGAGATCGCCTTCCGTCACGTTCGCGGCGCCCCACTGCAGGCCGATAGCGCGGCTCTTGACGTGGTTTATGAGACCGATGTCTATGCCGCTGAAGTTCTCATTGGAGCCGTAGAGCAGGTTAATACCGACGCCTTTAATCGACTGGTCCTCCGGCACGAGCTGGAGAGGATTTACCACCGCGAGCTGGAAGGGTTTTTCTTCGGCGCGGGCCGAAGCGGGAACAAATGACATTACCAAAAAAATCGCCAATAGGGCTGTTTTACGCATTAATCCTCCTGTTTGAAAAGATTATACCGCAATATCGGTCTTCTCGTCATCAAATATAAGCTCTGACTTCACGAAGAGCGCAACCCCCAGGCTCAACGGGCTCACGCGGCCCACGAACATCATGAGGATTATTATAAGCTTGCCCATATGCGTCAGCGACGAAGTGATACCCAGGCTGAGGCCCACGGTGCCCAGCGCCGATGCGCTTTCAAAGAGTATCTGCGAGAACTGGAATTTCTCAGTCAGCGTAAGCAGGTAAGTTCCGGCGGCAAGCGCGCCCATATAAAATACGAACGTAGCTACGGATGTCTTTACCCTGTCTTCGGGAATGGTCTTGCCCCAGAATTTTACCTCCGTATCCCCGCGGCATGTGCTGCGCACGAGGCCTATAATGGCCGAAAAAGTCGTCGTCTTGAGGCCGCCGCCTGTTCCCGAAGGCGACGCGCCTATTATCATCATGAACGTGAGCAGGAGTATCGCGGATTCGGAAAGCGCGCCTATCGGCACGGTGTTGAAACCCACGGTGGTCAGGGACGTCATCACCTGGAAGAACGAATAAAGCCATTTTTGGTCGGGCATCGTCCCGGGACCGAAGGGCTCGTTAAGGAAGCACAATACCGTGCCTATGACAAGCAGCCAGAACGTGGCGACGACGATTATCTTTGTCGTGAAGGTCACCTTCCCCGTCTTCCCGGTGATGACACGCCAGGCGTCTACGCATAGGATGAAACCCATCGCGCCTACTATGCTCAATACCGATATGACGACGTTAAGCCATACGTTATCCTTGAAATTCTCGAAACTGTTCGGCAGGAGGCTGAAACCCGCCGTGCAGAAGGCGGAAATGCTGTGGAATACCGCCTGCCATAACGGGTTTTCGGTGCCCGCCTTCAGGAATACCGGCAAAAGGGCCACCGCCCCCAGCAGCTCGAAGAAGAGCGTGAACCCTATGACGCTCTTTATGAACTTCTCTATCTTGAAATCCTTCGGTATGCTGAATACCGTCCGCATTATGTTCTTATGGTTTTCCTCGAGATTCCTCTTCGTCGAAAGGATGACAAAGGAACCGAACGTCATATACCCTATGCCTCCGAGCTGGATGAGCACCAATATGACAACCTGGCCGAGGAAGTTATAGGAATCCGAGACCGTGATAGTCGCCAGCCCCGTGGTCGATACGGCTGAGCTGGCTATGAACAGGTTGTCGAGCGCGGGAACGGGTACCTTCTGGAAGAACGGGGCGCAAAGGAGCGCCCAGCCCACGATCACATAGGTAAGGTAGCCCAGCGCCACCAGCCTTATCGGGTTGGAATTGCGGAACCTGTAGAGTATCGAGTAGATTACGTCTCTCATTTGCCATAAATAAAAAACCAAAGAGCTATGTCTTTGGCTTTTTATTTCTCCCTAATTGTGTATATATTTTAGCAGATTGCGGGGGAATGTCAATACCCCCCGCGTCCTATTCTCCGTATATAGCGGCGATTATCAGCCCCATTATGGGGTATTCAACCAGGCCCAGGATGGTCCAGTAGATCACGACTTCGGTAGCCACCGTCATGAAATAATAAGTTGCGAACATCCCCGGCAGCATGCCGACGGCCCAGACGCATAACCCGAATATAAGGCCCTTGACCAGCCTGTTCTTGCAGGGAAGGCCTTTACGGAATAACGCGTAAACAGCCGCAAGTATTACGTTGAGTATGAATCCGACTACGTGATACACCATACCCGGCGGGCCGTCCATCGGCTTCCAGACGTTTGTCGGCTCGAGCTTGTATACCCAATTGAACACGCCTCCGCAGGTGACTGCGCCGATGATTAAACCGAAGATTGAAAGTGCTATTGCGGCAATGAGTAGCTTTCCTATTTTCATGCTGGCCTCCTTGGTGGGTTATTTAATTTCCAATTGTACTCCAAAATAAAACCCTCCGCAATATTTATTGCGAAGGGTCGGAACGCAACTAATGTTTTATTTCATATCCATGTATCGGGTCGTTTTAACTGAGTATCCTTATCGATAATGATAACGTCGTCAAATTGACATGTTTGAAGATGTATTGGTTTTATTTTTATCCGGAAATCTGCTACTTTTTTTAACTCTTCGGCGCTTCTTCCTATAGGTATTGCAACACCTATTCTTTTGATGGGAAATAATTTTTTAATGGCCTCTATTGCAGGAATCAAGTCGCTATCACCTGATATGATTAAAGCCGTATCCCATATATCCTTAACTGCTGTTTCGAATAGTTTTATTGCAATATTAACATCTGTTTGTTTTTCTTCCGGTATCTTATATGTTTCGTGGCATACGCGACAAGTTGCATCCTTCATTCTAAAAGCACCGAATACTGGCTTCACGTTAACCAATTGTAACGCCTTCACATAAATCTGGTGTCTTGCAAGCTTTTGGGCATCCCATGTTACATAAGATGTAAAATATAAAATATCAACTATTGTTTCATTTTTGGTGACGAAACACTTTGAGAATTTTTCAAGATTTAACCATTTGTATTTTCGATAGGCGGCGTTTTCGTTCAAAGCATGGTAGAGATTAAAACCGTCGACAAAAACAGCAACTCGCTTCATTTAGCTCCTTATAAAGAAAAACCCGAACCCACGAGGAGTTCGGGGCCAATGAGACTTTAATCTCACTGGGATGATAGCTTATTTAAACACACACACAATCTCTTGTCAATACCTTTTTCTGCTATAAATATGCCATAAATAACACGGAATTCAATACTCATTATTTGGCTATCCCGCTGCTGATTTGCTTCGTAAATCAATACGCAGGGGACACGCCAGATTTTTCCTGCTACTAATAAAGGAAAAATCTGGCTCCCCCGCCTGGGCTCGAACCAGGGACACGTGGATTAACAGTCCACTGCTCTACCGACTGAGCTACAGGGGAGCGGAAACTCTATCTAAAGAACGATGCTACTCTTCTACGCCGCAGCGTTTCTTAAGCGCGGCCCAATCGTCGTCTACCCTCTTCTGTATCGCTTCTACCACGGCGGCGTTCTCCGGCCTTAAAAGATGGCGGAAACGCACCTGCGCCTTGAGGTAGTCGGTTATCGGCTTCTTTGCCGCGGGCTTGTAGCTGAGCTTCCAGGTCAATCCGTTCTCGACCTCGAAGAGAGGCCAGAAACAGGTATCAACCGCGAGCTTCGCTATCTCTATCGTCTTCTCGGAGGAGTATCCCCACCCGAGAGGGCACGGCGAAATGACGTTCATGAACGCCGGGCCTTCGACGGAGAGCGCCTTCTGCGACTTCGTTATAAGGTCGTTCCAGTGGCTCGGTGACGCCTGCGCCACAAACGGTATTCTATGCGCTACCGCAATGGCTGTCAAGTCCTTCGGGAACTGCTTCTTCCCTATGGATTCCTTGCCTACGGGCGCCGTTGTCGTCTGTGTGCCCATAGGTGTCGCGCCCGAGCGCTGGACGCCAGTATTCATATAAGCTTCGTTATTGTAGCAGAGATACAGGATCCTCTGGCCGCGCTCGAGCATGCCCGAAAGCGACTGTAACCCTATATCGTACGTGCCACCGTCGCCGCCCAACGCGACGAACCTGAGCTCTTCCTTCACCTTGCCGCGGCGCTTCAGCGACCTGTATGCCGCTTCGGCACCCGATACGGTGGCTGCGGAGTTCTCGAAAGCGCAATGGACGAAGCTCGAGTTCCACGCCGTGAAAGGATTCGGCGTCGTTGAGACCTCGAGGCAGCCCGTGGCACTTCCTACCACCAGCGGTATCTCCTGCGACAGGCCCATCTGCCTTATGATTATAGGCGACGCGCAACCCGCGCACATCCTGTGGCCGCCGGAGAGGAGTTCTTTTCTCTTATTGAGTTCTTTTAAGTTTGCCATTAGTCCCTCACCCCCAGGTATGTCACAAGGTTTGCGGCCCTGCCCGATCTCGCAATTTCTGCGAGATCGGCGTATACCTTATTTATCTCGGGGAAGCCCATATCGCGTCCGCCGAGGCCGTATACGTAATTTACAGCCGGTATGACCGACTTCTTGTAAAGCGCGGCCCTGACCTCATCGAAGAGGGGCCCGCCTACCGCGTTAAGCGCGTCCGCGCGGTCGAGGACAGCCACCGCCTTGAGGTGCTTGAGCGCGTCGGCTATCTCATCCTCCGGGAACGGCCTGAAGGTGCGTATCTTGAGGATACCCGCCTTTATGCCCTTCTCGCGGAGCTCGTCGACTACGGCGCGCGCGGTGCCTACCGTCGAGCCGAGTGCCACGATCGCTATCTCGGCGTCCTCGAGCTTGTATCCCTCGAGGTTCTTGTATTCGCGCCCGCATATCTTCGAGAACTCCTTGGCGACATCGGCTATGACCTTGAAGGAACCCGTCATCGCCGCGGCCATCTGGCGCCTGTGCTCGAAGTAATAATCCGGCAGGTCGAAGCTTCCGAACGTCGTCGGTTTCTTCGGGTCGAGCAGCGTGTATTTCGGCTTGTATTCGCCGACGAACTTCTTCACTTCCCCGCTATCGTAGAGGTACATGTTCTCGATGGCATGGCTGATGATGAAACCGTCGTAATTTACGATGACTGGCAGCAGCACGTCGGAGTTCTCGGCTATCCTTATCGCCATCAAAAGGTTGTCGTAGACCTCCTGCGCGTTCTCGGCCCAGAGCTGTATCCAGCCCGAGTCGCGTATGCCCATCGCGTCGCCGTGGTCGCAATGTATGTTGATGGGCCCGGAGAGCGCCCTGTTTACCAGCGGCATCACTATCGGCAGGCGGTAGCTCGAGGCGATATAAACTATCTCCCACATGAGAGCCAGGCCCTGCGACGATGTAGCCGTCATCACGCGCGCTCCCGCGCATGAAGCGCCGACGCATGCCGACATCGCGGAATGCTCGGACTCTACCAATACGATCTCAGTATTCGATTCGCCGTCGGCGACGAACTGCGCGAACTTCTCCATCAGCGACGTCTGCGGCGTGATGGGATATGCCGCCACTACGTCGGGATCGATCTGTTTCATCGCGTAAGCCGCCGCGTCGTTACCAGTTAACGCTAATAGTTTCTTGCTCATTTCTCTTCCTTGACCATTTTAACTGCGCCTGCCTTGGGCGGGCACATCGCGGCGCAGATGCCGCAGCCCTTGCAGTGCTCGTAATCGATGCCGCAAACCTTGCCGTCCTTTATCATTATCGAGGAATCCGGGCAGTGTATCCAGCACGCGTTGCACTGGATGCATTTTTCGTTCGACCAGACCGGCTTGAACGTGCGCCATGTGCCGCTGTTATACTTCATCGCGCTGCCGGCATCCGGATTTATTCCGCCTATCACCACTTCTTTCCAGCTCGGTAATTTTACCTTTTCCGTTTTTGCCATTTTATTCCGCCTTTACCTCTTTATACGCCTGCTCTATCGCCTCAAGGTTGCCCTTGATGACCTCAGGCGTGAACTTTGCCGCGAAACTCTCCTTGAACGTATCGGTCAGGCTCTCGAGCTTTATCAGGCCCGTCGCCTTGAGCAGCGCGCCGACCATGGGCATGTTCGGGATGTTGCGCCCGACCTTCGCCACGGATATCGACGTCGCGTCGACCGTGAATATCTTGCCGCCTTTGATGCCGAGCTTCTCGCGTATCTCTTTCGGCGAGAAGACCGTGTTGATGACTATCGAGGTGTCGTCCTTCATGCCCTCGGTGATGTCGACGACGTCAATGAGCGTCGGGTCGAGCACCACGATGCAATCCGCCGCCGTTATCGAGCAGTGGATCGTGATGGGCTTGTCGCTTAACCTCGTGAAGCTCCTTACAGGCGCGCCCGTACGCTCAGCTCCGAACTCCGGGAATGCCTGGAGATTCTTGCCTTCGCGGAGGGCCGCTTCGCCGAGCAACTTTGCCGCGGTTACCGCGCCCTGCCCGCCCCTTCCGTGCCATACTACTTCAGTTATGCCTTTCATCTTCCTTCCTGTTGTTTAAATAATACGCCATCAACGACGAGGCCGTGAAAAGGATGAAATACGCGTAAAGCGCGCATCCCGTGACCTCACGTAAAATAAACCCGTAACCTTCAAGGCCCAGGTACCTGAAGCCCTGTAAAATGAACGCGTAAGCTATCCATACAACCAGCGATATCAGCAGCCATGACACGCATATCAGCATGAGCAGCCCGATGACGCTGAAGAACCTCTGTCCGCAGAACGCGAAGCTCCTGCCTATCGACCTGACTATCCCCCTGCTGTCAGCGGCCGCTATTGACCATGATTCCGAAGCGAGCGCGAAGATCACCGCGAGGACCATCGACAGGACCGCCGCCGATACCCCGAGCACGGCCGCGGTGAACAGGTACTTATCCGCGACCGACATAGCGCCCCCGAGCAGGAATACCGCGAGAAACGCGATAGTCCACATGGGGATGCTGAGCAGGAAACTGATGCCAAGCTGTACGAAAAAATACCTGTTGCAGTTGCGAAAGAACCCTTTGAAACCGTACCGCCCGTCTTTTATCCCGTCCCTTGCGTATGCCTGGACGCCCGCGATGATATAATTGATGCCCAAGCACATGGCCAGGAATATCAGCGCGGCAATGCCCCAGTCGCCCAAACTCTTAAGGTAAGGAGGTATCTCTTCGTTCGGGGCGGAAAAGAACCTTATGACCGCGTAAAAGACAAAAATTACCGCTATAATTGGCCATCCCTTATGGGTAGCGGAAAAACCCTGGCCGACCGCCCTTGTGACCTTCAAAAGGCCTCCTTACAGGATAAAAACGGTAGGTATTGGGTTAAATTTTACCAGAGGAGGGCCGTTGTGTCAAGAAATTTGATTCCGGCCTTCGAGGGCCCTCGAAAGGGTCGCCTGGTCGGCGTATTCGAGGTGGGAGCCGACGGGCAGGCCGTAAGCTATGCGGCTTGTCTTAACGCTTTGGCTTTTAAGGAGTTGCGATAAATACAGGGCTGTCGTCTCGCCTTCGGTATCCGCGTCGGTGGCCAGTATCACTTCCTTTATCTTGTCGGCCTTGATCCTGCGCAGGAGCTCCTTTATCTTGAGCTCGTCCGGCCCTACGCCGTCCAGGGGCGATATCGAGCCCAGCAGGACGTGGTAGAGCCCCCTGTAGGAGCCCGTCTTCTCTATTGCGAGTATATCCTTCGGGCTTTCGACCACGAGGACCGTCGTCTTGTCCCTCTGCGGGTCGGAGCAGATGTGGCAGACCTCGCCTTCGCTGAGGTTGAAGCAGTTTTTGCAGAAACCTATCGTGTCCTTGAGCTTGATTATCGATTCGGAAAGTGACGCGGCGTGTTCGCGCGGGGATTTCAGGATATGCATCACTATGCGCTCGGCTGATTTCGGCCCGATGCCGGGAAGCTTCGTGAACTCCGCTATGAGCTTCTCCATTGTCCTTGTGTAGCCGGGCATGCGTATTACCTTCTAGTAGGATGCGTTGTCGGTCTTCTTGAGATTGCCGCCGAATATCTCGAGGGCGGATCTTACCACTTCGTGGGCTTCTTCTTCATGCTCTTCCTGCAGCAGGTCCTCTACCGATACCTTCTTCTCTAGGGCCTCGACCACTTTCATGTCCACTTTTATCTCGTGCTTCAATATATCATTCAGCGCGTTCTCTATTATCTTCCTGTTGCCGTTGCTCTCGAGCGCTTCCTTGTTGAACTTGTGCTCTTTCGCGAAAGCTATCGTGAGTATCCTGTCGTCGAGCCTGAGCGGCTGGGCCGGCTGGAGGAATAGCGCCACCGACATCTTCTTCGATAATATGCCGCGCAGCAGGTCCGGCCATGTCTCGCATATCAATTCGAACGAAAGGGCTTTGCTTACGGCGGCCGCCGGCACGATTTCTATATCGACCTCTATATTGTTTTCTTTTACCTCGGCTTTGGCGGGTTTTGATTCATGTTTCTCGGGAGCATCTGCGCCGCTAAGTTTCTTCTCGAGTTTTTCTATGCGGCCGAGTATCGTCGTCAGCGACATTATGTCGTCGCGGCGCGTGAGCCGTATCGCGGCCAGCTCGAGCGGTATCCTCTGCGATATCGCGCGGCGGACTTCGTCCTGCGCGTTCATCAGCACCGTCAATATATAGAGGAGCGTCTCGTTCGTGAACGGCTTCGCCTGCTCGGATAACCTGGATATCATCTCTTTCGGAAGGTCTATGAGCCCCGTGAGGTCGCCGGCTTCGGCGGTCCTCGTTATCAGCAGGTTCCTGAAATGCGTAACGAGCGAATTTATGAACTGGGGTATGTCCTTGCCGCCGCTTATCATGCCGTCTACGAGCTTTAATATGCCCGGGGTGTCTTTGCTTATCACTTTTTCGGTGAACCCGAAGAGGACTTCCTGCCCGACCGTACCCGATACCGACGCCGCGCTCTCAACATCTATCTTCTTGCCGCAGAAAGAGACGAGCTGGTCTAGCATCGACTCCGCGTCGCGCATAGCGCCCTCGGCCGCGCGGGCTATGGTATAAAGCGCCTCTTCCTCTATATCGAGTTTTTCGCTCTTGGCTATATCGCGCAGCTTCCCGGCTATCTCGTTGACGGTCAGCCGCTTGAAATCGAAGCGCTGGCAGCGCGAGATTATCGTTGACGGCACTTTATACGGCCTCGTCGTGGCGAATATGAATATCGCGTGGGCCGGCGGCTCCTCGAGGGTCTTGAGCAGCGCGTTGAACGCCTCCTCGGTGAGCATATGGACTTCGTCTATTATATATACCTTGTATTTCCCGCGGGTGGGGGCGAACTTTATGTTCTCACGGAGGGAGCGGACCTCGTCGATGCCGCGGTTCGAGGCGCCGTCTATCTCGATGACATCGAGGTTGGTGCCCGCGGAGATCTCTTTGCACGAGTCACACGCGCCACAGGGGTGGCGCAACCCGCTCGGGCCCTTTCCGCTGTTTTCTTTGCAGTTGAGGGCCATTGCGAAGATGCGTGCTGTAGTGGTCTTGCCTACACCGCGCGGGCCGGAAAAAATGTACGCATGGGCGACTCTGTTATTCGCGATCGCGTTCCTGAGGGTGGTCGTGACGTGCTCTTGACCAAGGACGCTGTCGAAGTCTTTCGGCCGCCATTTGCGTGCGAAGACTATATAAGACATTACGTATTATATCCTTTTATGAGTTCAACGGAACGATTCTATGCCTAAATAAAGATTAAGTCAATCAATAATTTTTCAGCTCTTCCCTGAACGCGAAGACGAGGCAACCGGGGACCTTTATGACCTGTTTTGTCGTCGGGTGAATGCGGTAATGGTGGGTCGCACAGTGCGGCATCCTGTCCCAGATGAAATTATATTTGTCGGAACCCAAAAGATAGTATAGCTCCACTCTTTTTTCTCCGAGCAGCGCCTTCTTTATCCTCTTCGAGTTGAATCCGCTCTTTATGGATACCGCGAGCGCCTTCCGGAGGAAACTTCCGTTGACGTAAGAGAGCAACTTTATGAAATACAGCGGAAGATAGAACAAATGATTCACGATCCACGGCGCTTTTTCCATTTTGTTGGCGAGCATGTCTATCTCGCGGCCGCATTTGTAGATATTTTTGCGCGGGTCCCTGACAACGAGGTCTATCATCGACTTCAATTCGCCGTCCTGTGAGATCACCATCCCCATCTGGCCGCACATCGGGCTGAAAGTAGATGTCACCCATTTGTCGGCATCTATCAGCTTCGCGAATTTCAGGGGTTTCAATAATATATAGAACGCCGCGAGCGGGAATGTGACCGTCCGCGCGCCTATCTTCTTACAGATGAAGTCCTCGACGCAGTCGCCGGTCAGGCGCTTGTTGACGAGGTCGTTTACGTCGGTTATCCTGCCGGAGAAGCACTCTGTCGTTATCATGAGCCGCTTGACGATATCCTGGTTATCCATCGCGAACTTTATCGCTTCCGGGATATTATCGAGGTTCAGCTGTTTCGACGCGGTGAACGAGAGGATTATCCACGCCTTGCCGAGCTCGCGGATGTTCTTGAGCGCCTTGCGCACCGATTCATACGCGGCCAGGCTCCCACGAAGCTTGCGGCACGCCTCGGGGTCGGTGCCGTCGAAACCGAAATAGAATTTCCTGATGCCCGCGTCGAATACCTTCTTGCAGAAATCCCTGTCGGCGATCGTTATGCAGTTCGTCGCAATGAACGTCCTGCGCAGCAGGCCGAGCTCCTCGGCCTTCTTGACTATCCTGAAAAAGTCCGGGTGTATCGTCGGCTCGCCGCCGGTCAGCACGAGATGCGTCTCCTTATCCTCCTTCGCTATCGCCTCGAGCATACGGCAGACATCCTCGAAGGGGACGTCTTTTCCGGTCGCGTCCGCGTCCGCGTAGCAGACCGGGCACTTCATGTTGCAGCGCGTCGTTATCTCTATAAAGGTTATCGGGGATTTGCGCATGTGGTGGACAGCGCACTTGAAGATGCCTTCGCGGCACTTCGGGATATCGCAGCCGTAGTCCTTGATATGGTCGAATAAGCTGAGGCGTTCCTTGAAAAGCTCCGCGTCGGACGATACGAGGTCGACTACCTTGCCATGCTCGCTGCATTTCTTCTCGAGCAGGATCTTGCCGCCTTCCTCGTAGTAGCGGCCATCGAGGTCCCTGTTGCATGCGGGGCATATCGTCTTGACCTGCCTATCAAACATTGAACTTCTCCGCGACTTTCTTCATTATGGGTTTCTTGTAGTTGTCCCACGTGCAGGTAGGAAGTGTCTTTATCTCGTCGGTGTCCGGATCGACATAGGCGAAGCATGACGAGCACATCACGAGCCGTTCGGCCTCGGCGGTCTTGAGGTCCTCGAGCGGCAGGATAAGTATTTGAAGGGCGCCTTTTATAAGCGTATCATCGCGCAAAACATCCTTCGCCTTCCTGCCAATAATTATCTTCCCGAATATCCCGAGCCACTTCCCGTATGCGTCAATACCCTTGGCCCCGACAAGCGCGCCGAAGTTGACGTGTTTCGCCGCTATACCTAGGACTCCCATGCATATGCAGGCTTTGCCGATGAACCCGGGTTTTTTCCCGGCCGCGTATTTTTTCGATATCTTTATCTCGAGCCCGCGCAGGTCACCTATAAAGCGGTAGAGTGTCGTCTTCAGGAATTTCGACGCCGAGACGAACTTCGCGCCGTCGGAGACGAGGTATGTTATGCTCTCGCAGTTCGGGTGGACGCCGACGAAAGGCATGTTCCTTATTCCGAGCGCCCTGTAGAGGTTCTTCAGGGATAACGAGCCGAGCGGGACGAACTCGACGTTGCCTCCCTCTATCGTCGCGTTGACCATATACTCGACGTCCTCGAGCGTGGTTCGCTCGGGGTTATAATCAAGGACCTTCTTGTCCCAGGTATGTATCAAGGGCATAAAGTATATCCCGCGCACGACATGCAGGTTCTGCTGGCTGAACCTGAAAAATTCGGCCATGTCCGAAGCGTTCTGCTCCTTGTCGACGACGGTCATCAGTATGACCTTGCCCCTCTTGCGCGCCGCGAGGTTCTCGAGCGCCTTGAGTTTCAAATCGAGCGCGTCGGCGCGGCCGCGGAGTTTCTCGTACATCGCCTTGTTGAGCCCGTCGAACGCTATGTGTATCATCACGCCGAGTTCCATGAGGTCGTCACAGTATTTCTTATCCGCAAGCTTCAGGCCGTTCGTTATGACGCGCATGGAAAGGCCGTATGACTTACCGAGCTTTATTATGTCGAAGAGGTCCGCGCGCATCGTCGGCTCGCCGCCGAAGAGCTGCACGTATGGCTTCGTCTCGTACGTCGAATAATGCTTGAATATCTTGTCGAAGTATTCCATGCGGGGCTCGAACTTGTAGCCCATCGTGGCGAGGTTGTTCAGGCAGATGAGGCAGTTCATATTGCAGCGGTTAGTGACGTCTATGAAGATTATGTCGGGCTTCTTGTGGGAGGCGCAGTTCGGGCATAAGAGCCCGCAGCCCGACGATACCACCGCTTCCTGCATAAAAGCGCGCTTCTTGTTATAAAGCGACGCGTCCGAGGATACGAGATATTCCGTCTTCCCGCATTTCGGGCATTCCTTGGAGAGATATACCTTGTTGTCTCGCTCGACATGCGTCGCGGGGACTATCTGTCTGCATTCATTGCAAAACGCGAAGTTTTTAGGAGCCATCCTCTAAGGGGACACCCTCATTTTAACTGGCGGGTAGTCGTGGACGCTAGGCGAACCCTGCAACTCCAAGAAATACAACTACTTGTGAAAATGACTATCCGCAATGGTCGACGCGGCTTTGTCTATCTTGGGTCAGATTCCGCAAAAAACACTACTTTGACAACCTTTTTATCTCGCCAATAATTTCTTCAATTACCTCAGTATTATATATTTTTTTCTTCTTCCCAGAACTTTTTATTGAGTAGACGAAGAATGCCTTTCCTCCAAAATCTTTTTCAAATTTTTCATGATTCTTCTTATGCATCTCAACCCATTGATACTGATTTAACGCCTGGCCTGATTCAATCGGCTTAATCTGGATGCCTATAAATTTATCACCGACTTTTATAAAGAAATCCACGTTATATGTTCTATCCCACTTATCTGGCGCTGCCTCAATCTTTTTCCTGACCGCAGACTCTAATTGCCCATAAATGGTTTCGATTTCCGTCTTGTATCCTTCATATGTTCTATTGAGAACTAAATTGTATGCATAATCGATACATTCTTCTTCCGTTATGGACTCTAATTCATTTTGAACTACTTCGGATAGTTTGATATAAAGCGTCTTTCCTAAGCCTGTTATATATTCTCGCGTAATAACAATGCCATTTTTCTTTTTTTGTTTTGCCTTAGAAAAATAGAAATTCTCCCAGTCCTTAAATTCAGATGGAGCGCAAGCTCTAATAAGCTCTGATGTCTTGCCAACGCTGTGGGCCTTATTTAATCCCCAGCGATTCATTGCATAATTTAAGAGCGTTTCGTGTTTAAATTTTAGGTTTTTCCCGTCAGCCCCAGAAATCCATTCTTTAGCCATTAGTGGCCCCTTTGAGTTCTAAGAATTTTTCCTTAAGTTTATACTCATGTTCTTTATCAACATCTACTAAGCCGCTTTTGATTAAATGAGCGTTGACAAAGGTTTTATTCTGAAGATAGAGGTAGCAACAAAGTCTATTCTCTTGGTCGTACTTTGTCTGGTCATATTTCAAGAATACTTTTTGCCCTTGAGTTCTTTGTACGAGAAACTCCGTTGCCTGTCCATTTTTTGATAGATCTTGCTTTACGCCTAAAAGCCTAACTGTTAGCCCATTATTTAATCTCAAGAGCTCTGGGTTGATTATCTCTTTAACAGTGAAGTATTCTTCCCTCTTCCCACCGTTTTGGTCGATTTTTGACCCAAATTGAAGCTTCTTTGGATCAATTTTTTTATCAAATTTGATCGGATCTTTAAACACATAGGGCAACTTCTTTATTTCTTCTCCAAAATCAACTGCCATCTTATCCTGTGTTAATATCTCAAAAACATCTTCCTCAGAAAAAAGATTCTGAGAACACCCGATACGTTCTTTTATCACTGGCAGAAAATTGCTATTAATTTCATATCCGACAGAATTCCTGCCCAAATTTTTCGCCGCTAATGTTGTTGTTCCACTTCCAATAAACGGGTCAAGAACAGTATCGTCAACGAAGGTGAACATCTTTATGAGCCGCCTCGGTAATTCTTCTGGAAACATTGCTAAATGTTTATCTTGTTTTTCGCCAGCAAAATTCCAGTGTCCCGAGAAATATTGATTCCATTCCTCGGTAGTCATCTTCGATTTTTCTCTTATCTCCCGGCTTACTTGTTTTGCAGTGCCCTGCTTTTTAAAAATCAAGATAAACTCATAATCGAGCTTTAAAATTCCGTTTCTCGGATAGGGAAACGATCCCATTACCGTAGCACCACCTGTAGTATTACATGTAGTAACTTTTTGCCATATAACAGCCCCCATATAATCGAACCCGATTGTTTCGCAGAATTTGATTATCTCGGTACGGATCGGAATAATTTTATAGCGGCCATAATATACGGAACGAGCAAATTGATCCCCGATATTAACACACAAACGACAACCATCCTCCAAAACGCGATAGCATTCATGCCAAACCAAATTAAGATTATTGATATACTCTTCATAACTATGGTTAAAGCCTATCTGGTCATTACTACCATAATCCTTAAGCTGCCAATACGGCGGAGAAGTGACAATTAGATGCACAGAGGAATCCTTAACCTCCTGCATTTTTCTTGAATCACCTATGATTATCGTATGTTTTGTTTTCATAAACACACCGCCAATTTACTCTTGGCGAACCCTACGAACTCAACCCGTAGGGTTCGCCCGAGCGTCAACAATGGCGGAGAGGCAGGGATTCGAACCCTGGGACCCGCTTTTGGGCAGGTCAATCGCTTAGCAGGCGACTGCTTTCGGCCACTCAGCCACCTCTCCTGAAATTCCGCTATCAGTTGTCACAATTTCATGCCGCCAAATGCGTCATAATTATGGTACAGAATTTTGACGCTTATTATGAGGCGACGTTATTTCTTCCTCGCCTTCCTCTTCTTCTTAAAGAACTCGGTCACGAGCGACCCGCATTCCTGCGCGAGCACGCCTCCGGTGACCTTTATCCTGTGGTTCAATTTTTTGCTGCCGGCGATATCGAACACGGAACCGCACGCGCCGGTCTTGGGATCCTTCGCGCCGTAATATATATGTTTCACGCGCGCGAGCACGAGGGCCCCCGCGCACATCGAACACGGCTCTATCGTAGCATATACTGAACAGTCGAGCAACCGCTCGCTGCCGAGGTGCGCGGCCGCCTGCGTTATCGCTATCATCTCGGCGTGCGCGGTCGGGTCCTTGAGCATCTCTATCTGGTTGTGCGCCCGCGCAATTATGCGCCCTTCGTGCACTATCACGGCGCCGACGGGCACTTCATCCTTCTCGAAGGCATCGCAGGCCTGCTTCAGGGCCTCGGACATAAAAAGCTCATGTTGGTTTGACATATTTAACCTTACTCCTCGTCCAATACACCGGCGGGATTTCGCAGAAATCCCGCTCGGTAGGACTCGGAGTAGTTCATAACCACTAATAGCGAGAACTTATGGCGCGCCCGGGGCGGGTTGAACGCCCAACCTTTGGTTCCGTAGACCAACGCTCTATCCAATTGAGCTACGGGCGCGTATTGGGAATTATAACACAAAAAACGCTACCTGTAATTGGTGAATTGCAGGGGCAGGGGGAAGTCCGCGGCGCGCAGGTGCGTGATGACTTCCTGCAGGTCGTCCTTTTTCGGGGAGGAGACCTTTACCTTTTCCCCTTCTATCTGCGTCTGTATCTTAGGGTTCAGGTCCTTTATGAGCTTCACGAGGTCTTTCTGCTTCTCCCTCGGGATGCCGCAATTTAATTCTATAACCTGCCTGAACGTGCCCTCGAACGCCTTCTCCGGCTCCTTGTATGTGAGCGCCTTCAGCGATATATTACGCTTGACCATCCTGCCGTCGAGGATATCCTTGAGCGAGCGCAGTTTGAAGTCGTCGTCGGCTATCAGCGTTATCTTCTTCTCCTCGCGGCTGTAGTCGATCGACGACTTGCTCCCGCGAAAATCGAACCTCTGCGAGAGTTCCTTCTTCGCCTGGTTGACCGCGTTGTCGACCTCCTGCAGGTCAATCTCCGAAACGATATCGAAAGAAAAATTCGACGCCATCTCCTACTCCTTGTCTTTGTCCCTGTCGGCGCGTTTGCGCGTGAGGGTATCGAGGATCTTCTTACGCAGGCGGATGCCCTTCGGAGTCACCTCAACGAGCTCATCCGACCCGATATATTCTATCGCCAGTTCGAGCGTCATCTCCCTCGGCGGCGTCAGTACGACCGCGATATCCGACGTCGATGACCTCATATTCGTAAGTTTCTTCGTCTTGACCGGGCTCAGCGGCATGTCCTCGCCGCGCGGGTTCTCGCCGACTATCATGCCCTCGTACACGTCGACGTTCGGCCCGATAAAGAGTTCGCCGCGCTGCTGCGCGTTCTCAAGAGCGTACGCGGTCGAGACGCCGGGCTCTATCGCGACGAGCGAGCCGCGGGGTTCGACATTGAATGCGCCGGACTCGACCGGCTTATATTCGTCAAAGACATGGTTTATGACTGCCATGCCCCTTGTCTTCGTCATCATCGCGCCCTTAAGGCCGATTATGCCGCGCGTCGATATCGTGTATTCGAGGTGCAGCGAACCCGTCGCGCTCTGGGAGACGTGCTTGAGCTTGCCTTTCCTGCGCCCGAGCTCCTCGATGACGGACCCCTGGTATTCCGCGGGGACTTCGACCGTCAGGAACTCGTACGGCTCGCATTTCACGCCGTCCTTCTCATGGTAAATGACTTCGGGCTGTGAGACCTGCAGCTCGAAACCTTCGCGCCTCATCTGCTCGACGAGTATCGCGAGGTGGAGCTCTCCCCTTCCGGACACGAGGAACGAGTCCGAGGCGGAGGTCTCGCTGACCCTCAGGGATACGTTCGTCTCCGTCTCCTTCATGAGCCGGTCCCTTATATTGCGCGATGTCACGAATTTGCCTTCGCGGCCCGCAAACGGGCTCGTGTTGACGCCGAACGTCATCTGGACGGTCGGTTCGTCTATCTCCGGAGGCGTCAACGGAGTAGGGTTCACCGGGTCGGTGACCGTATCGCCGATGCTTATATCGTCGAAACCCGCGACCGCGACTATCTCACCGGCCACGGCGCTTTCGCGCTCGACGCGCTCGAGCCCTTCATATGTCAGGATAGCCGTTACTTTCGATATCTCCTTGGAGCCGTCCTTGCGGACGAGCGCGGCATTGCTCCCGACCTTCAGTGAGCCGCCGGTTATCTTGCCGATGCCCATCTTCCCCTTGTAATAATCGCCGAGAAGCGCGAGTATCAGTATCTGCAGCGGCGCGTCGGGGTCTACCGTCGGGGGTTCTATCTTCTTTATTATAGTATCGAGCAGCGGGAATATGTTATCGGATATGTGGTGCATGTCGAGGGTGGCGGTCCCGCGTATGGCCGAAGCGTATACTATCGGGAAATCGAGCTGCCTGTCGGTCGCGTTGAGCTCCACGAAGAGGTCGAACGTGCGGTTTACCACATCGTCGACCTGCGCGTCCGGGAGGTCGACCTTGTTGACGACGACGATCGCCTTCAGGCCCAGCTCAAGCGCCTTGCGCAGGACAAAACGCGTCTGCGGCATCGGGCCGTCCTTCGCGTCGACGAGTATCAGGACGCCGTCGACCATGCGCAATATCCTCTCGACCTCGCCGCCGAAATCCGCGTGGCCGGGGGTATCCACGACGTTGATCTTGACGCCCTTGTAGGTCACGCTCACGTTCTTCGCGCGTATGGTGATGCCGCGCTCGCGCTCGAGGTCCATCGAATCCATGATGCACTCTCCCATCTCGTCGATGTTACGGTGCACGCGCGTCTGCTTCAGCAGCGCGTCGACGAGCGTCGTCTTGCCGTGGTCGACGTGCGCGATTATAGCTATGTTCCTGATATTCTCTTGTTTAATCATTTTTGCGGGTCAAGCCACTCGCTCCATTCCGTTACCTTGCCGTCTATCAACGTAAAGGTGAAACTCCTGACGCCGTCGGCCGTAGCGCCGACCTGGTACGTCCACGACTCTTCCTTCCCTGCCGCCGTCACTTTCGTCTTCGCGAACCTGAAGAAGAGCCCGTCCTGCTTCGGCTTACCTTCCGGCGGGTAACCTATCACGCCGACGAGCTCGTCCTTGGTCATGCCGACCTTGACCTTGCCGTTCTCGACGGCATCTATTATCTTCTTGTTCTCGAAGAGCGCGAAAGCTCCCTGCGAGGCGCAAAGCAGCATAGCGCACAAAAGGACTATGGCCGTATTTTTCATTTTTTCATGCTCCTTTTTTATCGTTATAGACATGCACGTCCCTCTGGGGGAACGGGATAACTATGCCGTTCTTCTTGAATTCGTCGTATATCTCTTTGTTGGCCGAGAATTTAAGGTCCCAGTAATCGTTCTGCCTGCACCATACCCTTGCGTACACCGTTATGCTTGAATCAGCGAATTCGGAGATCCCGACTTTCGGCTGGGGCTTTTGGGAGACCATCTTCTGGCCGGCGATTATGCCTTTAACGAGGGAGATAGCCTTATCTACGTCGGTATTATACCCTATCCCGACCTTTATATCCAGCCTTTTGTAGTCGGAGTAGTTGTGTATTATCTCGCCTATTATCTTCTTGTTCGGTATCACGATGCGCGTGCTGTCGAGCGTCTTGATGACGGTCCTCGCGAGCGTCATGTCCTCTACTTCGCCTACCTTGTCGCCGATCTCCATGATATCGCCGACCTTGAAAGGTTTAGTGAATATCAGCGTCGCGCCTGCCGCGTAGTTCGACAGCGGCCCCTGCAGGGCGAAACTCGTGCCGAGGCCGACGACGCTGAGGCCGGCTATGAACGGCGCTATGGTTATCCCGAAGTTCCCTAGAGATATCAGCAGGGCAACCGCTATTATGAACAGCTTGGTTATCTGGACGAGGAATTTCGTTATCGTCACGTCGGCATTGCGCTTCAGCAGCATTCGCCTGAGCCACCTGCCGATCAATACCGCGGCGAGCCAGCCTAACGCTACGATTATGACGCTTCCTATGAGAGTCAGCGTGTATTTCTGGAAAAATTGCATCACCTTCACCGCGAGCTCCTGCGCGGTCATTATCTGTATGCCGAAGAGCGAGCCTTCCATATTCACCTTCCTTTGTTATTCCGGTATAAGGTCCTTCGTGGACATGAGGTAGAAGAAAATATAGGTGTCCCTGTCGAGGAACGCGCCCGTGGAGTCCTCGTAAATGCTGACTATCCCGAAGGCCATCATCGGGATCGGCACGGCCAAGGACGGGTCCGCTTCGACCCCCTGCATATACGCCTTCTTCGCTTCCTCTTCCGCCTTCTTTATCTCTTTGAGCGCGGGATCGATAAGCTGGCTGTTGAGTTCGTCGGCAACCGGCTTCGGCAGGCGCGTGTTCGCGTATTTCCTGACGCTTGTCACGTAATTTTTTAGTTCGTCGTATTTGTCCTTGGCGTCCTGGACTATCTTCGGCACCAGCATGGGGGGTATCGGGAACCTCAGGTCGAGGTCCTTGCTGCTGTGCGCTTCAATGACTACCGGCATGTCGAGCGCGTCGACGCTGCCTATCCCTTCTGTGACCGTCCTCAGCTTTGATATTACCCCGTTCTCTTTGCCCTGCATCTCCTCTATATCGCTCATCATGACCTCAGTCGGCAGGACCGTAAGCCTGACGTTCAGGTTAAGTATATTCTCCTTGCCGGGGTTCGGGATGTACGCGCGCAGGTTGACCACGGAGCCGGCCTGGTATATCCTTATGAGGTCTTTTACTTCAACCATAAGCCCCGGCGGGACCTCCTTGTACTGCAGGTCTTTCTCGTCGTAAATGACGTCTCCGCCGTTCGCGCTCACCGATATCGAGGAGGGAAATGTCCCCGGATATATCCTGAACGGGCGCTGCCCGCCGCCGGAAGCGTAGTCCCTGTCGAAGAAGTATATGCGGCGCGCGCGGGAATCGGCTATCGCGATGAACTTACCGTCCGAGGAGACGCCCGTGTGCGCGTATGACCCGTCGTAATTGAGTTCCCATAACGGGTCCTCGCCCGCGCTGCTGAACTCGCGATAACCCCCTTTTGTAGCCAGTACGATATTCCTGCCGTTGTCCGACATGGAGGCATCGAGGTCAGGGAACGCTTTCGACTTGAAGCCCCAAAGCGGCCGGGCGCCTTCCCTCCCGAACGAATAGAGCCAGCCGTTGTATGTCGCGGCGGCTATTTGGCTGCCGTCATCCGACATCGACAGCGATACGGTCTTATCCGGCTTGCCCGCGCCCGGGGCGGTAGCCGCGTATTCCCATACCGGCGCGGAAGCGGCGCAGTCGATGAACGTGACTCCCTTATCGGTGCCCGCGGCGATATACCTGCCGTCACCTGAGATCTCCACGTGCCTCGGGATGCCGTCGACAGCCCATGATCTTTCCGGCTTGCTTTCCTTGTTCCCGAAGAGCAGGACGACGCCCGCGTTATCGGATATCCTCATGCCGCAGGCCGCGATCTTCTGTCCGCCGGTAGAGATATCCACGGAATAGAAATGCGACGGGTCTCCGGGAATATACGACCATACGGGTTCGGGCTTCGACCTGTGGAAGAGTTTGACCTCGCTTCCGGAGCCGGCCGCATATTCGCCGTCGTCGGATATCGCGAGGCAGAGGTTTACCTTGGTGCCGTCCTTGTATACCCAGCGCGGCTTATCATTATGCTTGATGAAAAAATACACTTCCTGGTCGTGCGATGACGAGGCGGCGACCATGCTGTTGCCGTCCTTGGATATGCGCGCATTTGAATACCCGCCGCCCTTGTCCTGCCGGGGCATTGTCCACGACTTGTAGGTGCTCTCGCCCGCCCATACGCAATGGGCTGACAACAGCAACGCAAGGATAACGTATACGCGCCTGCCGGTACGCATTACTTTTTCTTCTTTTTGGTTTTCTTGTTTTTCTTGCGGGATTTATGCAAGGTGCACAGGACGTCCGCGTAATCGGATAACTTGTTGTTTTCATAAGGAAACTCGATGCAGGTCTGGGGTTTGAAGCTGAAATCGGCCTTATGTATAGAGCAGAGCCCGTCCTTATCCAGGAACGTGCAAGGTTCATCCTCTATGCTCGTGCCGATGCGGTATCCGGAAGGGAACGATTTGTCTTTCTCGAGGTGGAAGAAGTCGCCCTTGAGGCCGAGCTCGAGGATCTTCTTGGCTTCCTCGAGGTCTATCCAGGCGCCTATCCTGCAACAGTCCGCCTGGTTTTTGCATTCATCGCAATTGATCGTGTACTTCTGCTTTCTTTTCCCGGTAATTTTGCGTCTTTTAGGCATGTTTGGATTATACCACAGGTTCGAGGGGATTTTTAACGTATTCGAGGATCTTTTTTTCCGCATCGGCGGCAATATCCACGAAACAGATCCCGGCATAATAAATATCCCCGTCCTTGGACTTGCGGACCACCTTGCACTTGAACTCGGAAGTGAATTTATCTTCGGGAAAACGCAATTTCAACAGCAGTTCACCGGCAGGTATATCCTCAGGCATGACCAGCAGCATCCCCCTTTGCGAAATATCTTTTACCTTTACCGGCACCGGCAGCCGCCCGAGATGCGCCCCGGCAAGCTCTACCTTAAGGCCCTCGGCGGTCCTGATCCTCTTCCATCTCCTGTTCTCTACAGCCGTCTGGTCCCTGCCTTTATACTTTGCCCTGTAGAGAGCCTTGTCGGCCATATCGAGCATATCCTCCAGGTTCCTGCCGTTGGAAGGGAAAGACGCCACTCCGGCGCTGAAACGTATCGGTATGTGGAGGTTATGGACAAATCGGGAATTCTCGATACAAAAAGCCGAAAGCTTCTTCCTGATCCTTTCTATCGCCGTAACGGTCTCGGCAACATCGTTTTCCGGGAATACTATGATGAATTCCTCTCCGCCGTACCTTCCCACGGTATCAATGGCCCTTATGTTGTCCTTCAGGACGTTTACAAATCCCCTAAGGATCTCGTTTCCCGCGATATGCCCGTAAGTATCGTTTATGTCCTTGAAGTGGTCGATATCGATGATAGCTATCGACATCTCTTTGCCGTAGCGTTCGCTGCGCTCTATCTCATGGTCCAATATATGCATGGTCCACCTGTAGTTCACGCAGCCGGTAAGTTCGTCGTGGTAGGCAAGGTCCTTCAGGCTGTCCTTAAGCCTCTTTTCTGTCTCTGAAATATAGCCGACGGCCAGCCCGCTGAGAAGGAATACCGTAAGCCTGAAATACGCGCCGTGCAGGACCAAGTCCCTGAAGGGCCAATTACCGAAATAACTTATTTCCGCTATGAAGATGGCCGCGGCGGCGACAGCGGCTAGCAATCCGCCGCAAATCCCGAACCATATGCCGGCCAGCGAGATCACTACCAGGTAAAGGTACCCGAGCGATATGCCGAAAGATTGGACGGCCAGCCTTGATATGACCAGGAACAGGAACATCGCGGCGATGACGAGGAACCTGAAATTGTCTGAAGAGACAATACCCCTGCTCCCTACGGATATTTTTTTCGACGCTTCCTTTATACAGTTGTCGGCCTTGCAGGTAAGGTCCTCTTTGAGCGCTATGGCGCCTTGAAACAGGTCGTAATAGCTCATAGGTCATGTTCTCCGTGATTACTAATGAAGTGGCGGGTAGTCGTGGACGAAATGCGAACCCTACAACTACCTGAAATACAATTACTTATAAAAATCTACCGCAAAAGAAGCATAGGGTGGAAGATATCCCTAGATGTTCCAATCATCTCTTCCAAAATTTAACTTAACAATGAAAATCATTCTCGGTCTTTGGGCTTGCGCTTTACCTCCAACAAAATTTCGATATTCCCAATAATCTCGCTTGAATCAATAGTCAAAAGAAGCCATTTACCATCATGGTATGTCGGTGCGTCATCATACTGTTTCCGGACAGACGCAGATAGCTTACTGCGGATATCTTCTACCTTCCTTCTTTCATCGGCACCAAAAACAATTAAAACTTTTAAACAACCTTTTTCAGGAATGAGAGTGCAAAATGACTTGCTTTTTTTATATCTTAATGACCATCCGTGTTTTTTACCGCCATACAACCATTCTGGAACAAATATTCCTGGATATCTTCGTGTTATTGTTTTCGTTATATGATCAAAGAATCCATAAGCCCTTCCCCCTATCCAAGACTTAACTTTGGCAACACTAGGAGGCCCAACTGGCTCTGCTATTCTAAGATTTTTTCCATCCATTTCTTTATCCAGATTTCTTTGCAACTTATCTCTAGGGTTCGCGTCCACAATTAGTGTGGACGTTTTTACCCATCCTCCTCGTCGGAGGGTTCACTCAAAAAACTGGCGGGTAATTGTAGACGGTAGGCGAACCCTACAACCCCTTGAAATACCTCTACTTATAAAACTCTACCGTAGACGTAGTATGGGGGCGCTGATATCTTTAGGGGAGCCAATCGACAATTCCCGACCTTACAATAAAGGCATTTTATCACAACACCGGCAAAAATCCAGCAAAATGCCCGTTTTGACCCCCTAATGTCGCCTATTGAGCACCCTCCAACGCCTTCAGCCTTTCACTTTTTCCTAACCGCTGTTCACTCTGATCCGTATATTTAATATCTCCCATCTCGGTGAAATACGCAGGATCATCACCTAATGGCGCAATTTCTTTCTTTAAATCAGGGGTAAATAAATAATACCAATCGTAAGAGCCCCCATAAAACCAATACCGGTGCTGATCAGTAACGATGTACCCCTCATAGCTCTTTTCCCTGTCCTCAAAAGTCCTTGCTGACAAAACGATCTTGGTATCATTTCCGGGGCCCAGCATTGTCTCCTGTGTCCCATCAGCATTCATCATATGGAGCGCCGCTGAAGTTACCCACTCTGAAGTTTCAAAATACACTTTGTCTCCAGAAGGTGAAAACTGAATATTGCCAACCGTGGCGACCGCATAATCCGGGTCGGGTCCATCTATGGCGGCGTGTTCAGAACGAAACAACATAGTCGCTCCAGTGCCGTCTTTCTTAACACGCCAAAGCTCCTGCTTAAGAAGGCCATCTTTGATCTCTGCGCCTTTGGGCGGGTAAAATTTCTCCCCAACCCATTTACCTTCTACGTCTCTCACGAAATATACCCATTGCCCATCTGGATGGAGTTTCGGATCTTCATCTCGACCAGATGTTGTAACTTGTTTCGTTTTTCCATCATCCCCAACATATAAAATGTTTCCATCCGCCACACGCACTGATGCGGCTTGAGCATTAAAAGAAATCGAAATTAAGAACAATGCCATCCACAAAATTTTCATTTTTCCCATCCCATCATCTTGTTGGCAACTTTTTTGCCAGTGATTGTATGGTTGAATCGGTGCGTTTCAATAGCACCTTGCGATTGTAAGTGACAAAATCGGGATGCGTTGAAACCCTATACTGCTTTGAAGCGTTATTCTCAATAAACTTTTTGGCATCCTTCCCTTGCAGACTACCTTGAAACGGCGATCGCACCCGGTCAAATATCTGATATTTCCCGGCATCCACAACCTTTGTCAGCCAACCACCCTTTCCCTTTTTAAGCTCAACAACCATCTCAAGGAACAACTTGAACGCTCCATCCGGCATTTTGATTTTGTGGCCGTTCACCTCAAGGTCGTTGCTCCGCTTCATCGGGGCGGTTCCCGGAATATAGATTTTGTCATAACACTTATAATCAAAATCTTTATAATCTTTCGCCTGCTTTTTAGTGAGCGCTGTTACCCCGCCCTCAGGCATAAATTCTTTAATGAGATCCTCAACAGACAGCTTGAATGTTTTAAAATCAAGCGCCGTCGCAAGTGGGGCAGTAACTATCTTACACTTGCTCAAAGTCCAGTTTAATACGATGTCCTCGATCTTCGTGAACGGCGTGAGAACAACGAGAACCTTGTCATCTTTGCATATGTCTTTTAACCCGGCGAATTTGACCAGCTTGCCGTCCCCGAGTTTTGGTATAAAGATAAAGCCAACACGGAAACTGTCGTATAGCTTATACCCTACGTAAAAATACCCTTCCGGGATTTCCTGAAACTTTCCCTCAATCTTGTTAACCTGCCTTATTTTCGCAAACAAAGCTGGAAAAGAAAACTGATACCGCCGCAGATCCGCTTCCGCTACCTCAATAGGAGCACTGTCCGCTGACTCCACTGAGTATGCGTAGAATCGACTTCCAACCTTCTTGATCCGTCGCTCGTTCCCATTATCCCCCAAAGCGGAAGAATAATATGGCTCCTTCATGTAGTCATACTTCAGCCGATCTAAATATTTCTGCTTTGTCAGGGAATTAAAATCGGTCTTTGAAATACGCACTAACTCGCTCTCGGTGAACGATGCGGTAGGAAAAACCTCTATACTTTTTAAAATGAAGTTCAACATCACGTTAACAGAACTCCGTTGTCATGCAGATACGCCTCAATGATCCCCTTTTCCGCTTTCTCGGGCAATTTCGTGTTCTCAGGCGGTTTGATTTCGACCGTTATTGACTTCGCCTTCTTACCACTACGCTTAATGTAAAACCGCAACTTCGCCGAGACATATTCAGCGTCCTGCATGGATATATTTAAATCCGAAAACGCCTGCCGTACATCACCGCAGTTAATCGTTACCTTTATGATTTTTGTCCCCCGGCACTTAACCTTCACTTCCGTCAAAAGAACAGACTCAACATTATCATTCCCGGCATAACTGAAAGTGCCGTTCTTAATAGGGTCAAGCACAACCAATGTATTATTGAACGTCGTCTCAGGCACCTGATCCATGCCGAGGATGGCGCTCCCGAATATTTCGATATACCGCTTTTTATCAGCCTCGCTCCAGCCGCCAGCGTTCACGCTTAATACGCAATTCCTCGTGTCAAAAACAAGCATATCCTCTCTGGCCGGGCGAAACGACTGAATATCGACTTTCCCATCCTTAAATATAAGGTGCGTTTTCATGTAATCGCCATGCGCTATCAAAACAATATGCTTGCCGTTGTGGGTTCTGTACCGGATATCACAATGCTCGCTTTTACCGGTATCCTTGAAGTGCTGTTCGATGGCCGCCTTCAATTGAGCGACACGCTCCTCAGCGAAGTTGCAGTTGTTATGATCAAATTTGTGGTGGCTTAATTTTTCGGAGTAGACAACGTATAAGTAGAAATCAAAGGCGAGCGAGAACGCTTCTTCACTGTGGAGAAAAACCCGCATAGCGGTTGTCTCGGACGGTTCATCATCCTGAACCGCTATGTTATACTGCCGCTTTGCCTGTTCAAGATATCCCCTAGCACGATCAGCGACATCGTTAATGCACTGCAACTCCTCCTCGATGTACGACCGCTTCCCATCATCACTAATGCCGTCTAAGAAGTCGTGGATATTATTTCGGTCAAAGACAAAGCCGTCGGCTACCGGAATATTTTTCCGGGTAAAATACGCCCTGAGAAGATCACTACTGACCCCAGTGACAAATTTCTCAATCTTGAATGATCTGTGTTTTGCCATTCAGCGTCCTTCGTAAAATTGATATTAATGCTTGCGATCCTTTGGCGGACAAGGATCATTGCCAAAGCTGTCCTTATCCTGAATTTTCCCATCACGGCCGTGAATAACTAACTCTGAATGCTGATTTTTCGCAATCTGCCTTGCGGCGTTTTCAGCGGCGCTTTTGGTGTGATGTTCCGATGTTAATCGAGAATTGCCTTCACCACGAACACCCCACCCGTCATCCGTTTTTACCACATGCTGATTTTTCCCCATACCACACCTCCTGTATTTGCCTAAAAACAAAAAAACCTCCGGTAGGTGAACATAATGGCACCTGCCGAAGGTTTTGCTTTTTTAACGTCCGGGATTTATCCCTTCCAACTCGGGACGGAATAACACTAACTCTACACATATACTTATATAAAGAAAATAGCCAGAAGTCAAGCAAAATTATGGACTTTCAATAATATTCTTGGTAAAATAAAAAGATGCCTGCAATGCATATTCCCCCTCTTGCGTAACTCCTTAACAGGCGACATGAAAGGTATTTAAATGAAATTATGGATACTAACTGAAGAACGCCCGAAAAAGAACGTCCTGCGAGTGATCCTTGAGAAATATTGTTCAGACAATCGCTCTCAGATATCATTTGCTAACCTCATTATCAAGCCATCAATAGTAAGTAATAGATTTACTTTTACTTATGCGGTCTCAGGGTTTTCATCCCCCCTTATTCAAGAGTTGACCATAAAGCTAGTAAGCGGCAACCAAAGTTTTGTTGACTTTCTAGTATTTGCTCAAGACTCCGAGCCTAACGAGACCTCAACCCCGATTTACGCAATAGAAGAAACAAAAACTACTGATGAGGAATCACGAAATACCGGGGTATATCAACGGGGATCAAAATTTGTTTACATTGATCTTTATTATCCTCAAGTTAAGAAAATAATGCTATACAACTATCAGGTTCCGCACTCAGCCGACCATTCTACAGATACCAATATATTTGGCACCCGAATGCTGTTGACATTAGGGGTGGAAATTATAGGTAGGCGTCTTGATCCAAATATATTCAAACCTTTCTCATCTATCGATGAGCTGATCTCGTTTAAGAACAACATGCGCCGCCCACCGAGAGGGAACACCCCAATATTAATAAATAAAACAACTTCCCATATTACAGTATCTGGGAGGCTTGACAAACCGCAAGCGCCGCACACTATTATTCATGATCCAAACATGGGCGCACTATCTTTAATTCTGAAAAGCATACGGAAGCTCGGCTGGACAAATAATATAACTGTTATACAACACAATATAAATCAACGTGGTGTTCGAGCAAACAAATTTGTAGCCATTCTAAATTTACTTAACGTAGGAATGGACGGCCTAACGATACCTCATAACACCCCTGCGCAAACGTACTGGTATTATGAGAACTCTTCGGAAAAAATTGCAACTATCTTCACCCATTTAATATGCGAATCGTTGCAAGGAACCGAATGCATCTATGAAAATCATGCCGGTTGCGAACGTGGCTATTTTAGGAAATCAGACGGTGCTTTTGTTGCTCTACCCAAAAAAGATGCCAATGATAGCCCTCTGCGAATTCCAGACCTAATTGTATGCAACCATACACTCAAAGAAATTCTATTAATCGAGGGTAAAAAGATCTCAAATCTCCAGAACGGACTCGATGAATTAAATGATTACGATCCTCTTGAACAAGAATGGATAAATCCTCAATATCCTGAATATCAAGTAAAGAGATTTGTCGTCCTATTTGGCGGGAATAATAATATCACCAACATTCAGCAAGTGGCACTTATCCTTTCTGATAGGGGCGACATTTTTACCTCTCAAAATACCCCACAGACAATTCAAGATGCCTTAGCGGCCTTACGATCCACTTGAGCTTCTTTTCTAAAAACAAGTATATATTGATGCAATTGGTTTGGAACAAAAGCATACGGATAACCATAAGGATATAAATTAATACTTTCATCCGCCCATATTTTCATTCCTACATAGTTCAATCCTGTAATCCCGCTGAGTTCTTTGATAATATCGTAATGCAATAAATTTAAATCCTTTCCAGAAGGCTGAAAGTCTTTTGTGAAAACAATTACGTAGCGCTTATCTTTCAAATAATTAATGGCGCCCTCAACAGATTTTCTCAGTAACGTTAAAAACGTTTCCTTGCTAACATTCCCAAGGTCTTGGCTGTGATCGGTAAATGGCGTTGATTCTGTAGAAAGCTTTTTTTTCGCCGCCTCTCCTGTCTTCTTTCTGCTCATCATATCCCCATAAGGAGGATCGATACAGATTAGCGATATTCTGTCATTCCTTGTAATTTCCGATATTTTAGATGAGCTTAAAATCTCCAAGGAATCACCGCACAAACAAACCTGCTCTTTCAACCCAAGTTCTTTTGAAGCCTTCTTATATGCCTCAATATATTTTTTATTTAAATCAATACCTATTGCATTCCGATCACACAAAGATGCACCAAGCAGTGTCCCGCCGACACCCATAAAATAATCAAGCACCCATTCATTCTTTTTAGTAAAAAACTTGATAATATCACGCATCAATTGCGGAGGCTTTGGCGTGGGGTGTATTTTACGGATATGATGCGCAAATCCTTCAGGTCCAGATACTGGATACCGTGTGTTTATCACTGATCGTAGAAAATAAGTCCAAACACCACCATCAAGATCATTTAAAGGGTTGTCCAAGTGGTATTTCTTGCCTCCAACGCTTACAACCCTCCCAGACTTCCCGACAATAAAAGCATCGTCAATCTTCTCCTTGATCCAATCAGGAAGTTTGACCATATCTTTTTTATCAATATGCCCTTTCAGCGGCACTTTTTCTTTTTGTGCATCAATGGCATCAAGCCTTGATTTGTTTTTTTCAATTTTGACTTTGCTTTTTACATATCCCAAACTGATCTCTTTAATTTCTTCTAATATTTCCTTCTCGTGCGCTGATAATTTGTTTTTAAGAATACATTTTTTGATTTCTTCTTCTAAGAAATAGGTGTTAGTGGAAAACATATCCCCTTGAAAATTAAGATCGTGCTTGTCTTTTGCCATTTTTACCTTCCATTATTTATATAGTAAAGCAATTCATTAACCTTCTTTTTGCCATTATCGCCATGGCTGTGACTTTTATATCTCCTGTACTCTATTACTTCCTTCTCAACTGTAGCTCCCGCAGAAGCAAGCGCTTGTCGAATATCCCGATCCGTCATCAGCCCTTCGTTGTTATAACTTAAAATTAAATGCTTATATTTACCCGTTGTCACAATTTTCTTAAGGGCTTCGATAGCTGTTTGTCGCTTACAAAACTGCGACTTCATTTTTTCATAATTCCGCATACCACTTTTCCCGGATACAACAGGGTTGTCGTACCGAGCAACAGTCTCTAACACATGATAATTGGGTGCATATTGGCGTGCGTTATATGGTGGATCAATATATAAAATATCGCATTCAATATTTTTGCAAAGATCAGTACCGTCTTCATTAAAGGCCTTGTTATCTTTGTACGAATTAATAATAATCTCCGGAACTTTAAGCATCAATGGATTAAATGTTCTCCGTTCCCAAAACTTTAAAAAAGCCCCATATGTTCCAGAAATATTTGAAATCGAAGGCACGGCTTCAATTAATGAAGCAAGAAGAAGAAAATACTCTGACTCCAACAACAAACCAGAACCATTCCACTCTTCAATCTTTTGCCTTACGCCATCAATACGACCGCCGTTATCGGATTGAAAATACATTCTTATATGTTCACTGCCTTGCGTTCCTTTGTCAGTATAGTTTTTGTATACAAACCCTTTATTGCCATTAAGGGAATTTAAGTACTTAATTACCTTGTTCAAAGGAGCTGTTTCCCCATTAGGGGGCAATTTGACCATTTTTAATAGTCGTGAAAAATCGGGTTGAGCATTCGTCTCAATATATGCCTTTTGTAGAACATACGAGAAATATAAATTGTCATTAGAAATAACCCGATATCCTTTGCGCTTAAAGAAAGAGGCTACACTCGTTGTCCCGCTAAAAATATCAAAAAAAGTGCCACCATAAATCTTTTTAGATAAAATAAATTCATAAATTTGCTCTAATATATTATTCTTACAGCCAATAAAACGCATTTATTCTCCGATCATTATTTTTTCTTAGATCTATTCCATTCTTTCATATCTCGATCAATCAGCTCACGAATTATAGATATGATAGAAGCGTTTTTATTTTGCTTCTGTAATTCAAGCGCCTTCTCTTTTAGAAAAAAATATTGATCCTCACAGATTTCGATAGTTGTTTTTTTCATATTCGTTTCTCGCTCGGATTTACTCATAAGGATAACTCCTTTTACGCTATATTACTATATTTATAGCAATATAGCAAGAACTTCTTCAAAGCAATTTGCCCAAATAAAAAAACCTTCGCCGGTCAATGTAACCAGCGAAGGTTTTGCTTTTTTAAAGTCCGGGATTTATTCCTTCGAACTCGGGACTCATTCCAAATTGTTAACTATATTTATATCACAACCTTACCAAAAATCAATAAATTTTAACAACTCTGAAAATAAATATTCACCAGCTCCGCCACAAACTTCTGTTTCCCGCCGATATGCCAGTCGGCGTTCCTCTCCGGCTCGAGCGATGATTTGTAATCGTAAATCGTGAACACTAACCCATTGATCCGACCAACCCACTCAGCCTTCGTCTTACCATCAAGCGATCGACCAAGTTGCGGCTGACCAAAGGCCCGGACAATCTCCTCATATCGGGTGCCTTCAGGTAAATAACCCTGACACCCGGTACCGATATGAGACACGCCACTCATCTCGATCTTCAAATCAAGTTCAGCTTTAACTTTCATTCTGCGCCTTCCTTTTACCCCAGCCAGCCTTCCAACGTGCGACTGCGCCAGACACAACTTCATTGATCCGTTCCTGCGTTACGCCGTCCGCCAACACCTGCGTGAGTTCTTCCTTATTAAGCACACGGAAATTCTTGACACCCCGATCCTTCGCCTGCAACATCAGGGCGTTACGGGTCTGTTTAACTTCCGGCTGAACCTTTACGACCTTTTGCTTCTTCGCTTTCTTCGCCATTGAAATGCCTCCCCTTTTTATAGAACCGATTCCTGTAATTTGCCCGTCACGACATCAAGCATCTGAAAGTGCGTCACACCGCCTTCCTTCCACTGCTGTTCGATCGTGATCGACCACTTGCCCAGCGGCATGACCCGCTGAATCTCCCGCAACCGCAACTTAGCGGCCGGAAGATGATCACGCATGCGCCCGGACGTTGGGATATTCTCGACATACATCTCCTCGCCACCGTTACGGACGCTGATATACCGGCTTTTTTTGGCCGTTATATTCTCCCGAACCATAAAAATCCCCTCCTTTCGAGGGGTATAGGGCCATACGGTTTAATAGTTGGCAAGGCGTTTCTTCTAAAACTCTACCCGCACGCCAGCCTTGCCGCCCACGCCCTTGCGATTATCGGATTCAGCGAATCCGTAGCCTTCCACGAAAGGACTGACCTCGATCCCGGGCTTCTTTTCCTCTCTCTTTTGGTCAATCGTGACTTGGGCGCCCTGCTGGGCGATGATATGCGTTTCCTGCTTTGTTGTTTCCGTCGGCATAAAGAACGCTCGATAAATAGTAAGCCCAATAAAACCAATCAACGCTATCCCCGCCGCATAGCGTAAAGTTTTCACCCACGGCAAAAACTGAAAGAAACTCCCCAAGAATTTCAGTAAATTGAATTTCTCATCTTCAGCCATACACACCTCACTTCTTCGACTTTAAATCACGCCTGAGCTCATCGATCGCCTTGATGATCCGGTCGTTTTCCTTTTCGATAAACCGCCCTTGCATCTCAAACTCAGCCTTGGACACATAAAGGCTTCTTGGCATGTGAATCTCGTCGTTCGCCAAATGATGAAACAACTTCTCATCAATGCGGCTCACCTGCGACATGATCGTGCCGAGCATGAAGATAGCGATCGTTACAAGCACCGGCGTTATAAACTTTGACCATTCCCCGCCATTCTGCATAAGACTACCCAATCTTCTTAATGTCATCATCAATGAGAGCGATCTGCTCGTTGAGTTTATCTCTGCGCCGCAAGAACATCTCTTTTGCGGTGGTTAAACTTTCCTTCGTGTGTTCCCTCTTTTCGCCTGAAGGATACGTCACAACCTTTTTCCCATCCTTGTATTCGACTATAACTTTTGCCATTTTGAATCCTCCTTTTTATGATCTGCCACCACGAACTGGACGCACGAAACACATATCCCAAGGTCTACCCCATGAAGTTTTATAACCATCGTAAGGATATAAGCACCATGCCCCGTCCGGCCATGGAGCGCAAATCGTTGATGACCAATAAGGAGTCCAAGTATCCGGAGCCGGAACGAAAAACATCGTGTCAAACGCCGGGTTGTACCTCGAGTGATCCACGATTGACATGAGCTCATTAATATTCGGCAAACGCCAATCATCATGCCCGGCGTAAAATAAATTCTCGCAAGCGTTGATGGCATCATACCAATACATAGTCATTCCAAAGCCTGCCGCCTGCGGATCTTTAATCCACATAAGCCCGGTCGCCATATCAACCACGGTGCCGTCGCCGTTATCGATAAATCTTTGAGCGCCGCCGATTGGATACCCCATTTGGTAATAACCATCGTCGCCCATTTGATAAACCATCGTCTGACCGGTCTTGGGTAATCCGCCCTCGGTCACTATCTCCGTGACTCGATTTATTATCCTGTTCTTTTTCTGGTGTTTAATATGATCCATCGCAAAATCCTCCTTTTTATATTTCATAAGTCACAACGAGCTTGCCATCATCGTCGCCCGCCTTTATCACCTTAAAATCCTTAATGTGATAAATGGACGGAAGCTCGACAATGTCCCCTTCTTCCAACAACACGCCGGATGATGCGTTTGGGTTCTGTCCGTTCACGAAATACCGCATATCCCCGCCCTCTGCGGTGATCATGGCGAACGAAGCTGACTGCCCGCCTACCGGATTGTAAACAGCGGGACTTAACGCCTTAACAACAACCCCAACGACTATCTCCTCATGGTTCATAACTTTTCCCATTGCCATACCTCCTTATTTTTTTAACGCTTCCAATATTTCCTCGTTCTGCTTGGCGACATCCACCAAGACCTGACCAACCTTATAAAGCATGCGCTCACGTCGATCCGCCAACTCGACCGGCAAGAACCCCGAAGCCTGCTCACTCTCAACTGCGCATATCCGGCAATACTTCGTGACCGGGACCGTGAGTTCCTGATTGACCTTATAGTGCGTGATCACGCAACTGTGGCACGTGCGGGCGTGAGGGCAGTTTCTCCAACAGCCAGTGTATTCCTTATCAATATTCAGGAAGATGCCCCGAATGAACGGTCTCTCCTGAAAGATATTCCCGAGCTTGAATATCCGAGCGCTGGCCGCACGATGACAGGGATAAACGTCGCCATTATCCAAAATGGCGATAT
>CAZYUB010000006.1:10818-125768 GCA_964650515.1 uncultured Planctomycetia bacterium | reverse complement strand
CGATATAACGGCCCGGCAGGGATATATGCGTCGTCAGGCGCGCGCCTTTTGTGCCGAACGGCTCCTTGGTCACCTGTATCAGGACTTCCTGGCCTTTCTTCAGCAGTTGGTCTATCGACTGGTGGTTCTGGCGGCCCCTCTGCTGCTGCTTTTTTTCCTCCTCTTCCTTGTCGAGCGCTTCGAAATCCATTCCGAGGCCTACCACATCGGCCAGGTACAGGTAGCCGTTCTTCTCGAGGCCTAAGCTCACGAACGCGGCTTTTACCGCCGGGACGACCGAGCTCACCCTGCCCTTATATACGTTGCCGACGACCCTCTTCTCCCCGAACCTTTCCACGGAGAATTCCTCGAGCACCTTGTTCTCAAGCACCGCGAGCCTCTTCTCCTGCGGCTCGATGTTGATCAATATCTCTTTGTTCATCAATTTATTTCCTCTATATGTTTGATTATGACACCTTCAGGCAACTGTGCCTGTAACCTTTTCCTGAAATCTTCCGGAGAGATCGCGGCGGCGCCGACCTGGAACGACGCTTCCTCGGCCTCGCTCTCGACTCCCAGCTTTAATGCCCTCTTGAAGCTTATTTTTGGACGGGGGCTGAAACCCTGCGACATGACGAGCGGAAGGTCCGCCCTGCGCGCGGCGCGATGGAACAACCTTTGCAGGTCAAGATGGGATATGAATATCATGCGGCCTTTTTTCGCGAACGTTATGCGAAAGGCCCTGCGGATATCATTGACCACTTTCTACCGTATCCTTCGTGTCCTTGACATCCTTCTTCATATCGGCGATCTCTTTGCGCAGTTCTGCAAGCGCCTTGAGTATCGCCATATTCTCCCTGTGTAGGACGCGTGTCGTGTCCCTCACCAGCAGATCCGTCCCCTTGACCGCTTCGGAACCCCTTACCTGCGCGGCGTCCGAATAATCGCTGTCAAAGTCGGCTGTGTCTATATCGGAGGCGACGGCATAAAAAGGCGCCGCGACGCAAACGGCCATGAAAAGATATTTAAATGCTTTCACTTTCTCCTCCTTACCTCGAGTTCAAATATCCGCTGTTCCCCTTCTTGGGTTTGCTGAACCCTTCGACCTTTATATTTTCTTCCTTGCCTTCCGTCTTGCCTTTATTCTCCTGCTTCTTTATCTCTTTCTTCGTCGCCGGAGGCGTCACGTTCGCCTGGCCCGCGTCAAGCGCCTGCTTGACCATGGCCATCTCCTGCTCGGTAAGTTCGCCGGGTTTTATCACACGCGCCGTGATGAAGATAAGAAGGTCTATCTTTTCGACGTCATCCGTTGTCCTCGTGAAGAGCGCGCCGATGACCGGGATGTCGCTGAGCAGCGGAACGCCGATCTTGCCTTTCGACTTCACGTCCTTCAGCAGGCCCCCGATGACTATCGTCTCTCCGTCCATCATGAGGACCTGCGTCTCGGCTTCCCTCGTAACGAGTATCGGGTAGTCGTTATCGCTGACGGTCTCCGTGAAAGACGATATGACCGGATGGACTATCATATTGATGTATTTTTCGTCGCCGCTAATCTGCGGCACGACGTAGAGCTGGATGCCTATATCCTGGTAATACGCGAGGTTTATCGTCGCGTTGCCGGCGGTACCGGATATCTGCGTCTCGATTATCGGGTATTTCTGCCCGATCAGTATCAGCGCTTCCTGGCCCGAGAGCGTCAGTATCTTCGGCGCCGAAAGCGTATTGGTCCTGACGTCCTCTTCAAGCGCGTGGACCATCAGTTCCATGTTCCTGCCCATCAGCCTCTCGAACAATATCTCGATGCCCGCGTTGTTCGCGGTCAACCCAGCCGCCATAGGGACAAAATTCGCCGGGTCGAAACCGTTGACGTCGCCGACCTCCGTCTCCGAATAATTGCGTCCCGTCATGACGCCTTTATGGTGCCCGCTTCCGACGTTCACGGGGCCTAAAAGGTCGCCGGCGGCATCGGTCCTGCCCGCATGCGTCTGCAGCCTGTTGCCTGTGCTGAACTCTACACCGAGGTCCTTAAGGACATTCCTGTTCACCTCCATTATCCTCGCCTCTATGAGGACCTGGTTCGGCTTCAGGTCTATCTCGGCCAATATCTTCGTTATCCTGTCCAGCGAGCTCGGGGTATCCGTGATTATAAGCGAATGCGACCTCGCGTTCTCCCTCTCCCTGCGCTCCTTGCCCTGTTCGGCATCCTGGCCTCCGGCGACGGGGACGCCTACCTTCCATCCTTTCTGCCCGGTTATCTCCAGCACCGATATCTTTCCCTGCGGGGAGAGCTGCGGCTCGAGCATCTTCTTCGCGTCGACTGCATCGAGGAATTGCAGCGAGAAGACACGGCTTGTGACGCCTTCTATCTCGGTTAGCTCCTTCTGCTTCTCCCTTCTCTCCTTCAGGGCATCCACGGTAGAGACCGTGATTATGTTCCCGTCCCGCTCATACGCAAAACCGTATGTGTTAAGGATAACGGCCAGCGCCTGCTCCCACGGGACATCCACGAGGCGTATCGTAACAGTGCCTATTACCTCTTTCCCTGCCACTATGTTCACGCCGCTCTTATAGGCAAGGACACGCAGGACATTCTGGATATCCGCGTCCTTGAAATCGAGCGTGACGTTATTCGACTTATCCTCGGTGACGGCCTCCTCTTCCGCCGGCACGGTCACGACGGGGACGACTGCATCCGCGACGGGCGCGGCTGCATCTTCGGCGGGGGCAACGGCCGTTTCGGCCGGAGCATCCTGCCCGAAGGCCGGCGAAACCGCTGCAATAAAAATGAAACAGAACAAAAAGCATAATGGCATATTCCTGGGCATATTATTCCTCCTCGCCTCTCGTAAGCACAATATCTTCTCCGCCTCTGTTAAGGGTTACCTGATTTTTGTTTATTTTAATGACCTTATAATCTCCGAGCACATCCCCGGCTTTTACGACGTTGCCGCTGATGATCGCGTAAGAGTCCCTGCTGCTCGACCATACTATACCCTCGAGGTTGAGCTGCATCGCCACGCTTACCGGCCTCGCTTCAGGCAGTATATTGCCGTCCTTATCGACGAGCGGCCTGAAAGGGTCCCTGTTATTGCCGGGGTCATATTTGAACGCCGCCTGCCCGAACAGCATCGGCATCGTAATCAGCATAATAAGCAGCGCGGCGGAGGCCGTCCTCATTTCTTCGGCTCCTCCTCGTTCAGCACGAACGCCATTATAAGCAGCCTCGCGCTATGGTTCGTGATATCTACGGGATCCGCGTGTATCTCGATATCGCCTATACCCATGACATTATCGGCGGTCTCTATCCTGTTTATGAATTCCCCGATAGCGTGGTAGCCGCCTTTAGCTTCCACCTGCACAGGTATCTGCGTGTATATCGATACCGGCTTCTTTACGGCCTCCTGTTTTACCGGTTGTTTGCCTTTAGGTGCCTTTGCGGGTTCCGCCGGTTTTTCGGAACGCAACGGCTCTATCTTGCTTATCTTGACCTTTGACTCCGACGCGAACCCCGCTATCTGCTGCAGGATATTCGGCATCTCGGAATTAGGGGGTATCGCGTTATCGTACCGGCCCATCATGCCCTTCAACGCTTCGAGGCGTTTCTCGAGCTGCGGCTTGCTCTTTATCAACGCGTCCGCTTTTTTCAGGTCCTCGCGTTCCTTCACTATATCCTTGTTAAGCTTGCCTATCGCCCTCATCATAGGGAGCGTGGAGAATTGTATCAGCGCAAAGAACGCAATGGCAACGCCGATGCCTATCAGCACCAGCTTCTCCATCTCCTCCTTGGACATGGCTTGCTTGCCCGGCATGTTATAGCCCCCTGCCCTTCTTGAAATGGCAGATTATCACGAAATCCAGCACCTCGGTATTCTTTATCTTTTTCCTCTCGACTTTCGACAGCTCTATCTCGTCGAAGTCCTCGCTGAATGACGCGTTGTCCTTCAGGGAATTCACGAATTTGCCGATGGAGCCGTCCTCCCTGCCGTCGGATACCACGCTCGAACCGTCGATGACGAGCACCTCTCTCAGGATCCCCGGCTCCGAAGGGGAATCGCCTTTCTTGACGTCTATGCTGCGGAGCCAGGTCCCCGCCACCATCGCGTCGGATAGGTCGTTGAGCTTCCTCGCGAGGCTGAACCTCGAGCTCCGGAGTTTTTCGACGACATCGGCTTTTGACGAAAGGAGTTTCACCGATTCATCCAGCCTTACCGCCTCGACGTTCGCTATCTTTATCTTCTCGTTCTTCTTCTTAAGCGAAGAGAGCGAGGCCCCCTTGAACTGGACCGCCAGGAACAATAATACCTGCAGCAATACAAGCAGCGAGACAATGCCTATCGCAGCGGGCACTACCGGGATAGAGGGAATGGCCGACGGCTCTTTCTTGCGCACCCTCATCTGGACCGGCAAAAGGTTTATCTCTATCATCCGCTACCGCCTTATCGCGAGCCCGACGCATACCGCCATCTGGCCCGACACTTCTTTAAGCGCCTTTGCATCCACTTTAGGCGAAAGTAAAAGGTTCGAGGTCGGGTCCCATACGACTATATCGAGCCCGAACGCCTGCTTGAGCCTGTCAATGACCGCGGGCTCCCTCGCCCCGCCCCCACTTATATATATACCGTCTATGCCCTTGCCGAACTGGTTCTCGTAATAATCGAACGACAGCCTTACCTGCGTCTCTATCGCATCTATGCTCTTGATCTCGACCGGTATATCCCTGGCGAAATTCAGCACCTCGTTCTTCAGTATACAGACGTTCGTCATGCTCGCGCCGACATTCAGGAGCGCCATGGTCTTGTCCTTGCCCGCCCCGGCGTTGCTGAATAAGAAGGAGTTTGTCACCGCTATCGAGTCGCAATCCACCGCTTCGGGCGCGATGCCGGCCTCGTTCATATACCCTAGATATTCGTCGACAAGCTCCTTCTTCGCGGCGACTATCAGGACCTTGATCTTGCCGCCTTCGGCTTTTTCGCTTATTATCTGGGCGTCGATATATACTTCGTTTATTCCGAACGGGATATATTTTTCTGCTTCGAACTGGAGCGCGGACCTTAATTCGTCCGGGCTCATTTTTGGGAAGAGGACCTGCCTTACGACTACCGATTGCCCTGATACCGATATTACCGCTTTTTGTATCTTGGTATCGGATTTCGCTATCGAGCGTTTTAGCGCGGGGGCCAGGGTCGCCTTGGAGCGTTCACCCTCGAACTGCTCTATGGAAAAATGCTCCACCTGCATCTTGCCGGTCTTCTGCTTGGAGATGACAATGGTCTTCACGGAGGATGTCCCGATATCCAGCGCGGCTTTGCTCTTAGACGCACCGAAGCTTAGGAATGGGATCTTGATTTCTCTCGCCATTGGAAATCAGTTTATATTTTTTAAGCAATAAAGTCAAGAAAAATTGCGAATTTTCACTAATCGTTGATATTGGCACCCCGTTGTAGTATACTTTAATCGGGAGGGCGGTAAGATGTCTATCTCTAAGAGGCCGAGAGGTTTCACGCTCCTTGAGTTGATGCTGGCCGCGACCATACTCATCGTTGCGGTCGCCGGCCTTCTCGCGTCTTACGTGCTCTGTTTCAACCTCGCCGAGACCGCAAGGAACATGACCCTCGCAACGACCGCTATCCAGTTCAAACTCGAAGAGATACGCGACCATACCTTCGGCGACATAACCGCCGATTTCGACAATACGACCTTTACGGTGAGCGGATTCGGCGCCGGGCAGGCCACCGGCTCCATTAGTGTAGAGTCGATCACAACGGACATATTGAGGGTCACGGTCAGCGTATGCTGGAGGCAGCGCGGCAACAGGATATTCGGGGAGGATAACGGCCGCGGGGGCGGCATCGCGTTAAGCGGACGCCTGGAAGGCACCGAGGACATTGATGCCGACGGGATAGTCGACTCCCCTGCCATGATATCCACCCTTATGATAAACCGGGGGACTTAGGCGATGAAGACCGCGGCAAGGAGGCGCTCACACGGATTAAGCCTGATCGAGCTGATGATCTCGATAGCGATCGTCACGATCATCGGCGGCTACCTGGCGTACTTTCTTGTCATCGGCGCGTCCGCCTGGCGTGCGGGCGACGCCGAGATACAGGCAAACCAGGAATCCAGGAGAGGCATGATGTCCATGGTGAAAGAGCTCAGGCAGGCGCAGGACGGTAACCTGAGGACCACCGCCGACGCGTTGTATGCGGATAACACCGTTTACAACAATATAAAATTCCCGGTAATATCGGATACCGACGGCGACGGTGACACGGTAAGCGCGGCCGGGACCCTGGAGTGGTCCACGCCCATATCGTATTATATTTCGGGGACACAGCTCATAAGGTCGCAGAACGGCGCAACGACGGTATTGGCAAACAATGTGACCGGCCTGCAATTCATAAAAACGGTCAATATAACGCTGGGGATCTCGGTCCTGAACGTCACGCTGCAGACGAGAAAGACGAGTGCCGAGGGACGCCAGGTACAGTCGAGCCTGACATGCAGCATAAAAATAAGGAACTGATAAGATGAGGAACAGAAAAGGCTTTATACTGATCTTCGCTTACGCCGTTGTTAGCGTCATCGTGATACTCGTGTCCGTTTACGTCGCCAGGAGCATAAGCGAGATGAGGACCGCCGTGCGTGACAAGGATTCGGCGTCTGCGCTCTATGCCGCGGAAGCGGGCATTGACTTCGCGTTCGACTGGCTTAAATCGCAGTCCTCACCCCCGGCGGGCGCTGCGGCATTCAGCATCACCGGCGGCACCGCGCTGGCGACCGGCACATACACCGTCGTGATCGATCCCGATGACAGCAACCCTACATCGTTTACCAAGAGGTACAGGATAATCGCTACGGGCCTCTGCAACGACTCATCCCGCAGGGTAATACTTGAGGTCGTTCAGGATACGTTCGCCCGCCACGTGTGGTTCACCGACTCGGAGACATACGAGGGGGCAACGGTGTGGTTTATCACAAACGACAGCCTGAACGGCCCGGTGCATACGAACGGCAGGTTCAACATATCGGGCAACCCGTGGTTCGGGGACGAAACGAGCCAGAGCGGCCCGTCCATAAACTACATGCACGGCGGCCCCCCGAACGACAACCCGACCTTCGTAGAAGGCATAAACTTCAACGTCGACGCGTCAAGCATGCCTACAAGGGCCACTAACTTAAGGAGCGCGGCGGTATTAAGCGGAGGCATGAGGCTTTACGGGGAGACGTCGATAGTCCTGAACTCGAACGGCACGATGAACGTGACCAACGCGAACGCGGGGTACAACAACACGAATATGGCCCTGCCGGCGAACGGCGCTCTCTTCGTGGAGAACAGGATAGTCAACAGGAGGCTTGTTGAATACGGTAATGTCAATGTCCGCGGGACGCTCAACGGCAGGCTCTCCATAGGCGCCAACAATAACATACGCATAGGCGGCAACGTCAACTACAACAACGCGGCAGGCTCCGACATGCTCGGACTTATTGCCGAGCGGGACCTTATAATCAACCAGAGCGCATGCCCCAACAACAGCGACCTTACGATACAGGCAAGCATGATGGCGATGTCCGATTCCTTCTACCTTGAGAACTGGACCACTTCTATGAAGGGTACGCTGAACGTATTGGGCGGCATCATACAGAAGGAGAGGGGCCCTGTCGGCACTTTCAATATAAACACGAACAGCAAGGTCAGCGGGTTCACGAAGAATTACGTCTACGACGAAAGGCTCAGGACGACGCCTCCTCCTTTCTTCCCCACTACCGAGGATTTCGTGCCGGTATCATGGAGGGAGCAATGAACAGGACCCGTGTACTGATAGCGGTAGCTTCCGGCGTTCTCCTTATGCTTGTGATAATGTTCATCACATCGCTGCCTTCACCTGATGGCCCCGGCACTGAGGACCGCGCAACGCAGGACCTGCCGGAGATACCGCAGGCCGGCAGCCATGAACTTGCGCCGGGCGGGGCCGTCATCACGGAATTGCCGGTCGATGTAGTGATCGAATATACCGTTGTAGCGGACCCGCAGGCAAAATCCACAAGGAAGGTAAAACCCGCGGTAACGGAGGCCGAGGACCCGGGATATGATACGATAGACCCGGGGATCATAGAGCCGCCGAGGCGGTCGCCGCCCGCGGACCAGATCAGGCAGATGCAGAAACAGGGGATCGTGGCTTACTGATCATTCCACCGGCGCGCCGGCGGCATCATCCTCTTTTATCACTCCGGATTCATCAAGGAAGAATGTCCTTACGCCCGTGACGTTCGCCGTTATCGGCGTCGCGGTGCACGTATATTGGTCCGCGCCGACAAGGCTGTAATTAAAGTTGTAGCCCTGTTTCGTCCCGGTGCCCAATATTGTGTCTATATACGGCGGGTTGGCGCTGCTGAGGTCTCCGAGATTGTTCGGATACGAGAGAGGGTTCTGGATACTGCGGAAACTGACACAGGCGGTGCTAAGCTGCCTCAAGGATGCTATCGCAGCGGTCTCGTTCGCCTGGATACGCGCCCTGAGGAACGCCGGGATAGAGACGGCCGCGAGCGTGGCAATGATCGCCACTATTATCATTATCTCGACTAAGGTAAAGCCAGGCCTTACCGCACCGGGTGTCTTCATTAGCTGATAGGTTACATATTTGCGGATAAAATGTCAAGTGCTTGTATATGAAAACGACGGTAATCCGAGATTACCGTCGTTTTGCATTCTATCGGTTTTACGCAGACCGACTATTCGATAGGCGTACCGCCACTGGTGATAACACCTGATTCGGTCACAACGAATACCCTTGTACCCGTTACGTTCGCCGTTACAGGCGTCGCCGTGCAGGTATACTGGTTGGCACTCGCGATAACGAGCGCGAACGTATATCCCTGCTTTGTACCGGTACCTAATGTGGCATCGATATAAGGCGGGTTAGCGCCAGCTAAGTTCGCTAACGTACCACCTACGTAAGTCGGAGGTGTCTGCGCGGCCCTGTAGCTCTCCATCGCCGTACTTATCGTACGACAAGAAGCTATCGCGGCCGCCTCGTTGGCATTATGTCTAGCACGCAGTAAGTTGGGTATCGCTATCGCGGCTAAAAGTGCTATAATTGCTACAACTATCATAATCTCAACGAGCGTAAAACCCTTCCTTCCCATGAGCTTGATCATCTTCTTTCCCCTCCTTTCTTCCTTGATTGGGACTTACATCATCTTCTAATTAGAGTATAACATAACCGCTATTCGTGTCAAGCAATCTATTTCGCCACGACCTGTATAAGCTTGACTATCGGCAGGAACATCGATATGACGATGCCGCCGACGACGATACCGAGGAACGCTATGATCAGCGGCTCTATTAGGCTCGTCAGGCCGGAAACGGCGGCGTCGACCTCGCTCTCGTAAAAATCCGCTATCTTGCTGAGCATCTCCTCGAGCTTTCCGGTCTGCTCGCCTACCGATATCATCCTCGTGACCATGGGCGGGAAGACCTTGCTCGCAGCGAGCGGCTGCGCTATCGACTCTCCTTCCTTTATGCTCATCTTCGTCTGTATGACTGCCATCTCGATGACCTTGTTGCCGGACGTCTTGCCGACTATCTCGAGCGCGGTCAGGATCGACACGCCGCTCTTCTGCAGCGTTGAGAGCGTCCTCGCGAACCTCGCGACCGCCACCTTCCTGAGCAGGACCCCGAGCACGGGCAGTTTCAGCATCATGCTGTCCCATGCGAGGGCGCCCCTCTCGGTCTTTGTTACGCGCGAAAGGATGAAAATAAAGGCCGCAATCGCTATGATGACCAGTAATATCCACTTCCTCATGATATCGGATATCGCGATAAGTATCTGCGTCGGCAGGGGCAACTCTACGCCTATCGTCGCGAATATGCTCTTGAATGTCGGCACTACAAAGATTATCAGGAACGTGGTTATCGCTATGGCCATCATTATGACGACGGCCGGGTATATGAGGCTCGATTTGACCTTCCTGATAAGGGCTATCGTCTTCTCCATGTATATCGCGACCCTGTCGAGGATCTCATCGAGGTCTCCGCTCGATTCGCCCGCCTTTACCATATTGATGAAGAAAGGGGAAAACACGTTCGGCTGCTTGCTGAGCGCCTCCGAAAGGCTTAACCCGCCCTCGACCTGGTCCCTTACCTTCCTGACGATGTTCTTGAAGCCCTCCTTCTCCATCTGGTCCTGCAGCGCGTCAAGCGCGCCGACAAGCGGTATGCCGGCGTCGACCATCGTAGCGAGCTGCCTCGAGAATACTACGAGGTCGTCCGCGCTCGCCTTGTCCCCGCCGATAGACATCGAGGCCCTGCTCTTCTCCTTCGCCTCTTCTATCGAGATTATCGTAAGTTCCTTCTGCCTCAGCGCGTCGACAAGCGCGACGCTGTTCGCGGAATCCATGACCCCGTTGACCGTCTTGCCGTCCTTGTCTTTCGCTATATACCTGAAATTTGGCACCTATTCCTCCGAAGTCACCCTCAGGACCTCCTCGACCGTAGTATTGCCCAGCGCGAGGTTCTCCAGTGCGGCCGCCCTAAGCGTCAGCATCCCTTTCTCCTTTATCGCATATTCTTTTATCTTATCGCTCTGCACCCTGTCAAGTATCATTTCTTTTATCTTGTCGTCTACCACAAGGTTCTCGAGGATGGCGAACCTCCCGAAATACCCGCTGTTGTTGCATTTCGCGCAGCCCTTGCCCTTATAGAACGTGGCCTTCTGCTTCTCGGTATACCCGATCTTGGCGAGGACCTCCTTCGGTATCTCTACCGGCTCCTTGCAGCCGGAACAGACGCGCTTCATGAGCCTTTGCGCGCATATGAAGACGACGCTGGAAGCAACAAGGAACGGCTCGACTCCCATGTCTATGAGCCTGGTGACCGCGCTCGGCGCATCGTTCGTGTGAAGCGTGGAAAGCAGCAGCTGCCCGGTAAGCGACGCCTTGATGGCGATATCCGCGGTCTCGAAGTCGCGTATCTCCCCGACCATGACTATATCGGGCGCCTGGCGCAGGAACGCGCGCAGGCCTCCGGCGAAGGTCAGGCCTATCTCGGGCTTCACCTGGACCTGCGTTATGCCCATAAGCTCGTATTCTATCGGGTCCTCGATGGTCACTATGTTCTTCTCGGGCGTATTGAGGATGTTCAATATCGAATACAATGTCGTCGACTTCCCGCTCCCGGTGGGCCCCGTCACGAGGAACATGCCGTAGGGCTTCGATATGGCTTCTTTCAGCTCTTCCAGCGTCTTCGGGAGGAAACCGAGCTTCTCGGGCGATACCTTAATGCTCTGCTTGTCGAGGACCCTGCATACGACCTTCTCGCCGTGGACGAGCGGCAGCGTCGATACCCTGAAATCTATCTCGCGCTCGTCCATCCTGACCTTGAACCTGCCGTCCTGCGGGAGCCGCCATTCCGTGATATCCATGTCGGACATGATCTTGACCCTCGTCAGGACCGCCGCCTGGTTGGATTTCGGAAGGTGCAGGAACTCGTTGAGCGCGCCGTCTATCCTGTAGCGTATGCGCATGTCCTTCTCGAGCGGCTCAATATGTATGTCGGACGCCCTGCGTTTCAGAGCTTCGCTTACGATCACGTCGACTATCTTGAGTATCGGGGCCTTCTGGCTCTCGATTGCCAGCTCGGAGACATCGAACCTCTCCTCGTCCTCGTTCGAGGACATGACCTCCACGTCGTCCGAACCGACGTCCTGGACGATCCTGTTTATCGAGAGGGTCTCTTCCCCGTAATAAGCCGCTATCGCCTCCTTTATGTCCTTGTCGGTGGCGAGCACGGGGTCGATCTCGTATTTCGTCAGTATCTTAAGGTCGTCGAGAGCGAATATGTCGAGCGGGTCGGACATCGCGACGGTCATGCGGCTGCCTATCTTAGATACGGGTATCAGATGGTATAGGCGGGCGACCTTCTCCGGGACGAGCGAGATGATCTCCTTTTCTATCTTGTATTTCGAAAGGTTTATCGGCGTGATGCCGAATTCCTGGCTGAAGACCGACAGCAGCTCGTTCTCGTTGACGAGGCCCTTCTCAACAAGGATCTTGCTAAGGTTGCCGCCTTTGTCGTGCTGCGCCTTTATGGCTTCTTCGAGCTTATCTTTCGATATGAAACCCTTGCTGACCAGCACTTCCGCGATCTTTTCCCTGAGGGTCTTTGCCATATCGTCAGTCCTGCTCGCCGAGCGTTACCCTGACCACCTCTTCGAGCGTGGTCAGGCCTTCGAAGACCTTCCTGAGGCCCGATTCCCTCAACGTGACTAGCCCCGCGCGGCGCGCGGCCTCGTATATCTGCGTCTCATGGGCTTTTTTCGCTATGAGGTCCCTGAGCTCGGCATTGATGGTCACCGCCTCGATAAGGCCTATCCTGCCCCTGAAACCCGTCCTGAAACAGTAATCGCATCCTTTGCCCCTGTAGAACTTCGCTTCCCCTCCGGGCGGTTTTATCTTGAGCTTATCGAGTATCGGTTTAGGTATGTCGTACGATTCCTTGCAGCGCGGACATACCTTCCTGACAAGCCTCTGCGCGGCGACAAGGACGACCGACGAGCTTATGAGGAACGGCTCGACGCCCATATTGACAAGCCTCATGATGACCCCGGTGGCGGTATTCGTATGCAAAGTGCTCAATACGAGATGGCCCGTCAACGCTGCCTTTATCGCGATATCAACGGTCTCGAGGTCCCTTATCTCGCCGACCATTATGACGTTCGGGTCCTGGCGGAGTATCGACCGCAGGCACGCGGCGTATGTCAGGCCTATGTTCGTGTTTATATTGACCTGGTTGATGCCGGGAAGCAGGTATTCGACCGGGTCCTCGACCGTGACAAAATTCTTCTCCGGCGCGTCTATATGCTTTATCACGGAATACAGCGTGGTCGTCTTGCCGGAACCGGCCGGCCCGCACACGAGGATCATCCCGTGTGGGCGCCTCGACGCCTTCTTGAGCTCGTCAAGCGGCTCCTTCTCGAAACCGAGCTTGTCGACATCGAGCATCGCCTGTGACTTATCGAGGATCCTCAGCGCGACCTTCTCTCCGAAAGCCGTCGGGACCGTCGATACCCTGAAATCGACCTCCCTCTCCTGCACCCTTATCTTGAACCTTCCGTCCTGCGGCAGGCGCCTCTCGGCTATATTAAGGTTGGACATGACCTTTATCCTGGATATCATCGCGGATTGTATGGTGCGCGGGAGGGATTGCGCCTCGCTGAATATGCCGTCTATCTTATACCTGATGCGCAGCCTGTCTTCCATCGGCTCTATGAGGATATCGCTCGCCCTGGCTTTCGTCGCGTCTAGGACAATAGCCCCGGTAAGTTTAACAACCGGCGTATCGATGGCCGCTTCCTTCAGGTCGTAGGATGAGCCGTCGTCGTCCTTCTTCATCGAGATCAGCTCGATGTTCGTCTCTTTGACGAGGTCCTCGATCGCGGTCGTGGCCGCGCTGCCGTAATTCTGCTCGATGGCGGCCTTGACGTCATCGGCAGTCGTGATGATGGGGCTTATCTCCATCCCGGTCACGTTCTTTATGTCATCGAGGGCGAAGACGTTCATCGGGTCGGACATCGCGACTGTCAGGACATTCCCCATCCTGGAGACGGGCATTATCTGGTAATTGACCGCGATCTTCTTGGGGATGAACTTCGATATCTCGGGATCTATCTTGTATTTTGAAAGCGATATCGGCGGGATGCCGAGCTCCTGGCTCAGTATGGCGAGCAGGTCCCTCTGGTTGATGGCCCCCTGGGAGACGAGGATCTCCCCCAACGAACCGCCCTTATCCTTCTGGACCTGGAGGGCCTGATTGAGCTTCTCCTCCGAAATGATACCCTTCTTTATGAGTATCTCGCTTAGCCGTTCTTTTATTCCCGATGGCATAAGCTGTCAGGCTCTCCTATTTTTTGTAGAACTTATCTATGCACTGCTTTATGTCCGTCGCGGTGGATACGAATATCTGGATCGAACAGTTCGTAACGAGCTCGATATCCTCGATCGCCTGCGTATTCAGCGGGTCGGCCATCGCTATCGTCACGGTATTGCCTATCTTGTCTATCGGTATGAGGCAATACTGGCGCGCGACGTTCTCCGGCACCATCTTTATCGCCGCTTCGTCCATATCGTAATTAGACAGCGGAAGGTACGGGAAACCGTACTGGACCGTTATTGCCTGCGCGATCTGCTCCTCGGTGACATAGCCGAGGCCGGCCAGGATCTGGCCCAACAGCCCGCCCTTCTCCTTCTGGACCTTAAGCGCCTCGTCCAGCTGGGCTTGCTTTATGACCCCCTTCTCCAGGAGCAGCTGTCCTATCGTCTTCGTTATGACACGTCTGGCTGAAGCCATATTCCCCTATTTCCTGAACAACCTGTCAAGGTCGTCCGGGTCCGTGCTGCGCAATATAGCGTCCTCGTAAGATATCATCTTCTTCGAGTAGAGCTCGAACAACGTCTGGTTCATCGTCCTCATGCCTTCCTTCTGGCTCGTCTGTATGACGGAATAGAGCTGGTGCGTCTTCGCCTCGCGCACGAGGCTCCTTACCGCCGGAGTCGCTATGAGGACTTCCGTCGCGAGCACCCTGCCGTGCCCGCTCGATTTCGGGATCAGCTGCTGCGCCATGATGCCCAACAGTACGAACGAAAGCTGCACCCTGACCTGCTGCTGCTGGTGGGCCGGGAAGACGTCGATGACCCTGTTTATCGTCTGGACGGCGTCCGACGTATGCAGCGTAGAGAATACGAGATGCCCCGTCTCCGCAATATCAAGCGCGGCTTCTATCGTTTCAAGGTCACGCATCTCTCCGATGAGTATTACGTTCGGGTCCTGCCTCAGGACATGCTTCAGCGACTGCGCGAATGACTGCGTGTCGCTTCCGACCTCGCGCTGGTCCACGAGCGCCTTCTTGTTCTTGTGCACGTATTCTATCGGGTCTTCGATAATGACTATGTGGCAGTTCCTCTCGGAGTTTATCTTGTCGACCATAGATGCGAGCGTAGTCGACTTGCCGCTTCCGGTGGCCCCCGTGACTAGCACGAGGCCTTTCGGCCTCTTGCAGAGGTCTTCGGCGACGCTTAACGGCAGGCCGCATTCCTCGAAGCTCATTATATGCAGCGGCAGGAGCCTGACCGCAGCGCCGACATACCCCCTCTGCACGAAGACGTTGACCCTGAAGCGCCCGAGGCCTTCGATGCCGAAAGAGACATCGAGCTCGAGCTCGCGCTCGAACTTCTCTATCTGCTGCGGCTTAAGCATGCTGTAAGCCAATCTCTTCGTGTCCTCCGCGGCGAGGGGCGCGAATTCCGTAGGCACGAGCTTCTCGTCAATCCTGAGCTGGGGCGGCGAGGAATATGATATATGAAGATCTGATGCTCCCTTCTGGACCATCAGTTTCAGCAATGCCTCTATCTGGACGTTAACCATCGGGCCTCCTTAAATTATGAGATGACCAGATTCTTGCCGCGAGATTTTGCCTCGTCTAAAGATGCCTGCGCCTTCTTGGACAGCTCTTCGGCCGTGACGCCGTCTATGGGGTTCTCGCTCACGCCGCCGCTGACCGTTACAAAATTCCTCGGATAACCGGAACCGCCCGCTATGCCGAACGCTTCCACGCGCTGGCGAAGGGCTTCGGCTATAGTGTTGGCCTGCTTCTTGTTCTTTTCCGGCAGTATTACCGCGAACGTGTCTCCGGACAACCTGCCGACCCTGTCGACTTCCGTGATATTGGACTCTATGACCTTTCCGATCTTTTTGATCGTCTCTTCGGACGCGAGCTCGCCGTTTATGTCCCTGTAGAGGTTCAGGTCGTCGATATTGAACAGCAGCAGCGAGCACGGGCGCTGGTAAAGCACCGCCCGCTTGATCTCCTCTTCGAGCCGGTTTACGATGAACTTCTCGTTATACAGGCCGGTAAGCTCATCCTTTATCGCGAGCTCCTTCGCCTTGTTGGTCAACAGCTCGTTCTCTACCGCGATCGCTATCTGTTTCGCGAACAGCTTGATGAGCTCCACGTCGTCGTCTTTGTATTCGAAATCCGTCGCGGGGTTGCCGTAACCGAGAAGCCCGAAGCCGATGCCGTGCGCGAAGACAGGGAAGAGCACGCAGTTCCTGAACCCGAATACCTTGAGGAATTCTTCCGTATCAGGAGATGATTTGGAGCGCCTGTCGATCACCGCGGCCTTGTTCTCAGCCATGAGCTTCCCGAGGAAACCTACTCCCCTCTTCAGCTTGAACGAGGATAGGTCTTCCTTAAGGTTGTTGCTAGCTTTCACGGCAAGCGTATCCTTCCCTTCGCTGAGCATCAGGAAGACCGACGAATCGTCGGAAAGCTGGGCTATCTTGTCTATTATTATCTTTATCGTGTCGTCGAGCGGGGAACCCTGCGTTATGAGGCTGCTTACCTGCAACAGGCTCGAGAGCACGAGGACCTTCTTGCTTATCTCGACGTTTATCTCCTTCGTCCTCTCCCCGTACGACCTGAGCTCGTCCATGTTCTCGCGTATCCGGCGCGTAAGCACATTCAGGGTAGAACCGAGCTCTCCTATCTCATCCTCGCTCTTCACGTTGATGCTCGAGGAGAGGTCTCCCTTCGCTATGTCCTTCGCCTTTATCGCCATATCGATGATCGGGGATACTATATCCTTTATTATCTTGAACCCGAGCAGCGCGATGATGATCGTAATGACAAGGACCATCGAGACGTCCTTCAGGGCTGCGTGCGGGTTACCGAGCACGTTGCGCACGGTCGGATCCCCGATCAGGTTCAAGAACGGCAGTATGTAATTGAAGAAAAGATACACGCATATTGCGAGCGGGATCAGCGACATAAGCACGAACGCGACGGTAAGCTTGTAGCGGAGGCCTGCTGGGACCAGGGATAATTTCTTGATAAATCCTGCCATCTTTCTCATCTCCCTTCTACTTTTTAGTTAATCTAAAAGGATTAACTAGAAAGTATACTCTTAACGTATTTAAGTGTCAAACATATTTATCTCAATCCTATGAATTGCCACGGCAGGTTTTCTTCTAACCCCCTTTGCCTCAATGAATAAGAATCGGGGTCTACGGACGTCTCGCGGAACGCGTCCATCCACCTTTGAAAATCAAAATGCTCGCCCCAGCTGTCGAATTTCGCGCCCTTTTTCCACGCGGAGTGGATAGCTTTCGAGAGGGCCCTGTCCCCCCTGGCAAAAACCGCCTCGATATAGCTCATCTCGGCGTCATGGAAGCTGAATTTAATGCGGGTCCCCTTCGCCTTGTTCCTGATATACCGCTGCCTCCTTAATGCCTCTTCGAAACGTATCATCGGTTCCCTTTCGAACCGCGTGTGCGGTTTCGGGACGAATATGGATACCGACGCGTTAATGTCCGCGAGCCTCCCGTCCACTCTTCTCCTTACCTCGGATATGGACCTCGCGAGATCTACGATAGCGTCGAGGTCGGAGTCGTCCTCCTGCGGAAGCCCTATCATGAAATAGAGTTTTACCCTCATCCAATTATTGCTGAAGGCCTGGTAAGCGCACTCCTTCAGGGCCTCGACGGGTATGTTCTTGTTTATGGCCTTCCTGAGCTTTTCGCTGCCGACCTCGGGCGCGAACGTAAGCCCGGTATGACGGCCGGACGCCAGCTCGAGCGGGAAACGGCTTGTCATCTCCTCGACCCTGAGCGACGGGAACGATATGCTGACGGCCCTGTCCCTGAACGCAGCGGAGAGAGAGGTTATGATGCCCATTATATCGGGATGGTCGCCTGATGAGAGCGACACGAGCGATATTTCGTCGTATCCCGTATTCCTGTATACCTGCTCCGCGAGCGAGATTATCCTCTCCTTCGAGCGGATGCGGTTCGGCCCGTATATCGCGCACGCCTGGCAGAAGTTGCACGCCCTCCTGCATCCGCGCATCACCTCCACCTGTATCCTGTCGTGGACCGTCTCAATAAACGGCACGACGGGCCTGGAAGGGAAATATGCGCTGTCGAAGTCGGCAACAACGCGCTTCTTCACCTTTGCCGGCAAAACGGGCACGTAAACGCCCTCGATCGAGGCGAGTTTTTCCAGCAGCTGCCGCCTCGTGAGCCCCGAGGCCTTTCCCGCGATGGTTGCGTCGACTATCTCGGGGACGGCTTCCTCCCCCTCTCCTATGAGGAAACAGTCGAAGAAATCCGCCACGGGTTCCGGGTTGAACACGCATGGCCCCCCGCCTATTATAAGCGGATCGCCTTCGCCGCGGTCCTTTCCGTAGAGCGGGATACCGGCAAGGTCGAGCATATTCAAGACATTCGTGTAAGACAATTCGTACTGCAGGGAGAAACCGACGATATCGAATTCCTTCAGGGGCGACCTCGTCTCGAGCGAGAAGAGCGGCAGGCCGTTCTCCCTCATCATTTTTTCCATGTCATGCCATGGCGCGAACACGCGTTCGCACGCGACATCGGGCCTGTCGTTGAGCAGCGAGTACAATATCTTTAGCCCGAGGTGGCTCATGCCCACTTCGTAAGTATCGGGAAAACAGAGCGCGACCCTGCATACTACACTGGGCGAATCCCGTTTCGCTATGCTGTTCCACTCCCCGCCGGTATACCGGGCGGGTTTGCTGACACCGAGAAGCATGCCGTCGTCGACTTTGACGGCAGCCATCAGAAGACCTTCCTTTTGTTCTTTATGTTCTCGAGGATGCCTATGCTTACTATGGACATTATGAGGGAGGAACCGCCGTATGAAACGAGAGGAAGCGGTATGCCGACCACCGGCATAAGGCCGCAGACCATGCCTATGTTCACTATTATATGCATCGTGAAGACCGTGACGATACCGTAGGCAAGCGTCTTGCCGTAGATGTCGCTCGTCGTCTCGGCTATCCTAAGGCCTTTTTCGACGAGCTTATAGAAAAGGAAGAGCAGGACGGCGCTTCCTATGAAACCCCACTCCTCTCCGACGACCGAAAATATGAAATCGGTATGGTGCTCCGGCAGGAAATTCAGCTGGTTCTGCGTCCCCGCCAGCCAACCCTTGCCTATTATCCCTCCCGAGCCTATCGCTATCTTTGACTGGATGATCGTATATCCCGCGCCGAGCGGGTCAAGGTTCGGGTTCATGAAGACCATGAGCCTGTTCCGCTGGTACTCCTTCAGGAAGAACCACAAAAACGGCGCGCACGCGAGGCCGGAACCTATTAGTACCATGAGGCACTTCAGCCGCGCGCCCGCCATGAACAGCATAGTGAACAGCACCGGCACGAAGACGAGCGCGGTGCCGAGGTCGGGCTCCTTGAATACCAGCAGCATCGGCACAATCGCCATAGCGAACGGCGCTACCAGGGCTTTCGGGCTCCCGATCCCGTCCTTTATGTCGCCGAGGTATTTTGCGAGCGCGAATATGAACGTTATCTTCGCGAACTCCGACGGCTGGAACGCGAACGAACCGATCTCCATCCACCTGCGCGCGCCGTAACGCATGTCACCTACAAAAAGTACAAGCACGAGTAATATGACGCTTATGCCGAATATGTAATACCCGAAATCTATTATCCTCTGGTAGCCGATCCTGAAGACGGCCGCAGCGATAAGAATACCTATAATGGCCGACTGCAGCTGGCGCAGCGAGAGGTTGGTCCCCGAGAGGACATACTTCTGGTATGAGGCGCTGTATATCACGAAAAGCCCCATAAGTATGATGACGCCCGCTATAGCCACGAGGCCGTAATCGAACTCGCCTTTTGCCTTAAGCTCGTATTTCATTTCAGTAAGTCCGTGTTCTCCTTAGCGAATTTCAGCACTTTGCCGGCGATATCGGCCGCGGCGACTCCGCCGTGCCCGCCGTTCTCGACCATGACGACAAAAGCCACTTTCGGGTCGGCGGCCGGGGCAAAACCCATGAACCACGCGTGCGGCTCGCCGTTAGGCGCCTGCGCAGTGCCGGTCTTCGCGGCTATCTTCAGCCCTTCCGTCCTGGCCCTCTGCCCGGTGCCCGTATCGGACGAAACGACATTGACCATCGCGGAATTGATGGCCCTTACCGCGCCCTTCGACATCGGTATGATCCTGCTTTTCGGCGCGGCCACTTCCGAATCGCCTATCTTTTTTATCAGGTGCGGGCGTGGCGCGGCGCCTTCCATCGCGAATACTGACGCGACCTGCGCCATCTGCAGCGGCGTGACGAGCACGTCGCCCTGCCCTATCGAGAAATTAACGGTCTCGCCCTCATACCAGCTCTGGCCGCGCCTGGCTTTCTTCCACGCGGGATTGGGTATTAGGCCGCCGCTTTCGCCGCCGATATCTATGCCGGTCGGCTTGTTGAGCCCGACCTTCTGCGCGTATTCGGATATCGTATCGGGCCCGAGCTTGCGCCCGAGGTTATAGAAATACACGTTGCAGGAATGCGTTATCGCGTCCCTCATATCCTGCGGGCCGTGGCCCGTGAGCTTCCAGCAATCGAACTCGGCCCTGCCGAGGTAATACCTGCCGGGGCATACATATGTCGTATGTATAGTGGCATTCTTCGTCTCGAGCGCGGCAAGCGCCAATATTACCTTGAATATGGAACCCGGAGGGTACTGCCCGTTTATCGCGCGGTTGAGCATGGGCCGCGCGGAGGAGTTGATGTACCTTACGGCCATGTCATTCTTTCCGGGCTCGATGAAGATATTCGGGTCGAATGACGGGGAGGAAGCCATGGCCAGGATCTCCCCGTTGCGCGGGTCCATGAATACCGCCGAAGCCCTACGGCCTTCGAGGCAATCCGCCGTATACGCCTGAAGCTTCGCGTCGACCGTCAGGGTAATGTCCGTCCCCTTCTTCTGGTTCTTGCTTCCGAGTATCCTGACGAGCCGGCCGGAGGCGTCCACTTCAAGCTGCATGCCCCCGTCCTCGCCTTTCAGGTACCTGTCATAGGCCTTCTCGATACCCGAACGGCCGATAAGGTCACTTACGGAATAACCGTATTCCTGCAATTCTTCCAGTTCCTTCTTGTTGATGAGGCTAAGGTACCCGATTATATGGGAAGCCCGCTCGCCGTATACATACCAGCGTATGGTCCTCGGCAGGACGAGGACTCCCGGAAGGCGCTGCTTCTGCTCCTCGAGGGAGAACGCAAGGTCCTTGTCCACGTCGCCCGAAACGGTAATAGGGGCGAAAGGCGCGGTATAATCTTTCTTCACGATGGATTCTATCCGTGAGCGCGGCATCCCGAGCACCTGCGCGAGCGTGCCGTATGTCTTGTCGGTGTTCTCGACCTCCTGCGGTATTATCACGACGTCGAACGACAGCCTGTTGTCGACTATCGCGAGCCCGTTGCGGTCGTATATCGTGCCGCGCAATCCGGGAAAAGGTATGAGGCGGACATGGTTCTTCTTAGCGAGCGTATTGTACAGCGGCCACCTCAATACCTGCAGGTAGAATATGCCCGAGAGTATCACGAGGAACGCTATGTTTATTATCGCGGAATATACCCTGCTGCGCATTTGTCCCCTATTGAGGCCTGCGGCCTTCGTACACCTTCTTCTTGAAAACGATCTCCCTGTAATCAAGCTCGATGGGGGGGATCACGGACTCGAGCGCCTTGAACACGAGCGGCGCTATCACGGCGGTATAGGCCGCTGCGGGGACCGAAAGGAATATCACTGCCTTATAATACGGGAATCCCTTCGACGATATTACCATATCATAAACCATCGATGTGCCCATGACCGCGATGGCCGCAAGGATCATCTGCGCCGAAGCCAGGTGCCTATAGAGCGCTTCCTTATAAGTGCCCGCGATAAAACCCGCGGAACCGTAAAGCAGCATTATGAGCGGGTGCATCCCGGTAAAAGACATCTTCAGCAGGCCAGCCATGAACCCGAGCAACGCCCCTTTGCGCCTGTCGGAATTCAACGCAAGAAATAACACTCCGGTCAGCACGAGCTCCGGGCTCACGCCGAACAGCTTGATGTAATTATGGCTTGCCGCCTCAAGGACCGACATCACCGTAAGCGCGGCGACCGCCGCGAACCAGCTCATTCTACCGCGAGCACCTCTTCTATAGACATGGCGTTCATCGCGGGCTCGATGACCGCGAAACGGTACATGCCGTTGAATTCCGTCTTGACATCAAGCACCTTCCCCACAAGGAACCCCGCCGGGTATACCCCGCTGACACCCGATGTCACGACCGTATCGCCCTCTTTAATATCCGCGTCCTTCGATATGAATTTCATTATGCAGCGGCCGTGCGCGATGCCGTACATGAGCCCGCCGGCCCGGCCCCTCTGGGAGACGACAGAGACCCTTATCTCCGGGTCTGTTATCAGCGATACGCGCGAACTCCCTATGCCGACCGCGGTGACCTTACCAATGACCACGCCGTCGGCGAATACCGCCATCTCTTCTTTTATCCCGCCCCTCGAACCCTTGCTTATTACGATGCTCTCGCCCCAATTCGAGAAATCCCTGCCGGATACTTTTGCGGCCACCGACCTCTTGGAGATCCTGTCCTTTAAGGAAAGGAGCTCCTTCAGCCGCCTGTTCTCGGATACCGCCTCATCCATCGCGGCCGCCCTGGAACTCAACGCGGCGATGTCCCTCTTCAACTTCAGGTTCTCGTTGGCTATGCTCTTGAAATGCAGCAGCTCATACCCGGTCTTGAAGACCGCGGAAGCTATCAAGGTCGGTAACTGCAGGACGGAATTCAGGGCTAATGAGGTGCCGTTCGTGAAGGGCTCCGATACGACAAGCAGGACTATCAGAAGGGATACTGCGACTATCGCGATTAAAGGCCTGTTATGGAATTTTCTCACATCTTCTACTGGGATTCGGGACTCTTCGAGGCGGTCGTGACCGTCACCTTTTTAAGATATTTGATCTCGCTCAGGACCATCCCTGTGCCGAGGGCAACGGCGGTTATCGGGTCTTCGGCTATGTGGACCGGAAGTCCGGTCTGTTCCCCGAGCAGCTTATCCAGGCCCCTGAGGAGCCCGCCGCCTCCAGCCAGCACCATGCCGCGCTCGATAAGGTCTGCGGAGAGCTCGGGCGGTGTGCGTTCAAGCGTTATCCTCACGGCCTCTACTATGGCCGCTGTCGGCTCCGCAAGCGCTTCCCTGACCTCTTCGGATGAGATGGTCACTGTCTTCGGCAATCCCGCAACGAGGTCGCGACCGCGCACTTCCATCGTCGCTTCCTCCTCCATCGGATAAGCCGAACCTATTTTTATCTTTATCTCCTCGGCCGTCCGCTCGCCGATCATGAGATTATATGTCTTCCTGAGGTGCTGTATTATCGCGTCATCCATCTCGTCGCCGCCGATGCGTATCGATTTCGAGAATACGACGTCCGACAGCGATACTACCGCCATCTCCGTGGTGCCTCCGCCGATATCTATGATCATATTGCCTGCGGGCTCCTGTATAGGCAGCCCGACGCCAATCGCCGCCGCTATCGGCTCCTCGACGAGGTAGACCTCACGCGCGCCGGCCCTCTCCGCGGAATCCTTCACCGCGCGCTTCTCGACCTCGGTTATGCCCGAAGGTATCGCTATGACCATGCGGGGGCGCACAAGCACCCTCCTGTTGTGTACCTTATTAATAAAATACCGAAGCATGGCTTCGGTGATCTCAAAATCAGCTATGACGCCGTCCTTCATGGGCCTTATCGCGACTATAGAACCGGGGGTGCGCCCGAGCATGCGCTTCGCCTCTTCGCCGACCGCGAGGACATGGTTGGTCCCTTTCTCGATCGCGACGACCGAAGGTTCGCAAAGCACTATACCCTGGCCCTTTACGTACACAAGCGTGCTCGCGGTGCCGAGGTCTATGCCCATGTCGTTAGAGAACATGCCGGAAATATTGTTAAAACCTCTCTTTACGACATCGAACGGCTTATTCATTAACGCCCCTCCTGATAATCTAAAAGGATACCAAACCCCCGTATAAAAGTCAACGCCAAACTGGGGGGCGGGTCACTTACCCCACGCGGTAATCCTCTTATCTATCACCCATTTACCCTTGGCTTTCCTGAGCAATACGTAATAACCGACGCTTTCCTTTTCGGAATAAAACACCTTTCCGAAATAAGCGACCGCCGTCTCCGTCTTGCCGTCAAAAGCCACCCTTGAGAATTCGACTAACCGCGCGGGGCTCGGGTATTTCGAGCGGAAATCCTCATAGTACGTCTGTTCGCTCGGGAAAAGCTCCTTTTCCGCCTCCGGGGTCAGCACGATAGCGCCTTTAAGGCCTAACATATCCTGGTCTATCATTGCGGGTTTCAGGTTCGCTGCTATAAACCTGTCGATAAGGCCCTCTTTCAACCGCTTGCCGAATTCCTTCACCATCTGTTCGCGTATCGCGTTATCGAGGCCGGCCTGGTTATGCGGGACATATGTCTTTTTCTTGACGACCGTCGCGCCCCTGCCCCCGAACTCCCCGGAGACGATATCGCGGTATACCGCGTATTCATCGCGCGTCAGCGTATCGGTTATCGGTTTCGGGGCTTCGGGCCTCTGCGGCGCGCATCCCGCGAACACGGAAAACAATGCCATCATGCAGAACAACAGGACATTTTTTTTCATCTCATTCCCCTCCGCTATTTTATGTCAATTGTCCAAGGTGTTTTATAAAATCAGGGTAAGATTTCGCTATACATTCCGTGTCGTCGACCGTCGTCTCGCCTTTCGCGGCAAGGCCCGCTATCAGTATAGACATCGCGGTCCTGTGGTCCCCGAAGCTCATCGCCGTTATGCCTTTCAAGCCCTCGGAACCCTCTATCACGATATCGTCGCCCCTGACGGAGAACTTCGCGCCCATATTCTTCAGGTTCGCCGCCATCGAGCTGATCCGGTCGGTCTCCTTTACCTTAAGCTCCTGTGCGCCCTTTATGACCGTCGTCCCCGAGGCGTAAGCGGCCGCGATCATGACCGCCGGCAGCTCATCGATAGCCCTCGGTATAAGGTCTCCTTCTATCGTGATCCCGCGCAGCGCCCCGTATTCTACGATTATATCACCTACGGGTTCCGATGCGGACTCCTTTTCGTTCTCTATCCTGATAGCCGCTCCCATCCTGCCCAGTATATCTATTATACCCGTCCTTGTCGGGTTTATCCCGACCGATTCAAGCCTGACGGACGAGCCCTTTATTACCGCCGCGCCGACCATGAAGAAAGCGGCGCTCGATATATCACCCGGGACATCTATCCTCCCCGGGCTTTCCAGGGAAGCGCGCCCTTCTACCGAGACCTTCGGGCCGTCAACCGATATCCTTGCACCGAACGCCTTGAGCATCCGTTCGGTGTGGTCCCTGGACCTGTGCGGCTCGCTTACGGATGTAACACCGTCCGCGTACAGTCCGGCAAGCAGTATAGCGGACTTGACCTGCGCGCTCGCTACCGGGGAGACGTAATCCACCGGGCTCAGGCCGCCCCCCTTCACGGTTATCGGGGCGAAGTCGGCTCCGTCCTTGCCCTCGAACTTCGCGCCCATGAGCCCCAACGGCTCCGTGACCCTCCGCATCGGCCGCCTCGAGAGCCCTTTGCCCGCGGTAAGCACCGTATCGAAATGCTGGCCGGCAAGTATGCCCATCATAAGCCGCATCGAGGTCCCGGAATCGCGCATAAAAAGCGGGCTGGAAGGTTTTGTAAAACCCTCCAGCCCTTTTCCTGTTATCTTTACCTCTCCCGCGGATCTTTCCACGTTTACGCCGAGGGCTTTCAACGCCTCTATGGTCGTATTCGTGTCGTCCGAATCCAGGATATTATTTATTACAGTCGTACCGGCTGCGAGCGAGCCGACCATTACTGCCCTGTGCGAGATCGACTTATCACCCGGTAATTTAAGGGAACCCGTAAACCTCTTTGCAGGCCTGACCGAGAATCCCAAATTACATAGCTTTCGCTATATCGCCTTCCCTGATGTCCGAGCCCTCGGTGATATTGGCTGCCGACATCGTCTCATAGACCTTCTCAACCTGGGCCTTGGCTATGAGCTTGCCTTCCCTGAAGACGCCGAATACTACGCCCGGGCTTATCCCCTTGTTATTGCCCGCGGCTACGACTATGAAATTGAATTCCTTGTTGACGACGAGCACCTTGCCTTCGGCTTCAACGCCGGGCTTGACGACTATCTTGTCAAGCTCTATGTCCTTTTTCGCCTGGAGCTCTTCCACCTGCTTCTTTAGGTTATCGTTGGCAGCGCTGACCGACTTCAGCTGGTCCTGCAGCGAGTTATATTCTTTCGATATCTTGTCGTACTGTTCCTGCAGCGATGCGCGCGACATCTTCTCGTTCTCCCAGTTCGTCTTTATGTCGCTGATCTCCTGTTCCCTGTCATTCAGCTGGGCGAGCGCGTCTTCCTTGGCCTTCTTTTCATCAGCCAGCATCGCGGCGAGCTTCTCTGCCTTGTCCTGCATCGCGGTGACCTTGCCCTTCATGTCCGCCAACTGCGCTTCGAGGTCAAGCCTCATCTTCTTCTGGTCGCTTAACTCTTTGTCGACGGCGGCCTTTTCTTCCTTAAGGCTGTTCAGGGAGTTCTCGGTGGCAACACGGTCCGTATTGGATTTCTGCAGGCCCGTGAACGATACGGCCGCGAAGATCCCGAGGCCCAGGCACAGTAACACCAAAATTATTATAACAAGCCGGAACGATTTCATTTGTTCCTCCTTTTATATGGCTCGATTGTTACCCCCATGCGTATTATATAAAAGACGGCCGGTGAATGCAAGAAAAAAATATCCCTCGGCCTTTTATGGCCAAGGGATACATCAGATCCGTTGCCCTCGTAAAACTTATGGGCAGCCCCCTACGCTACAAGCAGGACCGTCAATAAGCCGAACGCTATGAACGAAAAACCCACTACCGCGAATCCGGCCCTATACACTTTTTCGTGCAGGTCCGGACGCGCGATGTTATTGTCAAGGCCTAAGGCCCATGTCGCGGCGGAGCGGCTGAAGACAACCGAATAAAGGCCTATTACTACGACTGATACAGCCATTATTATGCTTAAAGACAGGTTGACCATCCCGCTACCTCCACTTTTCTTACCGGTTTCTCCCCTCGAATTGCCCACTGGGGCATTTTCTAGGACTAAATATACACTATTACAAAGGTTTTGTCAAGGGTAGAATATTGCTATACTCCGGTCCTATTATGCCCTTCATGTCGTCAGGGATGCCGGCGCGGAATTCCATGTCTTTACCCGTAACGGGATGCTTTAATCCCAGGTAATAAGAGTGCAGGAGCTGCCTCGGGTACTTCCCTTTAGAGCCGTACTTGGTGTCGCCGAGGACCGGATGCCCGATATATGCCATATGGACCCTTATCTGGTGGGTCCGCCCGGTCTTCAGGTTAAGCAGGGCCAGCGTTGTATCGACGAACCTCTTTAGTACTTTGTATTCCGTCACGGCGTTCCTCTCGGAATCGTGCCTCACGGCCATCTTCTGCCTGTTGCTCGGGTGCCTTCCTATCGGAAGGTCTATGACGCCGTTATCGACCTCGATCACTCCCTTGACGAGGGCAAGGTAATTCTTCCTGACCTCCCTCGCCTTGAACTGCCTTGCCAGTTCCGCATGGCTCTCGTTGTTCTTCGCTATGACTATGGCGCCCGACGTGTCCTTGTCGAGGCGGTGCACGAGCCCCGGCTTGCCTTCGTTGAGGTCCGACAGGCTCCTGCAATGGTTTAGCAGCGCGTTGACCAGCGTCCCGGAACTTACCCCGGCCCCGGGGTGCACCGCTATGCCCGGCTGTTTGTTCACGACGACGATGTCACCATCCTCGTATATTATGTCGAGCGCGATCTTCTCGGCCTCGAGCGCCGGCGCCCGGGCTTCCTCGAGCGAGACCTCCACCGTATCTCCGGGTTTCACTTTATGGTGCGGTTTCGCGGGATTGCCGTTGACAAGGACGCGCCCTTCCTCCATGAGATTCTTGAGGTGCGAGCGCGTGACAGGCCTCGGGAATACGGAAGTAACATACAGGTCGAGCCGGAGCCGGCCGGCTTCGGGGCTTACTTTGAAGGTATAATTTTCCATAACAGGGCCGCAAGGGCGAATATAGCTACGGATATGACCTGCGATACGGTAAGCCCGGCGAAGAAGGCAGGGTTATCTCCCCTGAGGAATTCGTTGAAGAACCTGAAGCAGGAATAAAACAGCAGATAGAGCATGAAAGTCCTTCCGCCGGAAGGCCTCCGCCTGGAGAGGATGAAGAATATTACGAACATCGCGCCCGATTCTATGAGCTGGGTCGGGATGACTTTGCCTTCGACCCCGGGGAACGAGACACCGACGGGCAGGTCGGTATGCTTGCCGTAGCAGCAACCGTTCAGGAAACAGCCGATGCGCCCTATCGCCTGCCCGAGAGCTATATAGGGAGCCATGATATCGGCGGTCTTAAGTGCCGGCATCCTGTTCGCCTTCATGAATATCAACGCGCCGGCCGCGGCCCCAATGAGGCCCCCGTACCATACAAGCCCGCCTTCCCAGAGCTTGAATATATCCGCGGGCCTCGCGGTATATGCGTCGATATTCAGCAGCACAAAGAGCAGGCGCGCTCCGGCGATGCCTGATATTATCAGGACGATGCAGAGGTCGAGCACCCTGTCGCCGTCCATGCCCTCCGAGTCAGCCCTGCGCCTCGCGAGCGATGCCGCGAGAAGGAACGCTATCGCGAGCGCCGCCCCATAGGAGTATATCTTGAACGTGCCTATTTCAAACAGTACGGGATACATCCGCGCCTTTCCCCTTTAGTATTATGAAGAACAGCGCCAGCGAACCTACGGTTATGCAGGAATCGGCGAGATTGAAGACGGGCCACCAGTGGATGTCTATGAAATCTATGACGTGCCCGAAGCGCAGCCTGTCGATAAGGTTGCCGAAGGCGCCGCCGAGTATAAGCGAGAGCGGCATATAATAGACGGGTTTCTTTTTCAGTATATAGAAGACCGTGAAGGATATCGCCGCTGCGGATATGAGCATAAGGACCAGGGCCTGGTTCCTGAAAAGGCCGAAACCCGCGCCGGTGTTCTCAACGAGGGTAAAACTGACGAGGCCCCCTACCGCGGGAACGGAGGCGCCCGGGGACAACTTTGCTGCCGCTATCGCCTTCGTGGCCTGATCCAGCAGGACTACCAATCCGGCTACGATAAAGGGAAGCATCAGATTATCTTCTTCTGCGGGTCCTCTTTGGCCTGGCACTCGAGGCAAAGGCCGGCGTACGGCATCGCCATCAGCCTCTGTTTCGGTATCGGTTTTTCGCACTCCAGGCAGATGCCGTATGTCTTGTCTTCTATGCGCTTGAGCGCTTCCTCTATGGCATAGAGTATCTTCTGCTGCACGTTCGTCGCGATGCCTAGCGAGAACTCCCTGTCGAAGCTGTCCGTCGCGACATCGGCCATATGGAACGTGTATGCCGACAGGTCTCCGGACGCGTCGCGCTGGGATTTATTCAGGGAATCCTTCTCGACACCGCCGATCTCCTTGAGCATCTCTTCTTTTTTCTTGAGCAGCATCTTCTTGAACTTTTCGAGTTCCTCTTTATCCCACTTTATCATTATTTTTCTCCTTTTAGGATCCCCGCGCAGCGCCTGCACAGGGACGGATGCTCCGCGTCCGTTCCGACTTCCTTTGAACGGCACCAGCAGCGTTCGCACTTCGAGCCGTCCGCCTTCTCGACAAGGATCTCGAGGCCTTCCACCTCGGCCAGCCCTTCCTTCGCCGGCAGGCCTGCTGAAGCGTCCTCGATCCTGAACCCGGACAGCAGGAATACGCCCGCGAGTTCTTTCGCAAATCCGTTCAGATACCCGTACTTCGCGGTATCCTTTATATAAAGCGTTACCGAGGCCTCCATCGAATCGCCGAAGTCCCCTTTCGCCCTCTTCTCTTCGATCGCCTTCATTATATACGGGCGCAGCGCGAAAAGCTTCTCCCACTTCTCTTCGAGGGATTTGTCTATGCAACCCTCGCGCGCTTCGGGCCACAGGGCGGAATGTACGCTCTCCGACGCGTCATCTCGCTTCAGTTTCCGCCAGATCTCGTCCGCAGTAAAAGGCGCGATAGGCGCGAGCGCCTTCGCGAGCATCAACACGACTTCATAGATCGCCGTCTGCGTGGACCTTCTCTCTCTCGAGTTCGGCGCATAAGTATACAATCTATCCTTTGAGACGTCAAGATAAAAACTGGATAGTTCCACAGTGCAGAAATTATACAGCGCGCGGAAGACCTTATGGAATTCGAAGGCGTCGTAGTAGCCGGCCATCTCCTGCGCGAGCGAATATGACCTTGAGACGGCCCACTTGTCTATCTCGAGCAGGTCCTTGTTAGCGAGCCTGCCCGCGGCCGGATCGAAATCGAAAAGGTTGCCGAGTATGAACCTTGCGGTATTCCTGATCTTGCGGTATGCCTCCGAGGTGCGCTCCAGTATCTCCTTCGATATCCTTATGTCCTCGTAATAATCGCAGGAAGCGACCCACATCCTCAGCACGTCCGCGCCGTGCGTCTTTATGACATCCTGCGGAGAGATCACGTTGCCGAGCGACTTCGACATCTTCCGGCCTTCGCCGTCGACGACGAACCCGTGCGTCAGCACGTTCCTGAAAGGCGGTTTGCCTTCTATCGGCTCCGAGGTCAGCACCGCCGCCTGGAACCACCCGCGGTGCTGGTCGCTGCCTTCGAGGTAAAGGTCCGCCGGGAAAGCCAGCTGGCCCCTTGCCCTGAGCACCGACTGGTGGCTTACCCCGGAATCGAACCATACGTCAAGTATGTCCTCTTCCTTCCTGAATTTCCCGGCAGGGGCCTTGCATTCGGGGCAGGCGAATCCGGCGGGCAATAATTCCTCTGCGGATTTTGCAAACCACACGTTCGAGCCCTCTTTCTCCATGAGGCCCGCAATGCCTTCAATTATTTTCGCGTCGAGCACGGGCTTCTTGCAGGACTCGCAATAGAACGCGGGTATCGGCACGCCCCAGTACCTCTGCCTCGACAGGCACCAGTCGGGGCGGCTGCCTATCATGGCAGATATCCTGTTCTCGCCGACCTGCGGTACCCATTTGACTCCCTTTATGTCCTCGAGCGTCTTCTTCCTGAGCCCGTTATGGTCCACGTTTATGAACCACTGGACCGTAGCCCTGAAGATGACCGGCTCCTTGCACCTCCAGCAATGCGGGTATGAATGCAATACAGTCCCGCTGCCGAGAAGCGCGCCTTCCTTCTTCAATCTTTCGGTGATCGCGGCATTCGCCTTGAAGACATGCATGCCGGCGAACTCCCCTGCGGTCTTGTCGAATATTCCCCTCTCGTCCACGGGCATGATCGTCGGCAGGCCGTACCTCTGGCCCGTCAGGTAATCCTCCATGCCGTGGCCCGGCGCGGTATGGACGCAGCCCGAGCCGTCCTCGTTCGACACGTAATCGGCAAGGACGACCTTGCCTTCCCTGCCGATGAACGGATGCGTATACGTAACGCCCTCGAGCTCTTTTCCTTTCACGGAAGATACCACCTTATAATCCTTCAACCCGGTCTTCGCGGCGACGGACTCGAGCAGGTCCTTCGCGATGATATAGCTCTCGCCGGCCGCGTCCACCGTAACGTAATCGAGCGCCGGATGGACCGCTACCGCGACATTCGCGACGAGCGTCCACGGCGTTGTGGTCCAGATCACGAGGTATTTTTTGCCGGTCGCGCCGGCGCGGAACTTCACGAATACCGACGGCGACGAGTGGTCGGCGTATTCGACCTCGGCCTCGGCGAGCGCCGTCTCGCAGCGCAGGCACCAGTTGACGGGCTTCACACCCTTGTAAATATAACCGGCGGCTGCCATCTTAGCGAACGAACGGACTATGCCCGCAACATATTTGTTGTCAAGCGTGAGGTAGGGGTCGTCCCAGTCGCCGAAGACGCCGAGGCGCTTGAACTCCTCCTTCTGCGTCGCGACGAACCTAAGCGCGTATTCCGCGGCCTTCTTCCTGAACTCGAGCTGGCCTATCTGGCCTTTCGACATCTTGAGTTCCTTGAAGAGCGCGTGCTCGACCGGAAGGCCGTGGCAGTCCCATCCCGGCACGTAAGGCGCGTCGAAACCGCACATCGTCTTGTACTTTACGACGATATCCTTGAGCGTCTTGTTCAGCGCGTGGCCTATATGGATGTTGCCGTTCGCGTAAGGCGGGCCGTCATGAAGGATATACTTCGGCTTTCCCGCGCGCGCCTTGCGGACCGCCCCGTAGATGTCCGCCTGCTGCCATGCCTTCAGCATCTCCGGCTCGCGCTTCGGCAGGTCGGCCTTCATCGGGAAATCGGTCTTCGGGAGGTTCAAACTCTCTTTATAGTTCATAGCCGCTCTATCAGTTTATATATTATCTTCGTCAGTTTAGGTTCCGCCTCGTTCGCGGTCTTTATTATCTCGTCTATGTTGCAGGGCTTCAGCGTCTCGGGTATGCATATGTCGGTTATGACGCTTATGCCGAATATCCTAAGGCCCGCGTGTTTCGCGACGATGACCTCGGGGACCGTGGACATGCCCACCGCGTCGGCGCCTATCATGCGGAAGAACTTGTATTCGGCCCTCGTCTCGAGGTTCGGGCCGGTCACCCCGATATATACGCCCTTGCGCATGCTGATCTTCTCTTCCTCGGCTATCTTTCCGGCCAGCTCAACGAGCTGCGGGTCGTAGAGGTCGCAGAAATCCGGGAACCTCGGGCCGAGCGAATCGTCATTCTGCCCTATCAGGGGATTGACCCCGGTCAGGTTTATCTGGTCGGTTATCGCCATGAGGTCGCCATAACCGTATTCCGGGTTCATGCCGCCGGCGGCATTCGAGACCACAAGGGTGCCGGCGCCCAGCGCCTTTACCACCCTTACCGGATACGTGACTTCATCAAGACGGTACCCCTCATAATAATGGAACCTTCCCTCCATCGCGACAACGTTCTTGTTGCCGATCTTCCCGAAGACGAGCTCGCCCTTATGGCTCTTGACGGTCGACAGCGGGAAATGGGGTATCTTCCAGTAGCCGAGGCTTTTCTTGTCGTTTATCTTCTCGGACAGGTTACCGAGCCCCGTCCCGAGTATGATCGCCACATCCGGCTGGGGCATGCGGCCCATCTCTTCTTTTATGAATTTGACCGTCTCGTTTATCCTGTTCTTGAGTTCGTGCATCTATGCCTCCGTTTTAGCGCAGCCTCATCGCGAGTTCCATAAGGGTCGGCACGAGGAAATATTTCTGCGCCGAATATACCAGTATGACCGCTATCGCGGGCGATATGTCTATCGGCCCGAGCGGCGGCATGAATTTCCTGAAAGGCGCGAGGACCGGGTCCGTCATCCTGTTCAGGAACTGCACGAGCGGATGGAACGGGTCCGGATTGACCCAGCTGATGAACGCGCGCAATATTATCATGAGGCACCATATCTGCGTGAATATCTCTATGAGCCGCGCGGCAAGGATCAAAAGGTTGCTTAGGGCGAACATTTATCCTCCTGAGAGTTGCCTGGAACGCTTTACGGCGGCGGCCACGGCCTTGCGCACGGTGCGCTTGAATCCCGCCTTTTCGAGCACCTTTATCGCCTGCTCGGTCGTGCCGCCCTTCGACGTGACGTGCCCCCTCAAAACACCGGGCTCATGCCCGGTCTCGATAAGCAGCTTCGCCGCCCCGAGCGCGGTCCTGGAGACCAGTTTGCGTGCCGTCTCTTTTTTCAACCCCATTCGCGCCGCGGTCTCCATCAGGGCTTCCTTCAGGTAGAAGAAATATGCCGGGCCGCTGCCGGATATGGCGGTGACGAGGTCGAAATGGCGCTCGTCCAGCACTACCGTCTCGCCGACGCTTGAGAATATCCCGCGCGCTGCCGCGACGTCGGACGGCGTCGCGTATCTTCCCCCGCATATCGCGGAGATGCCTTCGCCTACAAGGGCGGGCGTGTTCGGCATGACCCTTACGACGCGCGCGCGGCCTCCGATCAGTTTTTCCGCGGTGCCCGTCCTAATGCCGGCGGCTATCGTTATGAACGATTTCCCTTTCGCGTGGGCCGAGACCTCACGGGCGGCCTGCGCGAAATCCTTCGGTTTGACCGCCATGATAACGATATCCGATAAGCGCGCAAGCTCGGCGGCCGAAGCCAAGGCCTTCACGCGCGCAATCCTGCCTGCGGCACGTGCCTTAGCCGGGTCGCAATCGTAGCCGGCGATCGCGCCCCCCAACCCGCGCACGATGGCGCTGCCCATATTGCCGAGGCCGATAATGCCTATCTTCCTACGCTTCGAATATCGCATGGCCTATCCTGAGTATATTGGCGCCTTCCTCTATCGCCACCTCAAAATCCTGGGTCATCCCCATCGAAAGGTAGTCTATCCTGACGTTGCGTATCGCCTTGGAGTTTGCCATAGTTGCCAGTTTCTTGAGCCTCCTAAAATACGGCCTCGACTCTTCCGGTTCTTCGGTGAACGGCGCCATCGTCATTAGCCCTATTACGTTTACGTATTTCAGGGACGATATCTTCTCGAGCAGCTGTATCACCTGTTCCGGCATTACGCCGAATTTTGTCGCTTCCTCCGAGGTCTTGACCTCAATAAGTATCTTCTTCGGGATCTTCGAGGCCTCCGACCTGCGCGATATCTCGTCGGCAAGCCTGAACGAGTCGACGGATTGTATGACGTCGAATATCTTTACCGCCTCCTTGACCTTGTTCGTCTGCAGGTGGCCTACGAGATGCCATTTTGCGCGGTGTTCTATCGCGCCGAACTTCATCTCCGCGGCCTGGACATAGCTCTCGCCGATATCCGTGACACCGGCGGCAAGCGCCTCTTCTATCTGCGCGACGCCTACGGCCTTCGTTACGCACACGAGGGTGATATCCCTGTCATTCCTGCCGATCTTCTCGGCGGCCTTGCTTATGCGGTCCCTGACCCTGTTAAGGTTATCGGCTATCATTAAAAATACTCGCTGAATATCTGTTGTATGCGGTCCAATATCCTGCCGAGCGGGGTATTCGCGAAGAACTTTTTTGAACCCTTCTTCCTCGCGCCCTCGGCCGCCCAGTATTTCACAAGCCCGAGCGATACGATCTTCCCGGGCTCCATCATGTTGAGCCCGTCCCCGGAGACGCCCTTTACGAGGCCCATCTTTACCGGCATGCTCAGCGAAAGCTCGAACATCTCGAGGAAACCGCCGGTATCCGCGAGGACTCCCGCGACCACGCATCCGGTCGCCGCTTCCTTTGATGAGCGCATGCCCTTGATCGCCTCCGCAACCCTGCGTATGAGCTCTTCCGCCGCCGGCTTGACGGTGTCGCGCAGGGACTTCCTCGATATCGTCCTTGCCGAACCGCCTATCCTCAGCGTTATCCCGTCATCCTCGGCGGGCGGCTCCTCGTCGAGGCTGGCCTCCTTCCTGATGACCTGCTCAGCATGGTCCCGCGGGACCTTGAACGTGTCCGCGACCGCGCGGATGATCTCCCCGCCTCCGAAAGGCAAGACCTCAATGGACTTTATCTCGCCGGAGTTATACACGACTATATGCGTCGCCGAATAAGAGATATATATAAGTATCGCGCCGAGGTCCTTATCAAGGTCCTCGAGCAGGACGTTACCGGAGGCGACGCCCGAAAGGACTATATCCTGTATCTCGAACCCGGCGGTATTTATCGTCCGCCTCAGGTTATGCAGGTTCGTCATGAGGGCCGTCACGTATTCCATGTCCGCTTCGAGCCTCGCGCCGAACATACCCGCCGGGTCCTTTATCCCGTCCTGGCCGTCGAGTATAAAACCTCGCGTTATGGAATGGACTATCTCCCTGTCGAAAGGCAGGGCTATCGTCCTGGCCGCTTCGGTTACGCGTTCTATCTCGCGCCGGCCGATCTCGTTCTCCTTTTCCGCGACGGTTATGCTGCCCTTCGTATCGTATGTCCTTAAGGTCGCCCCGTCGCAGCTCGCCACAAGCGCGAGGACTTTTACTTTAGCGGCGGATTCCGCTTTCTCCACCGCTTCCGCGACCGATTGCGAGGCCTCGCTCAGGTCGGTGATCGTGCCGTTATCGATGCCCCTGGCCGGTGCGGTCCCTATACCGAGTATCGAGGCGCCCGCCTTGTCGTCGCTGGAGCAGATGGAGCATGTCACGAGGTCTTCGCTGATGTCGAGCCCCGCGAGGGTCTTCTTCTTCATTTCTTCTCCGGTTTGAACGTCACGACCGGGTCGGTGAACCTCAGGTCGATGGAATCCACTTTCGCCTTATCGAGTTTCGGGTCCGTGATCAGGCTTGCCAACAGGTCAAGCTTTCCCTCGATATCCCCGCTTCCGACGGTAATATCCATGCCGTCCATTATGAACGACGCCTTATCGGGATATGTGACGTCCACCGTCTCGACGAACGACTTCCTGAATTCAGCCCTCGAGTATACCTGCTTCAGGATATTCAGCGCGGCCGTAAGCCTCTTCGACTTGACCTTTGTGCCCGGTTTCGGGTTCGCGAGCTGCGACTCGAGGCCGGTGATCAGGGGCAGGGATTCCATGCTGCCCGAGTCGGATACGACAACGCCTTCGAAATCTATCGGCAGGACCTTCGCGACCTTTATCTTCGCGGCGGCGGCCCTGTCCTTTATCGTAGCGGCGATCCTGTCCGGGAGGAATTTCGTTATTACGACGATCTGGTATTCCGGGTGCTTATCTTTTATCTTCCTGGAGAGCGCCGCCGGGTCGGCGGTAAATATATTGACGGGGTATTCGAGGCGGAAATATTCTTTCTGCAGACGGTACGCGCCCTCCCTGCCCGGTTTTACGACCTCTATCTTATCGACCGAGAAGCACGGCGACGTGCAGAAGAAGTTTGTGAGCCAGAATCCTGCGCCGGCGACAGCCAGCACGATAATAAAGGACGCGGCGATAGCCGCCTTGTTCTTCTTTATGAACTCGCTCAACTGCTTCGCAGAACCGTTTGTATTCTTTCTTTTTCTTGCCATATTATATGAACGCCGATTCAAGCATCTTTTCGCACAATTCCGGGAATTCTATTCCGGCCGCCTTAGCCGCCTTCGGCAAAAGGCTCAGCTGCGTCATCCCCGGTATCGTATTGACCTCGAGTACGGTCACCTTTCCGTCCCCTCCCAGTATCATGTCGACCCTGGAATAGCCGGCGCAGCCCAAAGCCCTGTGGGCCCTGGCCCCAGCCTCCTGGGCGAGTTTCGCTTCTTTTTCCGAAATAGGCGCCGGGCAAAGGTATTCGGTCATACCGACCGTATATTTCGCGACCTCGTCGTAATAACGCCTCTTCGGCACTACCTGTATTACGGGCAGTGGTTTACCGTCGAGTATCCCGACTGTAAGCTCTTTTCCCGGCACGAACTGCTCGAGCAGGACCCTGTCCCCGAACATGAACGCGCCGTTTATAGCGCTCTCGAGCTCTTCAAGGCTGTCTATTATGGATACTCCGACGGACGAACCCTGCGCAGACGGCTTTACGACGAGCGGGGTCTTCAATTCCTTTCGCGGGCGAGTCCCGTTCTTTATCACGTGGCATTCAGGTATCCTGATCCTTGCCTTGCTGAAGAGCTTCCTTGAAGCTATCTTGTCCATGCCGTAACGGCTCGCTTTCACCTTTGAGCCCGTATAAGGTATCCTCATCTGCTCGAGTATCGCCTGTATCTGGCCGTCCTCCCCGAAAGTGCCGTGGAGCGCGAGGAAAGCGACGTCCATGCCCGCCGACTTGAGCTCCTGCCTTGTCGGCAGCCAAACCTCAAGCGGCACCGCGTTATATCCCTTGCTCAGCAGCGCCTGGACGATCGCTTTTCCCGAACGCAGGGAGACGTCCCTTTCGGCGGAAGGCCCTCCCATAAGGACGCCTATACGCATGGACTTCTTATCCACTAAAAATCTCCTATTATTTTAACTTCTAATTTTAACATAATTTGCTGTTCTTTAAAAACCTTTTTTTGTATTTCGTCGATAAGGGCCCGGACATCCGCAGCCGAGGCCTTTCCCTTGTTGATTATGAAATTGGCGTGTTTTTCGGATATCGCGGCATCGCCCGATTTCGCCCCCCTTAGGCCGCTCTTCTCTATTACCTGCCACGCGGGCGCGCTTCCGGACGGATTTAGGAATATGCTGCCTACGCTCGGGCGGCTCAGGTCCTGCGTCTGCCTCTTTTTTTCGAAGTTCCTGTTGATCTCCGCTTCGATATCCGCCATGGGCTTCCTGTCGAGCTTGAATTTCGCGGATATAAGCACCGCATCCCCGAAATCCGATCCGCGGTATTTAAATTTCAGTTCGCTTTTCCCGAGCGTCGATTTCGTGAGCCCTTTTATGAGCGTGACTTCCTCGACGCGGTCGCCTATGGACTTCGTCGGCCAACCCGCGTTCATGACGATGGCGCCGCCGAGGGTGCCCGGTATGCCGGCAAGGAACTCGAGCCCTCCGAGGCCTTCGGCCGCGGCCTTCTTAAGGAAAACGCCTACTTTCATCCCGCATCCTGCGGACGCGTATTCCCCCTCAAACGACAGCCCGTTGAATGCCGGCGCGTTCAGGGATACCACGAACCCGCGCAGCCCTTTGTCGCCGACAAGCAGCTTGCTCCCGCCGCCGATGGTAAATACGCCCATCTTATGTTCCGCGGCGTAACGAAGGACCGCCAGAAGGTCGTCCGTGTCCGAAGGATATACGAAGGCCTCAGCGGGCCCGCCTATCCTGAACGATGTGTGGCGGGACATCGGCTCCTCGAATTTAACGACCCCTTTTATGGACTTCAGGCCTTCTTTGTTGACCGGCATCCTTTTCTCCGTGGCTTGAGCGCCAGTTCGCGGGCAAGCTCGTCCGCTATATTGGTTATGTCCCCGGCGCCCATCATCAGCACCATGTCGCCGCGCTTTATCTCCTTAAGCAGCAGGCCCTTCAATTCTTTCTTTTGTATATACGATACATCCCTGTGGCCGCGCGCACTGGCCTCCTCGTATATGCTCCTGCCCGAGACGTTATCAAGCTCGTCTTCGGAAGCCGCGTATATGTCGGTAAGCACAACCTTATCGGCCGCGTCAAAGCACCTGCCGAACTGGTCCTTCAGGTATTTGGTCCTCGAGAACCTGTGCGGCTGGAACGCGACGATAAGCCGTTTCGGCTTCCAGTTCCTCGCCGCCGCTATCGTCGCCCTTATCTCGGACGGATGATGCGCGTAATCGTCTATTACCTTTATGCCGTTTCCCGAATATTTTACCTGGAACCTGCGGGCCGCTCCCGTAAAATCCTCGACCGCCGATTTCACGGTCCCGAAATCCAGCCCGAGCTCGAGTGCGACTGCAAATGCCGCGAGCGCGTTCGAGACGTTGTGTATACCCGGTATGTTTATGGCCGCGGCGCCAAGGTTGCTGCCGCGGTAGACGACCTCGAACTCCGAATGGGAATCGTGCATCACAACGTTCTCGGGATATATATGGTTCTCCTTCGAAAGGCCGAACAGGAAGACCTCCTTGCCGCATCCGCGCAGCGCCCTCCTGAGGTTTTCGCAGTCGCCGCACGCAAACAGTTTCCCGCCCTCCTTTATCTTCTCTATGAACTTCAGGTACCACGAGATTATCTCGCCCATGTTGCGGTAATAATCCATATGTTCCGCGTCTATGTTCGTCACGACGCTGTAGAACGGCTTCAGGTGGACGAACGAGCCGTCGCTTTCGTCGGCTTCCACGACGAAGTGCTCGCCTCCGCCGACCCTCGCGTTGCCTTCCATCGACCTCACCTCGCCGCCGAGTATCGCGGTCGGGTCGAGCCCCGCCCTGTAGAGGATGTGCGCTATGAGCGATGACGTGGTCGTCTTGCCGTGCGCGCCCGTTACCGCGATGCCTTTCCTGCCGTTCATTACCAGAGCGAGCATGTCTGCGCGATGCAGCGTCTTTATCTTTTTATTGCGCGCGGCCTTGACCTCGGGGTTCTCGGGTGTTATTGACGACGAGAAGACGACTATATCGGCTCCCTTTATGTTCTTCTCGTGGTGGCCCTCGTGGAAGACGCCTCCGAGCGATTCGAGCTTCTCGACGATGCGCGAGCGCCTGACGTCGGAGCCCGATACCTTATGCCCTTGCTTCAGCAGCACGAACGCGATGGCGCTCATCCCTATGCCGCCTATGCCGATAAAATGGATATGCTTCTTTCCCTTTAATGCCATGATATGGCGTCCGCCAGTTTTTTCGCCGCGCCGGGGACAGCGAACCGTTTCGCCGCCTCCGACATCGCTTTTAATCTTGCCTTGTCGTTCTTCAGCCCGAATATCCTTTCCTTAAGCATCTGCGGCGTGATGCCCGTCTCTTCCATGACTATCGCGCCGCCCGCGCTCTCGAGCGCCGCCGCGTTCTTGTATTGGTGTCCGCCCGCGAACCTGTAAGGTATCATTATGGACGGTATGCCGAGCGCGGCTATCTCAAACAGCGCGGTCGCCCCGGCCCGGGAGACAATGAGGTCCGCCGCGGCATACGCGCTGCCAATATCGTCCACGAAGTCGCAGACGCATCCGCTTATCTTTTTGCCCTCGTACTTACCGTGAACATCATTATAATTCTTCATGCCCGCGATATGTATGATGTTGAGCGCCCCCGACTCCTCCGCGCTCATCAGGTCGAGCATGCCGCCGACTATCATATTTATCTTCTGCGAGCCCTGGCTGCCTCCGAGTATGAGGACCGTGAACCTGCCCGGGTCGAGCTTGTAATGCCTCAGGGCCTGCTCCCTGTCCGCGGAAAGTAGCTTGCCGCGTATCGGGTTTCCGGTAAAAGCCGACTTCTTCCCGAACGCTTTTTCGGTCTCCCTGAAACTTACCCCTACGCGTTTCGCGAATAATGCAAGCATCCTGTTCGCGAGGCCCGCCTCGCAATTCTGCTCGTGCAGGTATAACCTCCTTCCGGCCATAGCGCCGAGAAAACAGGCCGGGAACGAGGCGTATCCGCCGAAGCCGACTATGATGTCCGGCTTGAACTCCGACAGCAGATTGGCCGAGCCCGCCGCAGCCGATATGAACTTCCCCATGAACCTCACGAAGCCCGCGGGATCCCTCGCTAATTTCGCGGCGGGCAGGAGCCGGTAAGGCAGGCCGAACGAACCGAATAATTTCCGCTCGAGCGGATGGTCGGTGCCGACGAGCAGCACGTCATCTATCCCGCGCGAATTAAGCTCCTGGGCGAGGCTCAACCCCGGGAATATGTGCCCTCCGGTCCCTCCGCATGCTATCAGTATCTTCAATTATTGCTCTTTCTCATAAGGCGTCTCGCTGTATTTGGCGATATTGAGCAGCAGCGCGACACCGATCATGTCGAAGACGAGCGACGAGCCGCCGTAGCTGATGAAAGGCAGCGGCAGGCCTTTCGTCGGCATCGAGCCGGTCGCTACCGCGATATTTATTATCGCCTCGAGCGCTATCATAGATACGATGCCGAGCGCCGCGAGGTGGCCGAAGAGGTCCCTCGCCCTCAACGCTATCCTGAACCCCGTCCAGATGAAAAGCACGAACAGGATTATCACTGCGCCCGCGCCCAAAAGTCCGAGCTCCTCGCCTATTATGGAAAATATGAAGTCGGTATGGCACCCAGGCAGGTAAAGGAGTTTCTGCCTCGACTGCCCGAGGCCGACCCCGAGCAGCCCTCCCGAACCTAGGGCAATAAACGACTGTATTATCTGGAAGCCGACGCCCTGCGGGTCTTTCCACGGGTCCAAAAATGCCGTTATCCTCCTCATCCTGTACGCCTTATGGAGTATCAGGACCAGCAATATCGGGACCGAGCCGACTATCATCGGGACGAGGTGCGCGAGTTTCATGCCGGCCACGAAAAGCATTATGAAAGAGACGATGCTTATCGCGACCGCCGTGCCGAGGTCGGGCTCGAGCAAAATAAGCCCTACGCTGACGCCGAGCATTATCATCGGCGGCATGAATCCTTCCCAGAAACTGCGGATATCGCCGTGTTTCCTCGAAAGGAAATCCGCGAAATAAAGTATCATCACGAGCTTCGCGACCTGCGACGGCTGGAAACTCAGGAACGAGAACCTGAACCACCTGCGCGCGCCGGCTATCTCGCGGCTTATGCCGGGTATCAGCACGAGGATCAGCAGTATGAAAGTTATGATAAGGACCGGCTTGACGTATTTCTTCAACACGTCGTAATCCGCGGACATTATCATAAGTGAGGCGATGATGCCGATAAAAAGGTAGAGCAGCTGTCGTTTAAGGTAATACGCGCTGTCGCCGAGGAACTCGTGCGCGTTTATCGCGCTCGCGCTGTAGACCATGACCACGCCTATCGCGAGCAGCGCGGCAGTGACCATGAAAAGCTGGGCCCTGAGCTTCCTCACTTCTTCTTGGCCCCAACGGATAACAAACGCACGGCTTTCTTGAACACCCTTCCCCTCTCCTCAAAATTCCTGAACATGTCGAAACTCGCGCACATTGGCGAGAGCAGCACGCAATCTCCTTCTTCCGCGGCGGCAAAAGCCTTCCTCACCGCATCATCCATCGTCCCGGCAAATATATGCGGCGCGGCCCCTGCAAGCTGTCGCCGTATCTTCTCTTTCGCCTCGCCTATCAGTACGAGCTCCTTGACCTTTTCGCCGACGGCCTTCCTTGCCTTGCCGAAATCGCTTCCCTTATCGTGGCCTCCGGCTATCAGTATGACGGGCTTCACGCAGGATTCGAGCGCCATGACGGTAGCGAGGACCGTCGTCCCTTTGGAATCGTTTATGAACTCCACGGCGCGCTTCTGCGCAACATGCTCAAACCGGTGCTCCAGTCCCCTGAAGCCCTTTAGCGCCTTCTTTACCTTCGCGGGCTTTATGCCGAATATCGACGCGACCCGCTGGCAAGCCAGGATGTTCTCTATATTATGGGCGCCCTTTATCTTCAGCTCTTCGGGGCGGCACAACAGGCGCGGGATCCCCTTCTTTCGCGAAAAGAAAACCGCCTTCGCCTTTGTCCGGGCGCTGAGCCCCTTTACGGCAGGGTCGTCAAAGTTCAGCACGGCCCGGTCGCCCTTCCGCTGGTTCGCGAAGATGCGCGCCTTCGCGTCGACATACGCGCCGAGCCCGGGATGCCTGTCGAAATGGTTCTGCGATATATTCAGCACGACCGCCACATACGGCCGGAACGTTTTTACGCTCTCGAGCTGGAATGAGCTGACCTCAAGCACGACCACGGAATCTTTTGTTATCTTCCCTATCTCACCGCAGAACGGGTTGCCGATATTCCCGCAGACAACCGCGCGCCTGCCGCCTCTTCGCAATATTTCGCCGATGAGCGTCGTGGTCGTTGATTTCCCGTTGGTGCCGGTCACGGCGACTATCGGGGCCGGGCAGCACAGGTACCCGAGCTCTATCTCCCCGATGACCGGGACTTTATATTCCCCGGCCCATTTAAGCACAGGCGAGCCCTCCGGCACGCCGGGGCTTATCACGATAAGGTCCTTGCCCCGTATAAATTCGCGGCTGTGCCTGCCGGTCTCGACGGCGATGCCCCTCTTCTCGAGAAGGCGCTTATGCTCCCTGAGCGCCGGCGAATCGCCGGAGTCGGTCGCCCATACAACGGCGCCCCTCCTTTTAAGGAGCAGCGCCGCGGCCATCCCGCTCTTCGCGAGCCCGGCAACCGCCACTTTTTTGCCTTTGAAGTCCGTCATCGCAGTTTTAATGTCGATAAGCTTATTAGGGCCAGTATTATCCCGATTATCCAAAACCTGATCACGACCTTCGTCTCCGACCACCCTTTCATCTGGAAATGGTGGTGGATCGGCGCCATCAGGAATATCCTCTTCTTGAAGAACCTGAAGGATGCTACCTGCATGATCACGGAGAGGGCCTCCGCGACAAATATCCCTCCAACGATCAATAGTAACAGTTCCTTCTTTATGAACGTCGCTACGACGCCTATCGCGCCGCCGAGCGCGAGCGATCCGGTATCGCCCATGAAGACGTTCGCCGGGAAGGAGTTGAACCACAGGAAACCGAGTCCGGCGCCGAGTATCGCCGCGCAGAAGACCGCGAGCTCGCCTGCTCCGGGAATATGGATTATGTTAAGGTACTCGGCCATCTTCGCGTTGCCTGTTATGTAGCTTAGTGCGGTATAGGTCAGCACGACGATTATCGTGCAGCCGATGGCCAGCCCGTCGAGCCCGTCCGTAAGGTTGACCGCGTTCGACGAGCCGACTATCACGACCATCGTGAAGAGCACGTAGAATATCCCGAGGTTTATGACAAGGTCCTTCAAAAACGGCACGTCGAGGTCCTTTCCTATCTGCGGGTCGAAATAGACATACAGGCCGAGCATAAGGCCGAGCATCGCCTGCCCGATGAACTTCGAGCGCGCGGTCAGCCCTTTCGACACCTTCAGCTTCATCTTCAGGTAATCATCGAGGAACCCTACGGCGCAGAGCCATATTATGGATATCAGCGAGAGCAGCACGTACTTGTTAGTCAGGTCGCCCCAGAGCAGGGTCGAAAGCGCTATGGCCGTGACTATCAGCAGGCCGCCCATCGTCGGCGTGCCTGCCTTGTTCTTGTGCATCTCGTATATGCCTTTAGCGTCATCGGAATTCCTGACGACCTGCCCTATCTTCAGTTCGCGCAGCCTCTCGATTATGAAAGGGCCGAGAAGCATGCACAACAGGAAGGCCGTTACCGCAGCACCGGCCGCGCGGAAAGTGATGTACTTGAAGACGTTAAACCCGAAGAATATGTCCTTTAAAGGATAGAGCAGGTGATAAAACACTTTTTGATCTCCTCCATCTTCATGCCGCGCGAACCTTTGACCAGGACCAGATCCCCCTCCCTCAATATATTCTTCAAGGCCTTTGCGGCCTCTACGGAATCATCAAAGCGGAGGAGGGTTTCACCGCCGATTCCCTCCTCCCGAGCGCCCTCCAGGATATACCCGGAGAGCGAGCCCACACCCGCTAAAATATCCACTCCTGCCATCGCCGCCTTCCTGCCGGCCTGCCTGTGAAGCTCCGGGGCCGAATCGCCGAGCTCGAGCATGTCGCCGGCGACAAGGACCTTCCTCTTGCCCGGCCCCATGTTGCAGAGCGTCTCTATCGCGCTTGCCATAGAAAGCGGATTTGAATTATAGCAGTCAAATATGAAATCTATGCCCGCGCACGATACGAATTCCATCCTGAGCTTCGGGAGCGTGAAACCCTCGAGCGCTTTCGCCGCATCGGGCGCCTCGACGCCGTATAACGAACCTGCCGCTATCGCCGCGAGCGCGTTGTATATATTGTGCCTCCCGAGCGCCCTGAGCCTCACGATATGGACGCCGTTCATCATGAAACTCATGCCGCAGGCGCTCTCCTGGATATTGTCGGCGTAAAAATCGCAATCCGCGCCGAACCCGAAACTCACGGCCTCTTCGCACATCCTGCGGGCAGCGTCGACAAGCTTCGGGTCGTTGCCGTTGACTATGACAGAGCCCTCTTCCCCTATCCTTTTTACCAGGTCGAGTTTCTCCGTCCTGACGTTATCGACTGTGCCGAAATATTCGAGGTGCGAAGGCCCCGCGTTGATTATGATGCCGCAGTTCGGCTGGACTATATCCGCTAAGTGCGCGATCTCGCCCGGGTGGTTCGTCCCGAGCTCTATGACGGCTATCTCATGGCTGACGTCCATCCTCAGCAGCGTCTGCGGCACGCCTATGAAATTATTCTCGGTGCCTTCGGTCTTCAGCACTTTATATTTCACGGAGAGTATCAGGGAGAGCATCTCCTTTGTTGTCGTCTTGCCATTGGAGCCCGTAAGCGCGATCACGGGAATGTCGAACCTCCGGCGGTGCAGGCCCGCGATCCTGCCGAACGCATCCAGCGTATCTTCGACCCTTATTACCGTAAAGCCGCCGTCGGCCGGCACTCCGCGGCTTACTACCGCGCCGGAGGCGCCTTTGCCGCGGGCTTCCGTGATAAAATCGTGGCCGTCGAAATTCGGCCCCTTTATCGCGACAAAAAGCGAGCCGGGAGCTATCTTTCTCGTATCCGTAGAAACGGAGCCGAACTCGGCCTGGGCGTCTCCGCCCGCAAGCTCTCCGCCCGTCGCTTCCAATATATCCTTAACGTTGAGCAAGTATCTTCCTCGCGACTTCCCTGTCGTCATATGATATCGTCGTATTCTTGAGGACCTGGTAGGCCTCGTGCCCCTTTCCGGCTATCAGCACGCAATCACCCCCGCTCGCGCCGGCTAAAGCCTCCTTTATCGCCTGCGTCCTGTCGAGTATGGCCTTATAGTTTTTACCCTTGATGCCTGCCGTTATCATCGCCGCTATGGCCTCCGGCTCCTCGCTGCGCGGGTTGTCGGAGGTCACGTATACGAAATCTGCCATCTCCGACGCCACCTTTCCCATGCGCGGGCGCTTCGTCTTGTCCCTGTCGCCGCCGCATCCGAAGACGACGATGACCTTTTTCTTTATCAGCGGCTTCAGGGCCGACAGGACATTGCTGAGAGCGTCGTCCGTATGCGCGTAATCCACGAACACCTTGAACGGCTGCCCGCATTCCACCGGCTCGAGCCGCCCGGGCACAGCTCGCAGGGACTCTATGCCCCGCTTTACACTGTCCGCGGAAAAACCAAGGGCTATGCCGCACGCCGCGGCCGCCGTCATGTTGTATACATTATGCATCCCTATCAGTTTTGAATCCACTTCAAACCTGCCGCCCGGATGGTTTACGGTGAACCTTGTGCCGTCGAGCGAGAGCGCTATGTCCGTCGCGAGAAAATCCGCGACAAGTTTTGTGCCGTAAGTCAGCGCCTTGCCGCCGGAGATCTTTAAAAGTTTCCTGCCCCACTCGTCGTCTATATTTATTATCGCATGGGCTTCATCACGCAAACCCGAAAATAAGCGGGATTTCGCTCTAAAATACTCCTCCATCGTCTTGTGGTAATCTAGGTGGTCGCCGGTAAGGTTCGTGAAAATAGAGGAATCAAAAGATATCCCGCCTGTCCTGTTCTGGTCGAGCGCGTGCGAGGAGACCTCCATGACGAGGTAATCACTGCCGCTCTTGGCCATCTCCCCCATGAATCCGAAGAGCTCCACCGGCCCCGGCGTCGTATTCGTCGCGGGGATCACCCTGCTTCCTATCCTGTAACTTATCGTCCCGATTATGCCCGCCTTATGCCCTGCGGCGGATACGATGCTGTCGATGAGATAGGATACCGTCGTCTTGCCGTTGGTCCCGGTGATGCCTACGCATTTCAGGCCGCCGGCCGGCTTTCCGAAATAGGCGTTCGCTATCCTCGGCGCCGCTTCCCTTGAGCTCCTGACGTAAACCCTCGCGACATGGTCGGGGACTACGACGTCCTTCTCCATGACTACGGCAACAGCACCCCTGTCCACCGCTTCGTTTATGTATTTGTGGCCGTCGGAAGAGGCGCCGGTGACCGCGATAAAAAGGTATCCTTCAGCGGTGCCTTTCGAATCGCATGATATTCCCTTTATCTCTATGCCGCTGCCAGACGGGAAGACGGACGAGTCCTTGTATTCCGTATCGCTGAGAAGGTCCTTCAGCTTCATCTAATCCTCGACCTCTTCAAGTTCTACCTCCCTTTTTGCTGCCATCGCCTTGCCGGGCCTTATGTCCATATATCTTAGCGTATCCCTGACCACCCTGCTGAAGACCGGGGCCGCGACCACACCTCCGTAATACAGCGGATGCGGCTGGTCGAGCATCACTACAACGACCACCCTCGGGTTCTTGACCGGCGCGAACCCGATAAACGACGCGATGAACTTCGAATGCGAATACGTCCCGTTCTCTATCTTCTGCGATGTGCCCGTCTTGCCTCCGACGTCATAGCCGTCGACCCTCGCGAGCTTGCCCGTGCCGTCCTCGACTACGCCGCTGAGTATGTCCCTCATCGTCGCGGCCGTACGCTCGGAGAGCACCTGCCTGGCCGTAGTGACCGGGAATTCCTTGATAAGCTCGCCGTGCTTGTCCTGGACCGATTGTATAATGCGCGGTTTCATCAGTTTTCCGCCGTTCGCGATGGCCGACATCGCGCATGCCATCTGCAGCGGGGAGACGACGACCTCCTGCCCCATAGGTATCGCGTAGATAGAGGTCCCGGACCATTTCGAGGGCGGGCGAATGAAACCCGGCACTTCGCCCGGAAGGTCTACGCCGGTAATGTCGCCGAAACCGAATTTCTTTATGTAATCGTAAAGGTTGTTCGAGCCGAGTTTCATCGCGACCTTGACTGTTCCGATGTTCGACGACTTCTCGATGACCTGCCTGAACGTGAGCCACCCGTGCGGCTTGTGGTCATGCAGGACCTTTCCGCCCGCGCGTTTCCACGCCCCGTTCTCGCAGTAAAAACGGTCGTTGAGTCCGACGGCATCCTGCTGCAGCGCCGCGGCGGCCGTGACGATCTTGAATATCGAGCCCGGCTCGTACATGTCGGTCACGGCGCGGTTGCGCTTCCTCTCCGGGGTCACTTTCTGGAAGGAGTTGAGGTCGAATGTCGGCCTGTTAGACATCGCGAGGATGTCGCCGGTCCTCGGGTCCATTACTATTATGCAGGCGCCTATCGGGTGGTATTTCTCGACCGCCGCTTCGAGCTCGCGTTCCGCGATATACTGTATCACGTCGTCTATCGTCAGCACGAGGTCGAGCCCGTCGACGGAAGGGTAATATTCGTACTCGAACGAGGCGATAGCCCTCCTGCGCGCGTCGCGCAGCGTCGCCCTATATCCGGGCGCGCCTTTCAGGTATTCGTCATACCTGAGCTCGAGCCCCTCAAGCCCCCTGTCATCCGTGCCGGCATAACCGATTATCTGGCTCGCGAGCGAATTGTTCGGGTAGACCCTCTTCGGCTCTTTTATGAATTCCACCCCTTTGATCTTCAGCGCCCTTACCCTTTCGGATTCGGAAGGGTTCAGCTTCCTCTTCAGCCAGACGAACCCCTTGTCCCTGCATATGCGGTCATAAACGAACTGTTCGCTTAGGCCCATCGCCGAGGCAAGTTTTTTGGCCGCGGCCCTCTTTTCCTTTATCTCCCTCGGGTTGGCGAAAACGGAATCGAGGTTAAGCGAGACCGCGAGCGGCGTCAGGTTCCTGTCGTAGATTGTGCCGCGTTTCGGCTGGAGCTCGATGACGGCCGTATGCTGTTTCTTCGCGAGCAGCGCAAGGTCGTACGCTTTTGCGAGCTGGATGTATATTACGCGGATAAGAAGGAGGCTTAATAAAACAATGAATAAAGAAAAGACAAGATTCAGGCGTCTCTTGTGGGCTCTAGTGTACACGTATAACCAACCCTTGTTTTCGGCGGAAAACTATTAGGGTATATAAGTAGTTACGATTATTTTAAAGGTTTAGCCTGCGCTTCGGGCCCCAATGCGAACAGGCCCGCTACGGTCTGCCGGACCCTTCCGAGGAACCCGACCGCGCCTGCGTTCACGGCGTTATCCGCGGCGCTGTATCCCTGGGCCGAAGACAACAGTATAAAGCGCTCTTTTGAGGGGACCTCCATCTTTACGTTCTTTGCCAGGAGTGTCTTCTCGAGACGCGCCGGGGATTCCAACTGCCTTACATTATACAGCAGTATCTTATTGCGGTCAAGAAGCTCCGAGTAGGCCTGCTCCTTGGCTTTTATGTCATAACTGAGGCGTATCAGCGAGGTCTGCTGCGTCACATAGACCAACGCGACCGCCGTGGCTGCTACCGTCATTATAAGGAACCTGTAAACCTTCATCTCTCCCCTGTCTAGGCGTCGCTTCGCGCCGCCTTAGCCGCGCGCATTTTCGCGCTGCGCGCCCGCGGATTACCACCGATCTCCTGCTCGGTCGGCGTCACCGGCTTCTTGCTCTTCAATTCCAATATCTTCCGGGCCTTGGCTTCCCTGAACTTGTTCTTCACTATCCTGTCTTCCAGCGAGTGGTATGATATAACGCATATGACACCCGCCGTGTTCAGCAGCCCGATCGCCTGGTCAAGCGCCCTGTCGAGCGAGCCCAGCTCGTCGTTGACCGCTATCCTGAACGCCTGGAAGCTCCTTGTCGCCGCGTGCACCCTGCCGTGCCTCATCTTATAAGGCATCGCGTGCACGATTATATCGACAAGCCTTCCGGTCGTCTCTATCCGGGCCTTCTTCCTCTCCTCTACGATCGCCGAAGCGATCCTGCGGTGGAACCTCTCCTCGCCGTACTCCTCGAGTATGCGGTCGAGCTCCGCTTCGCTCGTTGTATTGATGAGCTCCGCGGCGTCTTTTACCGCCTCGGTATCCATGCGCATATCGAGCGGCGCGTCGGCGCGGAAACTGAACCCGCGGCCCGCCTCGTCGAACTGCATCGAGGATACGCCGAGGTCGAACAGGAAACCGTCGGCCCCTTTTATCCCGGCCCTCTCAAAGATCGCGTCGAGCTCGTCAAACCTTCCCTTGATCAGGTCCACCCTCTCCCCGGGCCTCCCTAATCTTTCCTTCGCTATCTCAAGCGCCTGAGCATCCCTGTCGATTCCGACCAGCCGCCCTCCGGGTGATATCGCCGCTAGTATCGCCTCGGCATGGCCACCGAGGCCGACCGTGCAGTCGACTATCGTCTTCCCCGGCGCAGGCTCAAGCGCCTCAAGAACCTCTTTTAAAAGAACGGGCTTATGTGTTGTCAAGTTCCAATAGGTTCTCCGCGGTCTTCTCGAACGAAGGCGCCGCGTTATCGTAGTACCTGTTCCACTCCTCCTTCGACCAGATCTCCATCCTGTTCGAGACGCCGACTATCATTACGTCACGTTTTATCCCGGCGTAATCCTTCAGGTACTGCGGCAACAGGACCCTTCCCTGCTTGTCGCATGTGACATCTACGGCGCCCGAGAAGAACAGGCGGTTGAACTTCCTCGAGTCGGCCTTGGTAAAAGACATGCCTTTGAATTTCTGTTCGGCGAGCTTCCATTCTTCCTCGGTAAAAACGAAGAGGCACTTGTCGAGGCCGCGCGTCACGTAGAATTTTTCGACGAAATTTTCCTTGAAGACCTCGCGGAACTTGGAGGGTATGATGATCCTGCCCTTCCTGTCGATAGTATGTTCGTATTCCCCGTAAAACATCTATCATCCCCCCAATAGCGAAGATAAGAACAAAAAGGTTGTGGGCCCAAAATTTATAAGGACCGGCTGGACCCTTTTTGCTTTGCCTTTCCCTCTTGCGAGGGCTCCCCGACAAAGGCTAATTTGGACCCACAACCATATTCTCCACTTTAAACCACTTTACTCCACCTGACGCTACAAAGTATACACCCCACCTCCACTTGTGTCAAGGGAAATAATAGGGAAAAAAGGGAGCCAAAAAAAGGGAGCCATCCTCCGAGGGGACACACTGGACAGACTCCGTCCTTCATTATATCTGAGGGTGTCCCCCTGGAGGATGGCTCCTAGATTACTAGATTAGCGGTTGGGGGTGAATGGAGTGCCGCGTTCGGTGCGTTTGATGCCCTTAAGGGCGAGGTCGAGTATCGCGACGGAATCGCAGAATCGCTTAGCCTCTTCGACTGATATGCGGCCGTCGAGGCAAAGCTTGGCGAGGCACTGGTCGAACGTCTGCATGCCGAATATTCCGCCTTCCTCTATATACTGCAGGAGCTCGTTCGTCTTGCCTTCCCTTATCAGGGCGGAGATCGTGGGGGTATTGAGCATGACCTCGCAGGCGGGCATCCTGCCTTTGCCTTCCTTTACGGGGATCAGCCTCTGCGAGATGACGCCCTTCAGCAGCAGCGAGAGCTGCATGCGTATCTCCTCATGCTGGTGGGGCGGGTAGAAATTCACTATCCTCTCTACGGTCTGTATAGCGTTCACGGAATGTATCGTGCTTACGACGAGCTGGCCCGTTTCGGCGGCTGTCATGGCGGCCGCCATCGTCTCCATGTCGCGTATGTTGCCGATGAATATAACGTCCGGGCTCTGGTACATGACATGTTTCAGCGCATCGAGGTAAGACGGCGTATCGAGGCCGAGTTCGCGCTGTTCGACGAGCGATTTCTTATCCTCGAAGACGAACTCTATCGGGTCCTCGATAGTGACTATATGGGACGGAAGGTTCTGGTTGATGTATTCTATTATGCTCGCGATAGTCGTGGACTTGCCGCTTCCGGTCGCGCCCGTAATTAGTATGAGGCCCCTCTTCTCGAGCGCGAGTTTGCTGAGCACCTTCGACGGCAGGTTCAGCGGGTCGAACGCCTCTATCTTGCCCTTGATGAACCTGAAGACGGCGCCGGGCAATCCGTTCTGGTGGAATATGCTGCCGCGGAACCTCCCGAGCCCCTCGAAGTTAACGCCGAAATCTATCTCGCGGTCCCTTTCAAAGGCTTTCTTCTGGTCCGCGGACAAGACCTCGTCGATCATCTTCGAGACGTCTTTTTCGGTAAGGGCTTCGGAACCCTGCGGAGCCAGCATCCCGTCCACCCGAAAATTAACGGGGCTTCCCACCTTGAAGAAGATGTCGGAAGCCCCGGTATCTACCATCGACTTGAATATCGCTTTTATGTCCATATGCCGCGCCGCGTCTCCCGTAGGTTCATACCGCGTTGTGCTTATGCTGCTCGACATACTCTTTTATCTTCGCGAGCAGGGTCTTGTCTATATCGAGGAACTTCACGCCGGTCCTGTAATCCTTGTTCTTCGAAGGCCTGCAGTACCTGACCTCGCCTATTACCCTCGCGGGTTTGTCTGTATCGAAGATCGTAGTATCAAGCTGTATGACGAGGATGGCGCCTTTCGGAAGGAATATCGGCGATATCACGCCGAGGCCGATGATGCTTATGTCGACGACGACGGCCTTCTGGGGTTCGCGGATTATGCGGACCTTGTCCTTCATGCCCGTATCGATCTCGACCATTATGGTCGCGTCTATCTTTACCCTTATGCCGGCGCGGCTTTCTATAGCCAATTCCTTCTCCTGAAAATTATTTTGGGCAGGCCTATAAGCCGAGTTTCGTGTTCGATGATCATCCATCTAGCCCCGGCGTTACCGCCGGGGTCAAGCAGCCAACCCGCGCATCCGCCCTTGCGGGCTTGGGACGGACAGCCCCAAGAGATGCGCCTATTTGGCCTTGCACCGCGTAGAGATTGCCGCGTTTCACTTCGTCCCGGCGTTAAGGCCGTCAGGCCTCCCGCATGGGATTGTTCGTCACTGTGGCTCTCCCGAGCCAGGACTTCGGAGAAGTCCGGCATCGGGATCCTGCGGCTATCACTAGCCTTGGGATTATCCTCGCCTTACGACGGACGGGCGTTACCCGCTACGCTGTCCTTTGGAGCTCGGACTTTCCTGTCCAGGCGTATTGATTTGCTTCTGGCAAGAAGCCGAAGCAAATCAGCCAGGACCGACCATCCGGCCTGCCCAAATCCTGTGATCTAAAAGAGCGACTCCTGGCCTACCGCCTTATCGGCCAGCCTGTCCGCTCCCTTGTTAAGGGAACGGTCGATATGGTTTATCTCGTATTTCCTGAAGCCCGACAACAGGTGCTCGACCTGGCCGTTCAGCACCTTCAGGTCCTTATCCTTGACCTTATACTCCTTTTTCAGCTGCTTTACAAGCAGTTCCGAATCCGAGTTGATTATAACCTCATCGGCCCTTAAAATCAAGGCCTCCTGCAGGCCGTATATCAGCGCCATATATTCCGCGACGTTGTTCGTCGTCTCGCCGATATACTTCGATACGTTCTTTACGGCCTCTCCGCCTTCGCCGCATACGATGACGCCTATGCCCGACGGCCCGGGATTCCCGCGGGAACCGCCGTCCGTATATATGACGAGGCGTTTATGGCGCATCGGCTTCTTTCTCAATGTACAATATGCGCGCGCAGCTCTCGCAGGTGATGACCTTATCGTTCATTTTTATCTCGTTTATCATCTGCGGCGGCAGGTTCATGAAGCACCCCTGGCACGCGTTGTCCTTCACCGCCACGATCGCGACGCCGTCCCTTCCCGACAATACCTTCTCGTAATGCGCGAGGACCTTCTTATCGACCTGCGCGGCGGCGGCGGAGCGTTCCGCCTCGAGCTCCGTTATCCGCTTGTCGAGCGCGGCGATCTCGCCCTCAATCACCCTCTTGTCCTCGTTCAGGTGCTTCTCCGCGTCGGCGAAAAGCGCCTTCTCCTTCGCGAGGTCCTTATTCAGCGCATCCGCCTCTTCCATGAGCACAAGTATGTCATCCTCGACGCGGGACTTGTCCGCCTTATGCCCCTCTATCTCCTGCTGCATCGCCTGGTATTCTTTGTTCGTCTTCAGCTGGTAGAGCTGGACCTGGAGTTTCTTTACCCCGTCCTCTTTCGCCTGCAGGTCGAGTTCGCGCTGTTTGCGCTTTACCTGGTTCGCCTTTATCTTCTCCTCAATGCCCCTGACCGCGGCCTGTTCGTCGTTGCGGCGCGCTTCAAGGTCCTCGATAAGCTTGGGTTTCGACGCCCTTTCCCTGCGCAGCCGGAAGATATCGCCGTCGACGGCCTGGAGTTTTTTCAGGTGGCCTATCTGTTCTTCAACATTTATCTTTTGCATATGGCGCTCCCGGGGTGTGAGATGGTGGGCGATAAAGGATTCGAACCTTTGACCTCCACAATGTGAATGTGGCGCTCTAACCAACTGAGCCAATCGCCCGGAAATTTGGTGGGCCCAATAGGACTTGAACCTATGACCCGCTGATTATGAGTCAGCTGCTCTAACCAACTGAGCTATGGGCCCAAAGTGATAGATATGATACTATTTTAAGACGGATTTAGCAAGCCTAAAATAAGCCGCGCGCCGCTCCGGGGCGGCCTATTCCAGCGCGAGGACCCTGTTGACCTCTTCTGAGGTGGTCAGGCCCTGCTTTATCATCGGCTCAATAAGCGACGCGAACGGCACCATCCCCTGGCCTATCGCCGCGGCCTTCAGCTCCTCGAAATTCGGCCGTTTCAATATCAACTGCCTCAGGGGATCGTTCATGCGGAGCACTTCGAAGACGCCTATCCTTTTCCTGAACCCGGTAAAGTTGCATTGTTTGCAGCCCTGGCCCGCGCAGTCGCGGCACGTAAGGCGGATGAGCCGCTGCGACACTATGCCGGTCAGCGCGGTCGCTATGAAGAACGGCTCGACTCCCATGTCCATTAGCCGCGTTACCGTATTGACCGCGTCCCTCGCGTGCAGGGTCGAGAATACCATGGAGCCCGCGAGCGACGCCTGGAACGCTATCCGGACGGTCTCGAGGTCCCTTATCTCGCCCACCGCGACTATATTTGGGTCCTGCCTCATTATCGCGCGCAAACCCGTTACGAACGTCATGCCGTACTCGTAGTTGACCTGTATCTGGTTTATCCCGCCGAACTGCAGCTCGACCGGGTCCTCGATAGTGCAGATGTTTATCTCGCGCCTGTAGACGTTCTGCAGTATCGAATAGAGCGTCGTCGTCTTTCCGGCGCCGGACGGGCCTGTTATAAGCACGAAACCTTCCGGCCTGTGTATCATCTGTTCGAAATTTTTCAGGGCTTCGCCGCCCATGCCGAGCTCGGAGATATTCTTGCAGTATGTGCCCCTGTTCGTTATCCTCATGACGACCTTCTCGCCGGATATCGTCGGCATTATCGCGACCCTGACGTCGTATCCGGTGCCGTCCTGCGTGAAATTGAAGCGCCCGTCCTGGTTGGTGCGCTTCTTCGTCGGGTCCATTGCGGACATTATCTTGATCGCGTTTATGACTGTGCTCGAGAACGCCTCGCTGGAGAGTTTGCCCGCGTCCTTCAGGATCCCGTCTACCCTGAAACGTATTACTATGCTCTCCCTGCTGCCGTCGCTGTACGGCTCCCAATGGATATCGGAAGCGCCTTCCCTTATCCCGCGCTTAAGGTAAGCGTAGATCGTATCGGATGACTTGACCCTCGGCGCCGCTCTCCTTCCGAACATTTGTCGCTCTCCTTTCAGAATGGCTTGACCCTAATGGCCCTTACCGGGCCCACCGGGCATTTGTTCTGGCAGATGCCGCAGCCGACGCAGAGGTTGCCGTCGACGACCGGTTTGCGTATTACCTTGCCGTTGACCGTCTCCTCGGCCGCCTTGATCGCTTTCCGCGGGACGGGACAGTGTTCCTCGCATACCATGCACTGTTTCCCGTCGGCCCACGATATGCACCTTACGCGGTCTACCACCGCGAGCCCGAGCTTCGTATCATGCTTCTGCGTGAGCGATACCCTTCGTATCGCGCCGGTCGGGCACGTGTTGCCGCACAACGTACAATTATACTCGCAATACCCTATCTCGGGAACAAGTTTCGGTGTCCATATACCCGCAACGCCGCATTCTCCAATCGCGGGCTGCAGGCCGTTCGTAATGCATACCCTCATGCAGTTTCCGCACCTGATACAGCGGTCGACGAACTCGTCCTCCGGCAGGGCGGCCGGAGGCCTTATGACCGCACGCTCGCGCGCGGGAAACCTGAACCTGCCGAAACCCGATAATAGTACTGATGAAGATATCAGCAGCAGCAGGCCCCTTCTTGACGGATCCACCGCTTCGCTGTTCCCGTCGCCGAACCCGAAATCTGTCCCGGACGTCAGGCAGTCGTAAATGCAGTCCATGCAGAGGATACATTCGCTCTTGGCATAACTGAGGTCATCGCGTATAGCGCCCATCCTACAGCGCGGAACGCAGGCCTTGCAGTCGCCGCAATCCCTTACCCTGCGCACAAAAGGCGATATCTTTGCTGTGATGGCGTAGAGCGCCCCGAGCGGACAGATGCCGCGGCACCAGAAACGCTTCCTTATGAATACGGTCGAACAGACGGCAAGCAGTACGGCGAGCATGGCCGGCGAACCGGGGAACGTGCCGACCAGGCGCGAGACTATACCGAGCGGATCGAGCACCCATGCGATCTGTACCCCCGCAACGGACGCCGCGGCGACAACGGCAAGCAGAACGAACTTCCCTTTCCTCGCGGCGGCATTGAACTTCTCGCCTGATTCCCTCTCTTTACGGGCAAACGTCCCGGAAACATCTAGCAGCGTACCGAGCGGGCAGATCCAACCGCAGAAGAACCTGCCGAAGACCGTTGACAGAAAAAGCATGGCCGCCGCCAATAATAGGCCAGGCAGCAAGACCCTCTCGCTGATTGATACGAATACTGTTACCAGCGGGTCGATCCCTACGGGCAGTAAAAGCAGTATGAACAGGGCAAAGAAGCAGCCCTGGACGATCCTCCTCGCTACGACCCACTTCTTTACCGTCATATCTTCATGACCTTTTCGCGCGCGTGCAGGATCCTGCATCCGCCGCCGCATTCATCTCTTCTTGCACAATCATCGCATCCGCGGTTCAGTCCCCTGTCCCGGAACGCGGACACTTTCCCCGATGCCGCAAGCTCCCGGAACCTTTTCTCAAATAGATTTCCCAATATTTCAGGGTTCTGTTCACATGTCCTGAGATTGCCGGAAGGATCGATGACCCATTTCCATTCACCGCACGTGCAGGTCCCGAAGTTCAGGTGCCTGTAATCACCGTGGTTTATCAGGCAATCCTCCACGGGGACAGTGACGTTCACCTGAAGGCCCAGCTCGCCGGCCTTCTTGTCCGCCACGTATAATACCCCGGCGAGTTCCTTGTCGCTTATCATACATGCGGGGATGTTCGACAATCCGCGGCCGCCCGGCACGAACCTGTTAAGCGAGACGGAGTCCGCCGAAAAGGCGAACGCGAGATCTATTATATCCGCTATCTCGGTTTTGTTCTGCCCGGTCACGACGACTGAAACGTTAAGCACGGCTTTATGCTTCTTGACCGAAAGTACGGCTTTCCTTGCGCCCGGCTCATCCGCGCGCGGCAGGGAGACCTCGAAATATTTTACGCCGCGGCCGATGAGCGAACGGACCGCCGCATCATCAAGCAGTGAGCCATTCGTCGCGATACCGAGCCGGACCCCCTTTGAATCAAGGTACGATGCGACCTCGAAGATGCCTTCGTGTAACAAGGGTTCACCGCCGGTCAAGGTGACTCCGGACGGCCTGACATCTGACAGGACCTTGTCGAATAGCGCCTTGATCTGCGGAACGGAGAGCTCATTCGTCGGATAATCAGGGGATTCCTTCCAGACATTATAACAGTATACGCAGTCGCGGTTGCAACGCGGGGTTATTTCGTATATGAAGAAGGGTTTAGTCATTCTCCAGATCGGAGATCATCCCGTATAGGCGGGATCTATCAGACCTCAATTGCTCGATCGCGTTCTTCGTCTCGCGGTACTGAACGGCCAGCCTTTCATAGTGCGCGCGCTGGTCCGCCGTCTCTTCCTGCTGCTTACGCTTAGCTTCGGAATCGGCATAATCCTTCTCAAAAGCTTCAACGGCTTCGTCCGTCATTTTGCCGGCGTCCCCGGAGAAAGCGACCGGCTTTCTTAGGCGATAGCTGGGCCCGTACTTCGACCTGATTATGCTTATCGCGCAGACCGCTTCGATATCCTGCTGTATGTTCGACAGCGCCTCCCCGAACTCGGCCTCGCTGACCTTACCTTTCTTCTTCAGCTCCGAAAGCTTGTCTATCCTGGATTCGATATCGACAAGCAGCATCTTATTAATGCCGACGGAAGGCGGCGGCATCATGCGGGACAACATCGTCATATCAAACGAATAGATATCTATCCTCTCGCTGCAGATGCGCCTCAGAAGGTCGATCTGTCCGGCAGATATAAGCTTTCCGTCCAGTCCGCTGAGGCCCGTTATCCTTTCCTCCATCTCCGCTCTCAGGGACTTTTGCTGCTCAGCGGATATGGACTCCTCATACTTGCCGCGTTTCGGCTCCAGGGCATCCAGTTTTTTCCAAAAATCCCCGAATTGCTTCCATTGCTCCGTAGCAAAAAGCTCCTTTAACGGCCTCTGCGCCTCTTTCTCCGACCGAACGGCCTGAGCCGGTTGCGCCGCTCCGGACGCAGTCCCGCAGGACAACAGGCCAAGCGCAACGAAAAGCGTACCCATAAAAAGATTTCGGGACCCGGCCTTTTTATACTTGTTGGCGCGGATCCCGAAATTGAATAATATATATGCGAAAGCGACAGCAATCAGAACCGCTGCGTATTCAAGCGATCTCACGAATCCTCCTTAAGTCCCGCTCTCCTCTCCCAGGCCCAATCCCATCTCGAGGAAGGTCTTGAGCTTCTTCGAGCGTATCGGATGGCGCAGCTTGCGCAGGGCCTTAGCTTCTATCTGCCTTACCCTCTCCCTCGTGACATTGAATATCGAACCGACCTCTTCGAGCGTCCTCGGGCAGCCGTCGCCGATGCCGAAACGCAGCTTCAACACCTTCTTCTCCCTTTCGGTCAGCGTGGTCAGTACGTCCTCGAGCTGTTCCTTGAGCATCGAATATGCGGTCGCGTTCGCCGGCGATACAGCGCGTTTGTCTTCGATGAAATCGCCGAAATGCGTATCTCCCTCGTCGCCGACCGGCGTCTGCAGGGATATAGGTTCCTGCGCTATCTTAAGGATACCGCGCACCTTCTCGGTCGCCATCCTCATCTCGTGCGCGATCTCCTCGGGCAGCGGTTCGCGGCCTGTCTCCTGCACGAGGTTGCGCGATACGCGTATGAGCTTGTTTATCGTCTCGGTCATGTGGACCGGGATCCTGATAGTGCGCGCCTGGTCCGCAATGGCGCGGGTTATCGCCTGCCTTATCCACCAGGTCGCGTATGTCGAAAATTTATATCCGCGCTCGTATTCGAACTTGTCGACCGCGCGCATCAGGCCGATATTGCCTTCCTGGATGAGGTCGAGGAACGAGAGGCCCCTGTTCGTGTATTTCTTCGCGATCGATACGACAAGCCTTAGGTTCGCCTCGACGAGTTTCTTCTGCGCGCTCTCGAACTGCCTTTCGCGGCGCCTTACGTAAGCTAACCTGTCCTTTATCTTCAGCAGCGGTTCGCCGAAATCGCGGAGTATCTTGCGCTTCCTCTCCTTGATCCCGGAGATGTGGCCCCTCGGCGCCCTGCCCCTTAACCTGACGACGTCCCTGTCTATCTTCTCGATGTCGGCGACGAGGTATTTCATCATGTTCGAAAGGTCTTCGACAACGGAAGTCGAGAACCTGAATTCCATCAGCAGCGGCACGAGGTTCGTCGTCTTCTTTGCGCCGCGCAGCCTCTTGGTCAGGCGCTGCATCTTCTTCACGACCTTTTCTATCTTCTCGGTCGGGTCTATGTCTACGACCTCGTCTATGTTGACCTGCCTCGCGAGGATATCGTTTACTAGCTGGAGGATCTCCCTCCTGCAGAACTTGCACTCGAAGACCGCTTCGCGGAACCTGAACTCCGCCTCTTTTATCTTTTTCGCGAGCTCGAGCTCCTGCTCGCGCGTCAAGAGCGAGATCTGCCCCATCTGCTTAAGGTACATACGAACAGGGTCTTCCATCACGGCCATGCGGGGGAGCTCCTCTGCCTCTGCCTCGTGCTTATGGTGCTCTTCCTTCTCCTCCTCCATCGCCTCTTCCTTGAGTTCCTTCTCCTCTTCGGAGTCGATTATCTCGATCTTCTCCTTGTCGAGGACCGCGAATATCTCGTCGATATCCTCGGAAGAAGTCACTTCCTCGGGCAGCAGGTTGTTCACCTCTTCGAAAGTGAGGTGGCCCTTCTCCTTGCCGAGGGCAATGAGCTTCTCAAGGCCCTTTATCCTTTTCCTTATGTCGGTCTTCTTCACTGCGGTCATCTCCTGGCAAATTCTTTCTGGTATTTTATCAGGCCGCTGTATTCGGCGACGAGCTGGTTCACCTTGCCTTCGTCGCCCATTACCTGGGCCGCCTTAATGAGGTTCTGCAATTCCGCGAGCCTCGCTTTCGCGTGCTTGGCCGCCATCCACCTGATGCAGTCCTCGAGGTTCTTCTGCTTGTCCTTTATATCCTCGATAAGGCTCGTCGACTCCGCAATGAGCCTTGTAAGTTCCGGGTCCGACAATTTGTTTATGAGCCGGGAAGGGTTGAACGACTTCCCGTCGCCGTAATTCGCGAATATCTCCTCTACGACCTTCCTGGCCGGCCCGTCCTCGAAGTCCGAGGGTTTCAGCTTCCCCTTTACCTCGGCTATGACGTCCGGGTCCTCGAGCATTAGCCCGACTATTATCTTCTCGGCCATCGCGGCCTGCGGCCTGCCCTCCGAGGCGAACTCCTCCGGGAGTTCGTATCCGCGGCCCTGGGGCTTGACCTTCTTGATCTCCGAAAGGAGCGCCTCCTCCCGTATCTGGAGCTTCTCCGACAACCGCCTGATGAACTCGAACTTCAAGACCGCGTCGGAGACCTTCGCTATCGTCGGCAGCATCTCGGAGCATATCTTCGCCTTGCCCGATGATATGCGGCTGTCGTATCTCGACGACAATATCCCGAGCTTATAATCGAACAGGTCCGAAGCCGACGATATGAGCTCTTCGAACGCCTTAAGCCCCTTGCTCCTTATGAAAGAATCCGGGTCCAAGCCCTTCGGCAGGACCGCGACCTTCACGTTGACGTTCTCCTCAAGGAAAACATCAAGCCCGCGCAGGGACGCCGCTTCGCCCGCCGAATCCCCGTCATAGAGCATTACCACGTTCTTCGTATATCTTTTGATAAGCCTCGCCTGCGAGTCCGTGAGGCTCGTCCCGAGGGAAGCCGCGATATTCCCGGCGCCCATATCGTAGGGCACGAGGAAATCGAGATAGCCCTCCACTATCACGCAGAGGTCCTTCTCCTTTACCTCCTTGACCGAGAAGTTAAGGCCGTAGAGGTGCCTGCTCTTTATATAGACCTCCGTCTCGGGGGAATTTATGTATTTCGGGACCGAGTTGTCCAGCACCCTTGCGCCGAAAGCGACTACCCTGTCCTTTATGTCAAATATCGGGAAGATTATCTTGTTCCTGAACCTGTCGTAGTGCCCGCCTCCCTCCTTCGGGACGACGAGGCCCGAACGCTCGAGCACCGCAATGTCTACGCCCTTGCCCTTCGCGTAGTTTATGAGCCCGCTCCATTCGTCCGGCGCGAACCCGAGGCTCGCCTTCTGCGCGGCCTCTTCGCTTATGCCGCGGCTTTTCAGGTACGCCGCGGCGCGTTTCCCGGCATCCGTGTTCAACAACATCGAACGGTAATATGCCGCGGCCATCTCGTTCGTCTTGTATATCTGAACCGCGTAACTGCTCGTCTCGAACTGGCTGCGCGTGAAGCTCGGAAGCTTCACCCCGGCTTTTTCCGCCAGGGTCCTTACCGCCTCCGGGAAGTCGATGTTCTCCATCTTCATCACGAACCCGAAGACGTTGCCCCCGGCGCCGCACCCGAAACAATGGAAGATCTGTTTCGCGGGGCTTATCATGAACGACGGGGTCTTTTCCTTGTGGAACGGGCAGTTCGCCTTATAATTCCTTCCGGCGCGCCTGAGCGGTATGTAGCTTCCGATGATCTCGACGATATCGGACTTGCTCTGTATCTCTTCTAGTACCTGTTCCGAAAACGCCATTATTTGCCGCGGCTTACCCTTTCGAAACCCGAACAGCCGATGAACTCAAGCTTCTCCTCTTTCGCGAGCTTGTCGAAAAGCAGGTTCAGGCCGAGGTTGTCGCTCGATATGTGCCCCGCGATGACCACGTTCAGGTGGCCCTTCTGCGCGTTCTTCAGGTGGTCCTCACCGAGGTGCATCGCGACGATCGTCCCGACCCCGGCGTTTTCGAGTTTCTCGAACATGTTCGTCGGGCCTTCTGTCCCGCCGGTCATGTCGACAAAGACCTTGCCCGCGCTATTTTTCGGATCCCCGAAGAACACGCGCGGCCCGGCATTGACCTTCATAGCCTGCTGGTATTCGGGTATATCCTTAAGTATGTCTATGACCTCGGCGACCGTATCCGGGGCCTTCGAGTCCATAAGCTTCTGCAGATACGAGACGACATGGTTGTCCGCAACGGTGTGCGCGCACATCATCGGGATGTCGAGCAACCTCGCGGCATCGACCGTGCGGGTATGGTTGGCCGGCATGACCCTGCGCTCGACCTCCTTTACCCTGTCCTTCATTATCCCTTCCGCGACATTTATAGGCACGCCGAACTTCGCCCATATGTCCGGCTGCATATTCATGACCTCATAGAAATTCGCCCAAGCGCGGCCTTCCGGGTGGTGCGCCAGCACGAGGTCTATCTTCATGCCTTTCTGCCTGAGCCTGTCGGCCAGCACGACCTCGCCCACTTCCATATCGACGCCGACGATTATCCGCTTGACCTCCGTCGAACCGCTGCCGTACAGTATCCTCGTGTCCGCGTAAGGGTTCTGCAGCCTCTCCTTGTCGAAATACTGCTTATCCTTCTCTTTCAGCGCCTCGTAATCTTTCCTGGCTTTCGAGAGGACCTTCGCGACCGCGTCTTTTCCGCGCGGATCGGCGGCAATACCTTCCCTTACCACGAGATCATAGATCTTCGATAATTTCAATTCATCCTCCTGTTATTTTTGTTCTTCTATTTTTATAGCTTCGGGGGAGTTCCTTGCGACGACATGGTATGCGTACGGCGCGATCCTGCTTATATACGGGCCGGTCAGGGAACGTTCTTCGACCGACTTAACGAGGTAATCCACCTGCAATATCCCGAACAGCGTAAAGAGCATACTGAGGAGAATAGCGCCCCTCAGCAATCCCGATATGAAACCGCCCCACTGGTTTATCTTGTCGGCAAACGCGAGCTTGACGACTTTAGTCACGCCGAGGGCGACTAACTTAAGACTTAACATACACAGTAAAATTAGAATTAAAAAAGAAACCCCGTCGACAAGTTCCTGGGGCAGCGAGAAACCCGAGTTTATCCTGCTACCGAGCGGAGAGTAAAAACTCATCGAAATATACAGGGCGAAGACAACTCCGATTATCCTGAATACCTCTTCAGACAGGCCCGTCTTAGCGCCGATATAACATGTTCTTAACAAAAGGATTACGGTTAAGACATCAACCCAATTTATGCGTTGGACCGCTTCCGGCAAGATCACTCTCCTGATATTTGGAAGAAAGTATACCACATAGGGTTAGAAAAGTCAAGGTAAGCCAAAATGCTTGACTTTTTTAACAAAAAAGGGTATATTTTCGTAAATGGCTAAAACGGCTCCGTTGGAGAACTTAAGCGTAAAAAATGAGGTCGCGGACAGGGTCCTGCTCGTCCTGAACTCTTACGATAAGCTTGAATTCTCGCTCGACCTCAAGCAGCTCTTCAAGAAGAAGCTCAGGGAGCGTTATAATAAGACTATAGACGTCGAGCTTGTCGGGATGGCCGAGATGGGCCAGACCCGCGGCAACCTTACCGGCTACCTGAAGACACACGAGCGCATAAAGAAGCTTCTTTCCAAAAAGAAGCTCGATTCCTTCGACACCATAATATATATCCACGACGCCGGCCTCGCCACGAGGATATTCCCCCTCTCCTACGAGTTCGGCACGCCTTCAAAGGCGAGCATAAGGTTCCCCGAGGGCCGCGCGCCGGACATGCTTCTCCCGTGCATCGCGAAGAGCATCCCCCTCTTGAAAAATACGGTCATCATACTTCCGATCGACCAGTGCTTCGATTATGCCGATGTGGACATAAACGGACTGCTGAAATCGCTCAACTCACACTCCGCTTCCATGCTGCTGACCCCGATACAGGTGAATAGGGCCCTTGGAAGCCTCGGCACGGCGAAGATAGACGCGGATAACCGCATATCGTCGTTTTACGAGAAGACCTTCGATGAAAAACTGATACCGAAGTATTCAAAAGGCATGACGCTCGCGAATACGTTCCAGCTCTTCACGACAAAAGAGAACCTGGATAAGATGCAGAGCGCTGTCGACCTCTTCTGCTCCAAGGAGAAGAACAAGGACTTCATCTCACACCTGAACGCGACCGAATGGAGCTTCAACAAGCTCATCTGCGAGTCGCTCGTCCTCGAGAAGAAGGCACTGTCGAAGATACAGCTCGCGATGAGGGAATGCCTCCAGCAATACGAGATCAGCGTCGGCGGCGCCATCGCCAAGGGCTACTGGATCGACTGGGCTTCGAACATAATGACCTACCTCGAGCTGCTGCGCAAATTGACCGCGCAGATATCCAAGCCGGACGAGAACGGCAACTATTTCGTCAGGAGCAAGAAGATAAAACCGTCGAGCAAGCTCGAATCATGCGTCTTCATCGACTGCGACACGGTCGACCTCTTCGGCAGCTATAAGAACTGCATATTCATCGCCTGCGAATGGGTAAGGATAATGAACTGCTTCGAAGGCAGCGGCTCCCTCTTCTATGCGCTGAAGAAGAAGAACTTCCTGCGCAAGGAGATGAACTACAAGCTCTTCGCGCACTTCCTGAGCGGAAGGCGTAATATCGAGTTCGAATGCGATATCTACGACGATTACAGGAACCTCTACAGCGCGATGAAGAAGGTAAGCGACGATTGGCTCTACTACCACGAAGTTTTGAAGGAAAGCTACAATACTAGGTAGGCCTCTGCTGCCCCGCCTCCCAAGACCTGATGCACCTGGACATGTAAACGGTCATCGCCCTCTTGGCCCTTAATTCGTCCTCGTAGATCCTGACGAGCCTGGCCTTGTATACCCTGTCCAGTTTCTTCCAGATATCTTCCATGGCCCTGACATTTTCGTTGAGCCTGTTGAAGTCATTTATAATTATCCCGCCGTAGAGCTTGCCGAGGTATATCCTGTCGTCTTTCGTGTGCTCGACGTTGAGTATCAGCAAATAGACCGCCTCGGCCGCTATCAGGAGCCATATCCAGTTTCTGAATAACCTCGGGTAGAATTCCGACGCGAAATACATCAGCAGCGCGGCAGACAGCGTGAACACGAACACCGCCTTGGCCTTCCCGGCTTTCCTTTTATATCTCAACTCCTCCTGCCTGTCGCCCTGTATCAGCTCCTGGTGCGCGAAGTATACGTCATCCATCAGGTCTGCTTTACGGTACGCGGGCGCGCCGGCGTACCCGGCCAGGTTCTGCTTTAGCCACCTGTCAAGCCTCGCGTACCCGCTGAGTTTCCATTTAAGCAGCGCCCATCCGACAAGCAACGATATGCCGAGAAGCGTATAGACGACCGATTCGGGCGAAGCCGTAGCCGGGCTCGATAAGATAGAGGCAGCGCCGAAAACGATGCTCGCGAACAGCGCCGGTATCGCCGCATAATTCCAGAACTTCGATATCGTTATCTCCTTGAACAGCGCGACCGGCTGGGAATGCGCAAAGAGCGGCATTATTATGAACGACATCGTCGTGCTTATATAAAGGACCGAGAATATGAACAGCGCCTTGACCGCCAGCGACGAGAATATGAGGCCCCACATGACGAAGCCGACCCCTGTGAAGACGAGCAGCACCATCGCGTAGATCATCTGCAGTTTTATCACGGACATCTTGCGGATATCCCCGTCGGGGACGATCTCGTCGCGCCAGTCCTTCAGGAAACCCAAGCCCGTCTTTTTCCATTCGAGGCCCGCCGCGTACATCGCCGCCACGACGGCGAACGGCAGGAACGGTATGAACGGGCTTATCCATAAAGGGACCATCTCGGCCGACACAAGCAGGTACGCAAGCGGGAGGCCCACCATCGTGCTGAATAATGCCGCCTTCAGTATTGCCCTCTTCTCCCCCCATATTACTTTCAGGGGCAGGTGGCCGAGGTTCCATCCCTTCGGGCTTATGATGAAGACCGCCTTTCCCTTCAGGCCCGCGAGGAAACCGAACGCGTACGCGGGTATGACCGACGCGTAGAAGAAGTGGTTCTTCGCGACAAGCTTCATGTATGCGGAGAAGGACCTCCTGAAGCCGTAATGCTCCACGAGATACGCGACGCCGGTAGCTGTTATCGCCTGGTTGAAGAGCAGGCCGAGGATGCCGAAGACGATCGGGTACGGGACCGCCATGAAACCGTTTATGCCCCAGCAGATCATAAGCCACAGGTAAAGGAAATTTATCACGAACATCAGCGGGGTCTGGTAGAAGAACGAGAACCCGAACATCAGCATGAACTTCTGCGCGACATGGATATTCCGCGAGTCGAGTATGCCGCGCATGACGCGGCCTATCGCGGCGTCGGAGGAGCCCATTGCCCATTTCGTCAGCGGCACTAAACTCGTAAAATACGATGTCTCCCTGCCCTTGCCGAAAGTCAGGTATTCCTTATGCGAGGTCTTCAGCCCCTTCTTCCACAATGCCGTGGCCAGCAGTATATCCTCGGATATATAATCCTGCGGCAGGCCGCAGGCCGCGGTGATCATGTCCGTCTTTATTATCGCGCTGTGGCCGTAAAAACCGCAGGCCTGGAAGATATTCAACGTCCTCTGCGTTACCGAGACGAATGTCTCCTCGTTGAAACCTATCGCCTGCGAGATCCATGAATAGTTCTTGTTGAATATGTACTCGGCGAACAGGACCTCTCCGAGCGACGGGTCGTCCGCGAACTCGGAAAGCGCGACGGGAAGTTTCAGGGCATCCTCTATCCTGACCGAGCAGTTCGCGTCGAAGAAGAGGACCGTCTCGCCCTTCACGAACGGCAGCGCCTGGTTCAGGCCGCTCGGCTTGCCTTTCTTTACCGTAGCGGTGAACGGCGCGGTCTCTATAAGCTCGATGCCGTCCGTCGCCGGGTTATAGCGGTGGAGCCCGCGGTCGAGGCCCTTATCGTCGCCCTCTGCCGCCGCCCAATAGACATCCAACCGCGGAAGCTCTTTCATGAGCCTCTTCAGGGACTCCCTGTCGTAATCGCGGGTCGCAGGGCTGTGGAACCCCTCGTAATTAAGCAGTATCTGGACCTTGCGGGATACGAGCTCCTCTATGTCCGCGGCGGACGCGCCGGGATAGCACGCCCCGGCATAGGCGGCAAAGGCATCGCGTATCCTGTATACCTCCACGGCCGTTTTCTCGACGCACTGGACCGTGAGGTTTGCCCATTTCCTGATCTTCTCCTTCAGCTGTTCCGGCAACCCTTCGGGCAGTTTCTTCAGGCCGAAGAGCAGCTTCAGTTGCTCCCTCGTGATATACTGCCCGAGGTCGGCGGTATCGAGCCGGCCGACGAACTCTTCCCACTGCGGCCTGTAGAACCCGATCAGGTGGTTGAGCCTCGTGACTTCGGCGCCCCTGTCGCAGCCGTTGAGCTCATCGAACGAGAAGCTGACCGGTTCATTGAACGCCGTCACCATCGCAGTGAACGTCGGCAGGTCGTTCCAGGAGCACGCCTTCGGCATCTCCATGAGCCAGCTGTTGACATAGAGGCGCATCCTTTCGGAGGCCTCATCTGCGCGCGGTAGCCCCTCGAGTTTCGGCGCTGTATTTTTCTCGGAATACGAGAGGGCATCCCTCTCCGGAGCGCTGATGACATAATAATCGTAAAGCTCTTTTATCATCAGATTCCAATATGACCTCCATAGCGTTTCGGCCGGCGCGATGACCTGCCCAAAACGACGCTTTGAGGCCTCGAACTTCCTCCTCATCTGGATCCATGATATGACCTGGCCTACGCCTTCCCTCTTGCCGCGGTAGAACCCTATCAACGCTATTATGATATAGAAGAGCGAGAAGAAGCTCGACAGTATGAACGTGAACGTAAGCAGCAGCGCGCTCGCGTTGATGAACAGGCCCCATCCGGCGTTCACGAACGTGAGCTTGCTTATGATCCTGACGGTCCAGATTATCACGAATATGCTGAAGAGGCCCCAGAGGTAAGAGGCCGAGCCGTACATTATCCAGAACAGCCGTATCGACCGCCTGAGCTCCTTATTCCCTGCCGCGCCCTTCGGCGCCGGCTTGTAATCGCCTAAGGTGCCTTTCATGAAAGCCATTGTTATGACAAGGCCTATGAGTATTAGGGCCGTTACCTCGACGAATGCGGCCCCTACAGGTCCCATCGCGCCTTCGAGGCGTTGGGCGAACGGTATGCGTTTCAGCGCTATAGCGACACCGCCCAAAGTCACGGCCGCGAACATAGGCACGAGGAATCCCCAGAAACGCCTAAGGTTTGAGACGAACTGCGGGACGCCGGCCTTATCGGGGAACGTCTTAAGCCATGCGTAGCTCTTATATGACATCACGTCGGCGGCGGCATCCTTGCCCGCCTTCGACGCGAGCCAGGAGAGTTTCTGCGCGGCGGTCTTTCCCTCCAGCCGGGCAAATGAGGCGATGAACCCGGGCCTCTTGCCCTCAAAAAGCTCGTTCATGTCGTCATATGTAAAAATATATTCCTTTATTAGCCCCAGTTTCTTGTCATAACCGGGCCTCAGTGCCTCGAGGAAAGCGAGAGTATCGCCGCGTATCTCGCGCAGTATATCGCCTTTCCTGCCCGCGGCGAGCAGGACGAGCGACTTATCGAAGAGATAATACCTGAAGCCGGTAACGGCTGCCCTGAATTCCATCGACTCGTCGAATACAAGCCTGAACAGGACTATTAACGACAGGTCATCCGTTCCGGTCTTGCCCGCGGCGATGCTGACGGAATGACCGTTCCTCTTCGACCATTCCACGAACTCTTTCGCTTCGGCCGCAAACAGGTTGCTTAAATTTATCTCCTCCCTGCCGAGACGGCACGCGATCCTGTCCAGCAGGACGTTAACGCTCGCCGTATGCTCGGCCGGGTCGGCCCCGAAACCGCGCAGGCATTCCTCGATCCTTGGCCTGAAGACCTTTTCGGATGCGGCGAAGAGCCCCGATGCCGGCTCACGCCCTTCATATACCTTTATGCATGCGGCTTTCAGCTCTTCGGGCACTGAGAGCCGCGCGAGCATTTCCCTGCTGAACGGCCTTGAGGCCGCGCATGCGGCGTTGATCCTGGATTCCCTTCCGGCCCTAAGCCTCCTGCGCGAGACATAGCCGGCAAGGAAGAAGAGTCCTGCCACAAGCGCGAAGAACGCGAGCGGCTTCTGCCATTCGATAGACCTCATAAGGTATATCGAGCTGCTTTCGATATGCTCTTTCTTGAACTTATATACGCCGTTATCGTCGAACTCGTAATCAGAGCGTATCCAGTGCTCTATATCGAACGGCCTCCTCTCGAGGAACGTCTGGGTCTGCCACCCGTTACGATGGTAGATGCTCGCGTCGCCGATGAAGACCGCGACGATCTGGGTGCCCGGCTGCGTGCCCTCGGGTTGAGTGCCGGGCCTGAAATCCCTTTCTATCTTTATCGGCCTCAGGTATGAATACGGGACGAGCGGGTCATAATATTCCGTCTGCCTGCCGCCCTGCACCGGCAGTATGTTCATGAGGCGCAGGATTATGAAACGGCGTTCGAGTACTATCAGCTGACCGCTGAGCGAATGCACGTCGTAGAACGCGTAATCTGAGTTCAACACGCCGTATTTCACTCCTCTTATCGCGGGCCCGTCCGGGAGCTTGAACGGCGGCGCTTCCGATTCATAAGGCACCTTTACCCCGGCATGGCTGAAGACGCTGCGCGGGTATTCGACGGTGCCGGAGAAATACTTGATCTCGCCTATACGCCCGTTCGGCTTTATCACGTGGTAGCCCGGCATCGTGCCGAACGGCGACTCCGCGACGTTCACGAGCGCCTCCTCCAGTATTTCGCGTTTCACGAGCTTGCCGCATTCGGACTTCAGGCGCTCGCGCAGCTCGCCGGCGTCGAGGCCCTCCTTATACCATTCATATACTACGGTATCCTCTTTCTTAGCTATTGCCCGGGTGCGGGCCTCGCCCCTCTCGTCCTTCCACGACTCGATAAGCGTGTCCTTGCCGAATATATTGCGCTTGAGCTTAAGCGTGCTGCCGTTGTGGAGCGTCGTCTCGTCCCCGAGCATGACGAACTTGACGTTCAGGAGCTCCCTGCCGAGCACGTCGTCGGGTATCATGTAGCTGACCGTCGTAATGGCCACCGTATTCGTGAAATGCGGCAGGCCGTCATCGCCGGTCACCATCCTGAATATCCTCTTCTTCATCTGGGGCAGCAACGTATCGGCGTTGATGCCGAGCGGCGCCACCCTCTCTATGTATCCGGGAGGCAGTACTGAATCCGCTCGGACAGAGCTGTCGACGTCGCTTATCGAGACCAGCTCGCCGGCAAGGTTGAACGTGAGCGTCTTCGAAGGTATATCGGCCTCGGGTATCCAGTCGACGGGGACCTCCATCGTGCCGCCGCGCACTATGAGCCTTTGCCGGCCCAAACTGTCGCCCGGTTCGTAGAACACGAAATAGGGCGCCTCTCCGGGCGCGGCCGGGTCGCCGGTAAGGTTGTTCGTGACCTCGTTCTCTTCCAGCATAAGCGTATCGCTGATCCTGCCTACCTTCTCCGCGCCGAGCCTGTTCAATATCAGCAACGCGGTCGTTTCCCTGTCTTCTTCGGGCAGCGATGTCAGGGACTTCACGAGCGCGTCCTTGAAGGTCAATATCTTGCCTGTCGTCTTGTACCTGCGGACCCACGCAAGGCCCTGCGTCAGGTTATCGAGGTCCGTGTTCTCCCCTGTCAGGGTCTTGCCCGGCCGCTCGAGGAAGACCTCTTTCACGACCTCACGGTTGGCGCCGTACCTGACTATAGTTATTATGTTCTTCACCATCTGGGCCGATATATCGCCTTCCGGCGTGTAATATTCTATCTTCTTCGTATACCTGGCTTTCCCGTCCTCGAATATTATCCTGCCGTCCTCGCCCCTCTCGAATATATGCACCTCCGAAACGAAATACTTCTTGTCGGGCGTATACCCCTTGAATATGCTCTCGGATATGTCGGAGACCCAGTCCCCGTTCTCATCGGTGCGGTATGTGTGGCTGCCGACGACCTGCAGGGTATCCTTGTCGTATTCGAGGTCGGTCCTTATTTCGGACCTGACCTCTTTAGTGAGCGGGTCGATATCGATCTCCCCGGAATATATCGTCTCGAGGTTTCCCGCCATATCATAGACTTCGACGTATAATATGCGGCCGGTCGCCTCGTTTATTACCTTAAGCCAGACGCGCCCGTATGAATCGCGCAGGTCCCGCCCGAGCTGGTCCCTGCCCAGGATCGATTCGTAGGTCCTCAGGCTGTTCTCCGCCCTTGCCTTCGCAGATGCGAAATCCCCGAACCTCTTCTCGGCGGCTTTTGCGCCGTAATAGATGACATGAATGAGCCCGTTCTCGTCGTACCAGGCGAGCTCTCCGGCCAGCCGGTCGTATTGTTCCACGAGCTCTAGGCGCGTCTGCGCGTCCTTCTCCGATTTGATGCGCTTCAGCAGGTCCAGGAGCCTCCTCTTGAATTCCGCGGTCTCTGAGGCGATCATGTCTTCCCCGAGGTATATCCAAAGCGGCTGTGTCGGCGATGGGCCGCTTCCGCTGAACTGTTCGCGCGGCTTTATGACCATGCCCTTTATGAGCCCTATTTCATATTTGACGGCGTTCGTCTTCGATGCCTCCCCGATGCGCCAGTTCGTCAGGCTGAACCTGGTTCCCATGATTATCTCGCGTCCGCTGGCTACGGAGACGCCGCCTACGCGCAGCCTCCTTGTCTCATCGAGGCCGAGGACCTTTGCATAATATATGCCTCTCTCCTGGACGGCAAGCAGGCCTTTTTCATCGGGGATGATGCCGGCGGAGACCAGGTCCTGCCTCTCCCAGTCCTTCGCCTTGGTATACCTCCTGAACTCATCTTCGCTAATCGGGACTTTGGAGACGAGGCCCGGAAGGTCGTCTATCGCTTCGTAATAGTCCATTATATTCATCTCGCTGTCCACCTCGAGCGCGGTGAAATACCTCGCTATGAGGTGGCCTTCGGGAAGGCCGCTGGAGGACTGGAACTGGGCTTTTACGTTCTTCAGGTCGGCCCTGTTCTCTTCAGGGACGTCGCTCTCGGACGCGAACTGCCTGATTATGTTGTAATCGCCGTCCATCTCGAAGGCGTAATACGGCTTATACTGCCCGTCGAGGCTCAAATTGTACTTAGGGGCCATCCTCCATTTGATACCCGTAGACTCGTCAAGATAGGAATATTCCGATTGCACGGCCTTCCTCGTAGCTTCGGGAAGGTCCTGGAATCTCTTATAGAAGACCTTGTAATTTCCGTCGACGCCGATCACGTCATAGTCCCGCGACGCCGTATCCAGCACGCCGTCGAACCAGCAATTGTAGCTTGTCATCAGGACGGCTATCACCCTCCTTCTCGCGATAGTCGCGTCCTTATTGACCTGGTCGTAAAGGACCTTATAATACACGATCGGCTTCCTCATCGCCTCTTCCCTTGCCGCTTCCTGCTGGGCGATGAGCTCGGCTTCCGACACGATCTTCTCCGGTTCGGGGACAACAAAAGATTTTTCCGGCTTTATGGCTTCGCCTGTATCGGACATCCATTCCGCGGAATCCTTCATCGCATCTCGCAGCCCGAACCCTTCAAGCGCAAACGGGTTGAACCCCGACAGCGGGAACGACGCCCATGTCGCCGATATATCCGCGTCTCCCTGAGGCGTCAGCCAGTTGTCGAAGGGATAACGCCTTATCCCTTTCTCCGAGGCATAAGGCAGGGACGCCGACTTCCCTGTGCGCGCTGCCATCCTTCCGAGGTTATCGAGATAACGGCGCGCGTCTTCTATAAGCTTGGCCGAATATTCGACATCGCCTTTTTCTTTCGCATGCCTCGCCATCACCAGATATGCCAGCACCGCCTGGGAAGTGAACTCGGGGCTCAGGACGGGTTTCCTGCCGGGCCTGCCGAGCTTATCGGTAAAATCGAACCCTTCTAGGTCTTTTACAGTGATGCCGGACGGGTGGAGATAATCCACTTTCACCCTGGCCGCATCAAGGCTGTCCAATATCCTGCGGCTTGTTCCGGCCCCGCCGAACCGGACCTCGCCTTCGGAATCGAGCAGCTCAGGGCCGAGTATGATTATTGCGAGCGCGTTCGCGTCGGTAGCATAAATGGGATTCACGGCGTCCTTGGATGTGCCGGCCGTAAAATACCCCGCATCCTTGTTGTACACACCGCTCGCGGAGAGCCAGCCGAGTATCCTTGATCTTGCCGTGGCGTACTTCTCCTCACCCGTGAGCTGCGACAGCAGGTCGAACAGCGCGTAACAATCGAGGTTCTCCTCGGTGGATTTCGCCTCGTATTCTATATTGCCCTGGTAAGGGCTCTTGCGTATGCCGCCGTTATCCGCCTGCAGTTTCAGCAGGAAATCCGCGCGCCGCTTAGCTGCAACCAGCCACTTCTCGTCGCCTGCCAACCTGTACTCCCTGATGAAACTTATGCCCCAGTACGCGTTCGGCCCGGCTGTTATCAGGGGGTCCTCGCTTAACCCGGTGCGCGTATTAAGCCCGTTCGGGATGTCGCGCGCCTCGCCTCTCTGCCTTAACACTTCCGCGGCTTTCAAGGAAATGTCCGTTTGCCCGGCCATCAAGAGATTCTGGTGGGCGACCGCCTGCGCGTAAGAGTAGGTCATGTCCGCGAAAGGGTTCTTCGTGCCGCTCTTCGATATCATTGTCGGGACGAGGCCGGTCTCAGGGTTCGACCATTCCAGGATGAAGGATACGAGCTCACCCGCGTTTATCGCGGTATCTCTCTGCGCCGGATGGTCGAGAGGGTTCCCGGCGCGCGCGGCATCGGCTGCAGCGGGCCGCTGCTTGCCGGCTGCGTCATCCGCATCCGGGAGACGGCGCACACATGAACGCGCCGTGAAAAGGACGGCCGCCGCCGCTATGAGTATGACAAATATCTTTCTTGCTCTTATTAACATGTCCCCGCTCATTTATCCGTGAACGTTACGTATGATTCTATCCCCTTTGACGTATATCTTATCAGATAACGGTCAAGCTCGTTCATAAATTTCATCATGCGGTAGAACGCCTGTATCTTATTGATCTTGTTGTTAAGCACCGTCTCTTTCAGCTCCCTTTGCCTGATCAGGGCCGTCTCTCCGGCCGCCTCTTCTATACGCATCTTCTCTGACATCTCTTTTTCCAGCGCCGACTCGTGCTTTTCGTAGTTCCCGTAGTCGGCAACGGCTATCTGGTAATCTGTAAACCTCCTCAACGCGTCCTGGACCACGTCCTTCGTGTATGATTTAGACCTCAACGCCGCCACCTTCTCCTTTATTGCGGCGACTCTCGCTTTCGTGCCGGTCACGGGATCAAATATCTTGTCCATCGAGTTCAGCGAGATAAATTCCGACATGTTATCATAACGCGAGAAAGCGGCCTCATCCTTGGTCAATAATCCCATATAATCGGTAAGGTAATTATACTCGAGGTTTATCGCAAGCGTCTTGATCTGTTTTGATATGGCTTCGGTATCGAGCCTGGCCATGCTTATATCGATTTCCGCGCGTTCCAGCAGGTCGTCCGTCAACGGACCCTGCAGCGACTGCCTCGCCGCGGTCAGCTCGTCCAATAACCTCTGCTTAATCTCAAAATCCCCGGTAAGGGCGACTCGTTTGGCGGACTTGTCGTAGACCTCGGTATTCACTATCGAGAACCGCGGATCGAGGCCTCCGACCGCTATACCGAGGTTGTTCCTGTATCCTTCGGTATACCTGTTGATGTCTATATATTTCTGATACATGCTCTCGACGAACTCCCTCTGCTTTAAGAGGTCGACATGCGCTATCGCCTTTGCCCTGAACAGCTCTTCCATCTCCGCGAGGACCGTCTTCTGCTTTTCATATTCCGCCTCGACTTCAGACGCTTCGGCCAGGGAGCCGAGGTAATCGGAATACGCGTCCGCGACCTTCAGGGTAAGGTCGAACTTCGCCTGGACCACGTCCTTTTCCGCCAGTTCGATCCTTCGCTGCTGCCTCTTGCTCATAAATTTATTCACAAGGTCCGCTTCAACGGTCGTTACGGCACCTGTCGTAAGCAGGTCCTTCTGTTTTTCCCAACCCTTATTGTCTATCCTGTAGTACTTCTCGATAATGTCACCTTTCACCCTGAACGTCTTGTAGTACTTGAGCGTCTCCTTCTCCAGTTCGAGCAACTCTTCGTATTTCCTGACCTGCCGGCTGTTCTCCAGCGCCATGTCTATCGCTTCCTGCAGCCCTGACAGAAGTATCTTCTCGCCGCCTTCGGGCCCCGCGTCCTTCTCTACAATCAGTATCTCCCTCGCGTTATGGTAATAGTTGTCAAGGACCGCTTCCTCATAGCTCATGCAGGCCACGGTATAATCCAGCTTCGCGTCGACCATCTGCCTCTGCGTCCTGCCGCCGAACCTGTAAAGCTCGTCCGTTATGCGGTACTGCGACTCCATGTTCTCCATCTTGCTGCGCAGGTTCTCGATAAGCTCCTTCGAAGCGTCATAAGCGGTCTTTACGGCCAGCCTTTCCTTTTCATACTCATCCATGCTTTTTATATACTCTATCTCGGACCTGATGCGCGCCCTTGAAGCGTCCGACTGTGCCAGCCGCTCCCGGCGGTCGCCCCACGGCACGGAGACGCTGAAAGACAACTGCTTGTCCGGGTTCTTCCATCCGTAATAATCCGCCCCCTTCGTCTCGTATTTCACATTTAAGAGCGCGCCTTCGTACGCGACGGCCTGCGCCTCCCCGGCCCTGTTCTTCTCGACCGCGCTGAAGGCCTGTTTGACCGGGGCCTTGCCGTCGAAATACGGCGCCACCCTGGAGCTGATGAGCGCCTTGAACTTCGAGAGGCCTTCGTCTGTCCCGAAACCCGGCAGCTCCTTCACGCTTATATTTTCGTTGAGCGGTATGCCTGTCCATCTCTTCAGGTCGTATTCGACCACCGCCAGCGAGAACTCCACATCCGCCATGACCCTGTCGAGCTCCATCTGCTGGAGGACAAGAGGGAGTATGTCCGAATTGCTGTATTTCGGGTTTACGCCCTGCGCCTCCTCCATCATGCGCCCGACAATGCCGGCCTTTATCTCCTTTATCTCTTCCAGTCTCTTTAAGGTGTTCTTGTTCCTTAATATCGCCAGGTAATTCCTTATTATCTCGTCCGCGACATAGTTCTGTAACGCGGCCCCCTCGTATCCCGCCGCCTCCGCGCCTGCCTTTGCCGCCTTCACTGCCTGGCCGGTCTTACCGTTAAAAAGGCGGGCTTCGAGCGCGAGATAAGCCCTCGTGTTCGTGTACGGCGTGCCGTCTATATTGGCGTTCTCAAGCACCGCGGCCCCGGTTATCTTCGGCAGGTATCCCGCCTTCATGGCCTTGACCCTGACGTTCTCCATCCTGAGCTTATTTTCGGCTACCCGCTTTGCGGTAAGGATATCGCTCCTCTCTCCCCTTGCCAAAAGGTCCTCAAGGCCCATATCCTGGTACTGCGGGCTCGACTGCTCCGGCTTCAATTCGACACCGTTAAGCTTGGACAGCATGACCGTATAATCAACGAGCGCCTGCTGCAGCGCGTACCTCGCTTTATATATGTTATCGTTCATCCTTATTATCTCGATAACAGGCAGGGACAGCCGCTCCTTGAACATCCTGAAAGTATCTTCGGTCTTGGTTATATAATCCCTGTAATTATCTATAAGCGCGCTCAGCTCGGAGAGCTTATCGCTCGTTATGCGGTCCGCGTATTCCAGGTCCTCCTCGGCCTTCAGCAGCTCGAGCCGGGCTATCTGCGACCCGATCCTTCCGGCATTATTCAACCCCGCGGTATAGCCGAAGTCGGTTAAGAATAATTCCACCTGGGTATCCGTTATCGCCTTCTTCTGGAACTTCGTCCCTTTACCTTCGCCTATTCCGAAGATAGTCGAGGACGAAAGCCCCAACAGGGGCGACGCGCTGATACGAGCGGCGATGCCAGCCGCTTCCTCCCTTTTCTTGTATATGTCCATCGTATAGTCTACCGGCCTGATGAACGGGTTTTCCGCAAAAGCCGCGTCCTTGTTTATGTTATCCGGGAGTTCCTCGACCGTTATTATGATGTCTTCCCTGTCCTCAAGCCCGAGAAGCCCGCGAAGGTCCCTTCTCGTATTGATAAGCGTGTTCAACGCCCCCAATTTTTCCTCGATCACTACCCCGAGATAGTTCTTCAGTTCGAACTTCTCCACTTCCGAATATTCATTGCTGTTCTCCACTTCCTTTAAATATTTCTCGATCGTCTCGACATTATCGCAGCTTGACCTGTAGTTTTCCTGCGCCCTGGCGACCGCGTAATATACGGCGATCAGCCTGCGGCTCTTGATAGATATGTCCTGTTTCAGCTCGAGCATGCTTGTTTCGTAATTCTTCCTTTCCCTGGCAATTTGTTTCAGGCTGTCAGAAGTAACGGCGAATTCTATTACGAGCTGCTGCTCAAAGAACATCTCCTTTTGCTGCTCAAGCGAGGAGAAGACGTTTACCGGTTTTACAAGCGTGGCGCCCGCGCTTATCTTCGGGAGGAACGTATCAAGTTTCCTCGCCCTTATCTCGAGATGGGCGGAATCTACGGCAAGTTTACTTGACTGTATTTCGGGGTCTATCTCATACATAATGTTCAGCGCGGCTTCAAGCGAAAGTTTATTGTAATCTAACTCCTCGCCGCCGGAACACGATATCGAAGGGAATGATATCGCGAGCGCGATAGATATGGATATAACATATTTACTGCAATTTTGGCTTAGCATGACCCCTTTTATGGTTAGGTAATGCTACTTTTTCGCCCTGAGGCCCTGCGAATGCATCTTAAGCCACTCATCGATATCCTGCCTATTGAACAGGTACTTTCTCAGGACCTTAACATGCGGAAAGCTCTGTTCCCGTATAAGCTTACGGATACTTCCCTCGCTGAGGCTTAAGTAATTCGTGACCTCATCCATAGTTATGTACTTCGTGCCTGTGTCCATATGGACTCTCCTTCCCTCATATTTCGTATATAATTGTATTACTCGTACGGAAGGCCGTCAAGGGGTTTTTTACAAAAAGGGCAAAAAATGGGGAGGGGGCTTAATCCGCGGTCTTTTCGGTATCTCTCCGGTTTCCGTTCTCGTCGAAGCTCACCTTCGATCCTCCGGATATCAGGTACTTGAGCGTGCCGGATTCGCGTATACCGACGACCGCTCCTTTAGGACAATCGGTCTTCCCTATCTTATGGTCCTTGGACAACGTGGCGTTCTGCAGGTTTCCGGACTCATAAAAATCGACCTTCGTTCCCTTCGCGCAGGGTATGCCGTTTATCTCCCTGTCGGCGTTTAGGGTCGCATACTGGAGCTTGCCGTTCTCATACAGGCCCGCTACCGTTCCTTTTGCGCACGGGACCCCGAAAACCTGCTGGTCTGACGCAAGGGTCGCGAACTGGAGTTTGCCTGACTGGTAAAAACCGGCCTTCGTGCCTTTAGCGCAGGTGATGCCGTCGATATCCTGTTCGTACGACAGCGTGGCATACTGCAGCCTGCCGGTGTTATAAAACCCTATCGTCGAGCCCTTCGCGCAGGATATCCCCTGGACCTCGCTTACGTTCGCGAGGACGGCCCAGTCAAGTTTCCCGTTCTCGTAAAAACTCGCGCTCGGGCCGTTCGCGCAGACAATACCCATTATCTCGGTGGGCGCAACCAGGTACGCGCTCTTTATGCTGCCCGTCTCATAAAAAAGAAGGTAGGTGCCCTTCGCGAACATTATATCCTGCACACACGAATCGCCGGATAATATCCCGTGCTGGAGTTTACCCGACTCATAGAAACCCGCTATCGAGCCCTTCGCGCAGGTTATACCCTGGACCATCTGGTCCTTGCCGAGCGTGGCATAACGGAGTTTACCCGACTCATAGAAACCCGCCTTTGAGCCCTTGGCGCAAAGCAGGCCGCCTATCTGCTCGTCACCCGTGACTATAATATAATCCAGCCTGCCACTCTTCGTGAAATATACCGAGGTCCCTCTCTTTACGTCCAATCCGAGTACCTGTTGGTCGGCTGCGAGGTACGCATACTCGATCCTTCCGGAACCGTCAAAATAGACGGACGTGCTTTTCGCGAACCTGATGCCCATGACCTGCTGGTCGGCGCCGAGGCTCGCGAATTGCAGCCGTCCGGATTCGTCGAAATACACCGTCGTCCCTTTGGTGAAGGCGATATTCTGTATCGTCTCGGGCTTCTTCAGGGCCCTCTCGCGGACCAGCACCTCCGCGGACAGGAATGCAGCAACCGCTATGAACGCGGCTAATGCTAAAGCTGTACGACGCAATTTCTTCCCTTGTCCTTTGCCTTATAGAGCGCCATATCGACCCGCTTCAGGAAGTCGTCGGGGAATATGTCCCTCTTGATGTCGTCCTCGGTAAGGGTCGTGACGCCGATACTGACCGTGACCTTGAGCTTCTTGTCCTCGTGCTCGACGATAACGTCCTCGGCGATCTTCTTGCGCACCCTCTCGGCGAGTATGTATATGCCTTCCTTGTCGGTCTCGGCCGCAAGCACGACGAGTTCCTCGCCGCCGTACCTTGACGCGACATCGGATTCCCTGAGGCTCGATTTCAGCATCTCGGATATCCTGATAAGCACCTCATCGCCGACCTGGTGCCCGTAATTGTCGTTGAACAACTTGAAGTGGTCGATGTCGAGCATCATCAGGGAAAGCTTTGCCCTGTACCTCTTTGCCCTGTAGACCTCCGCCTTCAGCGTCTCGAGGAAATACGAATGCGTGTAGAGATGCGTGAGCTCGTCGGTTATCGCCCTCTCCCTTTGCTTTTTGAGTTCGACGGTCATCACGTTGAACGACCTCGCGAGCTCGCCGATCTCGTCATCCGTCTTTATGTCTATCTTATAACCGAGGTCGCCCTCGGCGACTATCTTCGTGCCGACAAGGAGCTTCCTGACCGAGACGAGCATGCTGTTCGACAGCACGAGGCCTATCGCGATAGCGACCATAATGCTCAGCACGAGCAGGACCATCGATTGGCCCCTCATCTTAGCTACGCCGTAAAGGGCTTCCTGCGCCGGCTGCTTCACGACTACGGAACCGGTGACCGTACCCGTAAGCGGCATGTATGAACTCAGCATGTTGCCGTAATTAACGCTGCCTGTCTTTCCTTCAAGCGCGAGTTTCACGGTCCTGTCACTGCCGACGTTGCCCGTCTTCGCTTCCCCGGACCTGTAGACCAGCTCGCCTTTCCTGTCCGTAACCACTATCACGCCCTTCTCTCCGACCTTGGTCCTGTCGAGAGTAGGCCAGAGGCTGCGCAGCTTTACGGCCGTCACAAGCACGCCTATCCTCCTACCGAAACTGTCGTAATCGAATATCGGCGCCGCGATGGTTATCAACGGCTGGCCGTCGGAGGAAAAATATATGTCCGAGATATAGCTCTTGCTCTTGGTCTTCAGGAAAAGGTCGCTGCCGGACATGTCCTTGTTCTGGTCGGAAGGATTGCGCGAGGATATCATGATGCCCTGGTCGTTCAGGACCGCCACCGGGTCGAGCCGCTCATGCTCCGATATGACCTCGTACATCATCTTGTCTATCTGGAACAGGTCGAGGTCTTTTATCCCCGGCATCATCGTCATAAGCTCGACGGATGACCTGGCTTCCTGGATGAAACTCTCTATCCTGCTGCGGACGTTCTCGCACGCGGTCAGGTTCTTCTTGAGGACGGCGTCCTCGAGCGACCTCTGGCCCTGGTATATAAGTATCATTCCGCTGAGGAAGGTCGTCACGGTAACGAGCAGGATGAATATGAGGATGAACCTGAAGTTTATGCTTGAGGTAAAAGGGATCTTCTCTCTGGTACTGCTGAGCGGGACTTCTGCCAATTTGATCCCCCTGTTAAAGAGAGGCTACTTTTTAAGGATCTCCTTGAACTTCTGCGTCAACGCGGGGACCACCTCAAACAGGTCCCCGACGATCCCGTAGGTCGCTACGGAGAAGATCGGCGCCTGCGGGTCTTTATTGACCGCGATTATGATCTCCGATGAAGACATCCCGGCGAGATGCTGTATCTGCCCCGATATGCCGCAAGCAATGTATATTTTCGGACAAACGGTCTTGCCCGTTTGGCCGACCTGGTGCGAGTAAGGTATCCACTCGGCGTCCACCGCCGAACGCGACGCGCCGACAGCGCCTCCGAGCACTTTCGCGAGTTCTTCTATGACCTTGAAGTTCTCCGCTTTCCCGAGCCCCCTGCCTCCGGAGACGATGATGTCCGCCTCGGTAAGGTTGACCGTCGCCGACAGCTCTTCCACGACGTTTGTTATCTTTGTCCGCGAATCGTAAATACCGACGGGATAATCTTTCTTTATTACCTGGCCCTTTTTCGCCTTGTCCACGGCGGCTTCCTTGAAGACCTTGTGGCGGACCGTTGCCATCTGCGGCCGGTAGTTCTCGCAGAGGATCGTGGCCATGATATTGCCGCCGAACGCCGGGCGGGTCTGCAGCAGCAACTTCTTCTGTTTGTCTATCGCGAGGCCGGTGCAGTCGGCCGTGAGGCCCGTATATAACTTGACCGCGATGCGTGACGCGAGGGACCTGCCTATCGAGGTCGCCCCGTACAACAGTATCTCCGGCTTGAACTCCTTCACGAGCTCGACGATTATGTTGGTATATGGCTCGTCCTGGTAATCCTTGAGTTTCGGGCTCTCGACAAGATAGACCTTGTCCGCGCCGCGCGAGAAGAGTTCGTCCGCCCGATCGGCGACATTATCGCCGATCAGTACCGCCGCGAGCTCTACGCCGAGGTCGTTCGTGAGTTCCCTGCCCTTGCCCAGGAGCTCGAACGCCACGCTCTGGACCTTGCCCTTCTTCTGTTCGGCGAAGACCCATACGCCCTTATAGTCGTCGAGCTTCACTTTCGGTGCGACCTTGCATACGGTCTTCTCAATGGCATTGAACTTGCACGTCTCGACGCACGCGCCGCAGAGCGTGCATTTGACGAAATCTATTACGGCGAGCTTGCCCTTCTTGGCCTGCGCGTCATCCTTCATCGTTATCGCGCCGAACGGGCACGCCTTCACGCAGAGTGTGCAGCCCGTGCATTTATCAACGAGTATCTGTATCGAACATTCCCTTGAATTGTTATCAGCCATTTTATGTCTTGCTCACAGATATGACCACATCCTTGATGGAATCCGCCAGCTTTCCTACTATCTCCGGGACCTCCCCCTGGAGCATCTGGCCGCCCGTCCTCTTCGGCGGGGAGAATATCTTGTTGACCACCGTAGGCGACCCCTTCAGGCCTAACCTCTCCGGGTCCGCGTCTATATCCTTAGCGCATATGACCGCTGCCTTCGACTGCTTCGCCTTTATCTTACCCTTCAACGACGGCAGGCGCGGGATATTTATCTCTTTCACGACCGTTATCAGGCAGGGCAGCGGCGTCTCTATGACCTCATATCCCTCCTCTGTCATCCTCTCGAAGCGCGCGGAACCTTCCTTGATCTCTTCGGTCTTCTTGACGTAGGTCACCTGCGGGATATCGAGCGTCGCGGCGATGCCGGGGCCGACCTGCGCCGTGTCGCCGTCTATGGCCTGCTTGCCGCATATTATAAGGTCGAACTTCCCGAGTTTCTGTATGCCCTTCGCGAGAGTGTAGCTGGTCGCCCAGGTATCGGAACCCGCGAAAGCCCTGTCGCACATCAGCACCATCTCATCGACGCCCATCGAGACCGCCTCGCGCAGCGCCTCTTCGGCCTGCTGCGGGCCCATCGAAAGGACCGTTATCTTCGTCGTGGCGGCGCCGAGTTTTTCCTTTATCCTGAGCGCCTCTTCTATCGCGTACATATCGAACGGGTTGACTATCGACTGGACGCCCTCGCGCATGAGGGTGTTCGTCTCGGGATTTATCCTGATGTCCTGCGTATCGGGGACCTGTTTTATGCAGACGATAATGTTCATTTCTTCAACTGCTCTTTCAGCACCTCAAGCGCTATTATGTTTCGCTGTATCTGGTTCGTGCCTTCGTATATCTGTGTTATCTTCGCGTCGCGCATGTACTTCTCGACCGGGTAATCGCGCATGTAACCGTACCCGCCGAGGACCTGTATCGCGTCCGTCGTGACCTTCATCGCGGTATCTGAGGCGAACAATTTCACCATCGCGGATTCCTTCGATACATCCCTCGCGCCCGCGTCGACCATCCTAGCGGTGGCGTAAGTCAGCGCGCGCGCCGCCTCGACCTGCGTAGCCATGTCCGCGAGCATGAACTGGAGCCCCTGGAACGACGATATGGTCTTGCCGAACTGTTTGCGTTCGCGCGAATATTTGACCGCGTGGTCCAGCGCGCCCTGCGCTATGCCTACGGCCTGAGCCGCGACACCCGGGCGCGACTTATCGAAGGTCTTCATGGCTACTATAAAACCCATGCCCTCGCGGCCGAGCAGGTTATCCTTATGGACCTTGCACTCATTGAATATGAGCTCTCGCGTCGCCGACGCGCGGATGCCGAGTTTCTTCTCTTTCTTGCCGAAATCGAAACCGGGGGTCCCCTTTTCGACTATGAAGAAGCTCGCCCCGCGGGCTCCCTTGTCCCTGTCGGTCATCGCTATGACCGTGTATATCTCCGCTTCCCCGCCGTTGGTTATCCACTGCTTCACGCCGTTCAGGACGTAATAGTCGCCCTCTTTCCTGGCGGTCGTGGCGATGGCACCCGCGTCCGAGCCCGCGCCGGCCTCGGTAAGGGCGAAAGCCGCGAGCTTCCTGCCGCTCGCTATCTCCGGAAGGTACTTCTGCTTCTGCGCGTCGCTTCCGAACAGTATTATCGGGTAAGTGCCGAGCGCGGTTGCCGCGAAGCATATCGCGATGCCTCCGCACGCGCGGGAGAGTTCCTCGGTCACGAGGCAGAGCTCCATCGCGCCGCCGCCGAGGCCGCCGTACTTCTCCTCTATATACACGCCGCAGAGGTCGGATTCGGCCATGACCTTCATTATCTCCCAGGGAAAGGTCTCCTTCTCGTCATGCTCGGCCGCAACCGGGGCTATCTTCTCTTTCGCGATCTTGCGCGCAAGGTCGCGCACCATTACCTGCTGTTCGGTTAAAAGGTAATCCATTTTTTTACTCCATAATTTTTAAGGCAGGAATTTCTTGACGGCGATGCACGCATTGTGCCCGCCAAAGCCGAATGCGTTGGATATCGCGACGTTGACCTTGACCTTCCTTGCCTTGTTCGGTACATAATCGAGATCGCAGGCCGGGTCTGGCGTCTCGTAATTTACGGTCGGAGGCACTATATCCTCCTTTATCGCCATGACGCACGCGGCGAACTCGACACCGCCGGCCGCGCCGAGGCAGTGGCCCGTCATTGATTTAGTCGAGCTTACGGGTATCTTGTATGCTAGCTCGCCGAAGACCTTCTTTATCGCGAGCGTCTCTATCTTGTCGTTAAGCTGCGTGGAAGTGCCGTGGGCATTTATGTAGGATACGTCCTCAAGTTTCAGCCCGCCGTCCTTAAGCGCGAGCTTCATGCACATCGCGGCGCCTTCCCCGTTCGGGTCAGGGGCCGTCATATGATAGGCGTCGCCCGACATGCCGTATCCTGCTACTTCGGCATATATCTTCGCGCCGCGTTTCTGCGCGTGCCCGAGTTCTTCAAGTATCGCGATACCGCAGCCCTCGCCTATGACAAAGCCGTCCCTGTCCTTCTCGAACGGCCTGCTCGCGCGCTCCGGCTCATTATTCCTCTTGGAAAGCGCGGTCAGTGCGCAAAAACCGCCGACTCCCGTAGGCACAACCGCCGCCTCCGTTCCTCCGGATACCATGACATCGGCATAGCCGTGCTGGATAAGCCTCAGGGCTTCGCCTATCGAATGGTTACCCGTCGCGCATGCCGTCGCAACGCACGAGTTCGGGCCCTTGAGCCCGAACTGTATGGATATCTGGCCGGGTGCCATATTGACTATAAGCATGGGTATCAGGAGAGGCGCGAGCCTTCCGGGGCCTTTCTCCTTCCAAATAAGGGTCTGGTCCTGGATAACCTTAAGGCCCCCTATGCCTGAACCGACGAGTACGCCGATCCTGTAGGGGTCCTCTTTTGAGATGTCCAGCCCGGAATCATCGATCGCCATTTTAGTGGAACTGACCGCGAACTGGACGAACCGGTCCATCCTCCTGATGTCCTTCTGGTTCGCGATATAATTGGAGGGGTCGAAACCCTTGACCTCGCAGGCGATCTGGCTGTCAAATTCCGAGGGATCGAACTGGGTTATCCTGCCTGCGCCGCTCTTTCCCGCGAGAAGGGAGGCCCAAAGTTCGTCTTTGCTGTTCCCTACCGGAGTGACGGCGCCAAGGCCGGTGACTACGACTCTTCTTCTTTCCATCTACAATGCTAGGCCTTACCGCCCGATTTCTCTTCGATATATTTTATGGCCTCGCCGACCGTCTTCATCTTCTCGGCGTCTTCATCCGGTATCTCCGCCTTGAATTCCTCTTCAAGCGCCATGACTATCTCGACCGTATCGAGCGAATCCGCGCCGAGGTCGTCTATGAACGTCGCCTGGGGGGTGACTTCTTCGAGTTTTACGCCTAACTGCTTTGCTATTATCTCCCTTACTTTATCTGCTACAGCCGACATGTACTCCTCCTTGTTGGGTTGACTACATGACCATCCCGCCGTCGATCTTTATAACCTGCCCTGTTATATATGACGACGCTTCAGATGCCAGGAACATCGCCAGTTCAGCTACGTCGTTCGCTTTCCCGAATCTATTTAAAGGGATCAGGGACAGCATCTGGGCCTTTACGTTCTCGGGAAGCTTGGCCGTCATATCGGTCTCTATGAAGCCCGGAGCGATCGCGTTCACGTTCACGTTCCGCGAAGCCAGTTCCTTCGCGACGCTCTTAGTTATCCCTATTATGCCCGCCTTGGAAGCCGCGTAATTGGCTTGCCCGGCATTACCCATTATCCCGATGATCGAAGCTATCGACACGATCTTCCCGTATCTCTGCTTCATCATGACCTTTGAGCACGCCTTGGTGCAATTGAATGTCCCCTTTAGGTTTACGGCGATCACGGAGTCGAACTCCTGCTCGCTCATGCGGACTATCAAGGCGTCCCTGGTTATGCCTGCATTGTTAACCAGTATATCGATTTTCTGGAATTTGTCAAGCGTCTTATTGACCATATCCTCGACCTGCGAGAGGTTCGTCACGTCGACGACGAACGTCGCCGCTTTACGCCCGAGCGCTTCTATCTCTTTGCTCGTAACGTCAAGGGCCTCCTGGTTCACGTCGCAGAGCGCTATATCCGCGCCGTTTTTTGCGAACGCAAGCGCTATCTCCCTGCCTATACCCCTTGCTCCTCCGGTCACGAGGCACACCCTATCCTTGAATATCATGAGTTTCTCCTCTCTACCCCTGCGCCAACGCTTCTTTTACGGCTAAAACGTCGGAGGCGGTCTCCACGTTAAGGCACTCGAGCGCCGGGTCGATCCTGCGCAACAGCCCTGCGAGCACCTTTCCCGGCCCGACTTCAATATACCTCTTTATACCCTCATGCGCGAGGAGCTTAATAGAGTCCTCCCAGAGCACGGACGACTTTACCTGCGTCACGAGGTTCGCCCTGATCTCGTCCGGGGAGGATTCATATCCCGCGCTGACATTCGTGACTACCCTTATCTTCGGTTCCTTTATATCTATATTATCCACCTCGGCCCTCAGCCTGCGCGCTGCCGGTTCCATGAGGCCGGAGTGGAAAGCGCCGCTTACATCGAGCGGTATTACCTTCCTCGCTCCCCTTTCCCTCGCGAGGTTAGAGGCCGCTTCGACCTTCTCTTTGGTCCCGGATATCACTATCTGCCCGGGAGAGTTCAGGTTCGCTATCTCGGCGCCCGTCTCATCGCAGGCCTTCTTCGTCTCTTCGAGCGGAAAACCTATCACCGACGCCATCGTGCCGGGGTTCTCGCGCGAGGCCTCCTCCATATACTGCCCGCGTTTCCTGACGAGCGCGACCGCGTCGTCGAATGCTATCGATCCCGCCGCCACAAGAGCGGTATACTCGCCCAAACTTAGCCCTAAGGCCGCCTTCGGCGCCAACGGGGCCGGCAGCGCGGATTCAAGCGCCCTCAGCGCAGCAATAGAAACGGTAAGTATCGCCGGTTGGCAGATATCTGTCCTTGTCAACTCTTCCTTGGGCCCTTCAAAACAGAGTTTTGCAATGTCGAAACCGAGGGTCCTGCTGGCTTTTTCGAATATTACTTTCGAGGCGGGAAACTGTCCGTATAGCTCCTTGCCCATTCCTATATACTGGGCCCCCTGTCCGGGGAATATTATAGCGGTATCTACCATTCTATTACGCATGACCCCCAGACAAAACCGCTCCCGAACGCTACAAGAAGGACATTATCACCCTTCTTCACGCGCCCCTCCTTTACGGCTTCAAAAAGCGCGACGATCGCCGAGGCGGCAGACATGTTGCCGTATTTTTCGACGTTCACGAAGGCCTTCTCTGCAGGTATACCGACCCGGGAGATAACAGCTTCTATTATCCTCTTGTTGGCCTGGTGGGGAATTATGCAATCTATATCCTCGGTCGAAAGGCCCGCCTTCGCGATAGCTTTACCGACCGCGTCCGTCATTACCCGAACGGCGTTCTTGAACACCTCATTGCCTTCCATCTTCAGGAAATGCAGGCCCTGCGTCACCGTCTCGTGCGAAGCGGGATTCACCGAACCGCCCGCGGGGAACATCAGCAACCCGCTCTTTGTTCCGTCTGCCCCGAGATAAGAAGACAATATGCCGCCTTCCTTGACCGGCGCTATGACGGCCGCCCCCGCGCCGTCGCCGAAGAGCACGCATGTCGAGCGGTCCTTCCAGTCGACGAAACGGGAAAGCAGCTCGACGCCGATAACAAGTATATTCTTATACATCCCGCTCTCTATGAACTGCTGCGCTATCGTAATCTCGTGTATAAAACCGGAACACGCGGCGCTGATATCAAAACACGCGGCATTCACGGCGCCGATCTTCGCCTGCACGAAACAGCTCGTTGCGGGGAAAGGCATATCCGGTGTTATCGTCGCGAGTATTATGAGCTCTATGTCCTTCGGGTCAAGCTTCGCGTCTTTTATCGCGGCCCTGGCCGCATGTACCGCGAGGTCCGATGTCATCTCCTCCTTGCACGCTATCCTGCGTTCGGAGATCCCGGTCCTCGTGCGTATCCATTCGTCCGAGGTCTCGACAAGTTTCTCGAGGTCAAGGTTCGTCATGACCTTTGCCGGCAGGTACGCGCCGAGGCCTATTATGCCGGCCTTTACCTTATTAGATCGTTTCCGGGTGGTTTTCGGTTTTGGCGTCATTTGAGGGTCTTTACCGCTTCGAGGATATGGTTGTTCACTTTGTGCTCTACGAATTCGCCCGCGACCCTGATCGCGTTCTTGACGGCCTTAGCCGACGAGCGGCCGTGGCTTATTATGCATATGCCGTTGACGCCCAGCAGCGGGGCGCCCCCGTATTCGGCGTAGTCGATCTGTTTCTTCACGGCCTCGAACGCCGATTTAGTAAGAAGCCCGCCGAGCATCCTCAGCGGGTCTTTTTTGATCTGGTCCTTTATGAACGAGGCGATCGTGGTCGCTATCGATTCCGATACCTTCAGCACCACGTTGCCCGTATAACCGTCGCATACAACGACGTCGAAATGGCCGGCGAATATGTCCTTGCCTTCCGCGTTGCCCTTGAAATTCAAGTTGCTCGACTCGAGCAGCTGGTGCGCCTGCTTAAGGTAATCGGGGCCCTTCGAGGATTCTTCGCCGATATTCAGCAGGCCTATCGAAGGATTTTCCATCCGCAATATATGGCGGGCATAGACGCCGCCCATGACGGCAAAACCCAACAGGTGCTCCGGCTCCGGGTTTATCGTCGCTCCGACGTCTATCAGCACCACCGGCCCCTTGATCGACGGCAGCGGTATCGCGATGCCGGGCCGTTCGACGCCGGGAAGCCTGCGCAGCGACAGCATCGCCGCGCTTACGAATGCCGCCGTATTGCCGGCCGACACTACCGCGTCGGCCTTGCCTTCCTTCACAAGCTCCGTCGCGACGCATATCGAGGAGTCCTTCTTCGCGCGGGCGCTGGTAGCGCCCGGCTCGTGCATGTCGATGACTTCCGAGGCATGCACTACGCTTACAGCCGGAGGAATGGAGCCGATCCTTCCGAGTTCCGCGTCTATCCTCGGCCTGTCGCCGACGATTATAACCTCATGCCCGTATTCGGATGCGGCCATTACAGCGCCTTCGACGACTACCTTTGGCGCGTAGTCGCCTCCCATCCCATCTACGGCTATCCTCATTTCTTCTTCTCTTCCTTGACCTTAACGTCAAGGACCTTGCGCCCCTTATAATATCCGCAGCTCGGGCACACGCAATGTGTCTTTACGGACGCGAAACATTGCGGGCACTTCGTTATCTGGGGTGCCGACAGGACCTGGTGCGTGCGGGATTTGTCGCGCCTTGCTTTCGAATGTTTTCTCTTTGGCAGTGCCATTTATCTCTTCTCCTTCTTTCCTTAATTACCGTTCTTTTTCGCTTCGTTCCATTTTTGCGCGTCAGGCATGTGCCCGCAATCGCCTTCGTTAAGGTTCTTGCCGCACACCTGGCACAGCCCCTTGCAGTTCTCCCTGCAAAGCGGCTTGATCGGGTACTCGAGGATTATCTCCGCCCTTATGTCGTCCGTCAAGTCGAGGGTGGTCTTGCCCTTCACATCATAACTGAAATCGAATTCCTTGTCGAAATCTATCGTATACGCCGCGAGGCACCTGCCGCAGACCGCCTCTATGCGCCCGCTCGCCTTCACGTGCGCGTAAACGTCGTCCTTATCGCGTGTCAGGAACGCCGAAAGGGCTACGGGGGTCACGAACTTAAGGTCGTCGCGCGCAAGGTCAAGCGCCGCGGCGTCCCGCTTCTCTTCCAGCGTGATGCCGTCCTTCGGGATGTCGTTTACTTTTATCTTCATCTTAGTTTTTTCGCGAGCGCCTTGGCGACGAACGGCGGGACAAAGTCCTTCACGTCTGCGCCGAGCGCGAACGCCTCCTTGATGAGTTTTGATGAAAGGTATGAGTAGGATTCCGAAGGCATCATGAATATCGTCTCGATATCCTGTCCGAGCTTCCTGTTCGTCAGCGCCATCTGGAACTCGTATTCGAAGTCCGAAAGCATCCTGAGGCCGCGGACCATTACGACGGAGCCCTTCCTCCTGACGTAATCGACCGCGAGCCCGTCGAAGCTCTCTATGACGACGCCCTTCATGCCCTTGGTCGCCTGCCTCAGCATCGCTATACGCTCCCCGACGCCGAAGAGCGGCGCCTTGTCCGCGTTATGCGCGACGGCGATTATGACGGTATCAAAGATCTTTAAGGCCCTTTTTATCAGGTCGATATGGCCGAATGTGACCGGGTCGAAAGTCCCGGGATAGACCGCCTTATTCTTCATGATTTGCCTTGGTCCTTGCGATAAAATGAAACCAGCGTATCACCGTACCTGGCGGTACGCAAGAGCTTTAGGCCCCCGCATACAGGCGGTAGTGGGCCATCGTGCTTGGAATGCTCTATAACCACTACGCCAGTCCCTGACAATATATCACAATCGCCCAGCAAAGACAAGGTTTTTTTGGCTAATTCCTTATAATACGGGGGGTCCATCAGTATTATGTCGAAGGCGGCGCCGTCGCCCGCGAGCCTGCCGATGGCGGCCTCGGAATCGGCGTATACGACAGAACTCTCCGACGGCCCGTGACCGGCCCCCGTGAGCCCCAGCCCCTCAAGGTTCGCCTTTATGGCCTTTATGGAGGCGCGGCTGTTATCGACGAACGTACATGAGGCCGCCCCCCTGCTGAGGGCTTCGATGCCCAGCGCGCCTGAGCCGGCAAAGAGGTCGAGCACCCTGGAGCCATTTACGCCCTCGCCCAGTATATCGAATATGGCCTTCCGGACGTTATCGAGCGTGGGCCTTATGCTGTCCGGGGCCTTTATTATCCTGCTTTTATGAGTCCCGCTTGTTATCCTCATCGGGGAACTTCCTCCTGACGGCCTCTTTGAGGCGCCTGTTCTGCGGTTTCGCGAGCTGAGTGTCGTCGCTGACCAGCCCGAACGCTTCCCTGCGCGCCGCCTCGAGCTGCCTGACGTTTGCGAGAAGGTTCGCGTAGCGCAGCTCCGGGAGGCCGTGCTGCCTCGTCCCGAAGAACTGTCCCGGGCCGCGCAGCTGGAGGTCCTCTTCGGCGATGCTGAACCCGCTCGTGTTGCTGACCAGGGCTTTTATGCGCTTGCGCGCCTCTTCCGACTCCGTATCGGATATCATTATGCAGTATGAGCGCTGGTTACCCCTGCCTATCCTGCCGCGCAGCTGATGGAGCTGGCTAAGCCCGAATCTTTCGGGATTCTCTATGAGCATGACCGAGACGTTCGGGTTATCGATGCCGACCTCGACCACGGTGGTCGAGACGAGTATCTGCACCTTCCCCGCCCCAAAATCCCGCATCACGCGCTCTTTCTCGTCGTTATCGAGCTTCCCGTGGATGAGCCCTACATTGAGCCCCGGGAAGACACTTTTCCTGAACCTGTCATACGTTTCGGTAGCCGCCTTCAGCTCGTTGTTCCCGGTCTTTTTTATCAGCGGGCATATTATGAACACCTGGCTGCCGGCGGCGGCCTCCTGCGCGATGAACTTATATACGCCCTCGCGCTTATCCTCCCCGACAAGGAATGATTTCGACGGTATCCTGCCTTTCGGCATCTCATCCAGCACCGAAAGGTCGAGGTCGCCGTAGAGCGTCATCGCGAGCGTCCGCGGTATCGGTGTCGCGGTCATGAACAGCATGTCGGGATTGATGCCTTTCTGCTTCAACTGCGCCCTCTGGTCAACGCCGAACTTATGTTGTTCGTCCACAACGGCAAGCCCGAGGCGCTTGAACCTGACACCTTCCTGTATGAGAGCGTGCGTGCCGACCGCGATATTCGCCCGCCCCTCCTCTATCATCCGCAGCGCCTCCTCCCGCTCCCCGTCCCCAAGCAGTATCACATTGATACCGAGCGGGCTCAGGATTTTATTAAGCGCGGCGAAGTGCTGCTGCGCGAGTATCTCCGTCGGCGCCATCAACGCGCCCTGGTAGCCGTTCGAGACCGTCAGCACGAGCGCATGCGCGGCGACTATGGTCTTTCCCGACCCGACATCGCCCTCGAGCAGGCGGTTCATCGGCTTATCGCTCGCCATGTCCTTTTCGATATCTTCTATGGCCCGTTCCTGAGCGTCGGTAAGCTTGAAAGGCAGCATGGCCCTGAACGACCCGACGAGCTCTCCGCCCGTCTTATGCGCGACGCCGGTGCCGAGCCCTTTGATCTTCTGCCTCCTCTGCGCAAGCGCGACCTGCAACACGAAGAACTCGTCGAAGACGACCCTCTCATACGCGGCCATGCGCAGTTCCTCGCTCTCCGGGAAATGCATATTGGAAAGGGCCTGCTTCAGCGCGGGCAGGTTGTTCCTCTGCCTGATATCCTCGGGCAGGAACTCCTCCGCATCTTCAAGGTACCTGTCGAGCAGGTTCTTTATCACGGTGCGCATGCCCCTCTGGCTTATCCCTTCGGTCAACGGATATATGGGGACTATCCTTCCGGTATGGATAGTTTCCTTGCCTTCGTCGTTTATTATCTCGAATTCGGGATTAGAGATCTGGAGGTCCTTGTATCTCTCCACTTTACCGTACAGTATGACCTTATCCCCTTGCTTGAAGACATCCTGCATGTAGGGCTGGTTGAACCAGACGGCGTAGATGACGCCGGTATCGTCGCCGAACGCCATCTTATATACAGCCATACCTTTGCCCCGTCCGAAACGGGGCCTGCCGCTGCGCACGCCCGACGTCAGTACCTCTCCCCTGATGGCGGCGTACTCGCCCTCTTTTAGTTTGTTTATCGGATTGAAGCGGCTGCGGTCCTCATACCTTCGCGGGAAATGGTAAAGCAGGTCCTCGACGGTCCCGATATCGAGCTTCTTGAGTATCTCGGCCCTCGCCGGCCCTACGCCCTTCACGAAACGTACGGGGATGTCGCTTAAGGGCTGCTTTTTACTGTTGATGTTTTTATCCTGATGTGCTATCATTATACACTCAATAATACATTAAGGAGGAAGTAATGTCAAAAGTATGCGATATATGCGGAAAAGGCAAAATGGCCGGTATGAAGATCAAGCGCCGCGGTATGGCCAAGAAGGACGGCGGTGTCGGGCGTAAGATTACCGGCAGGAGCATAAGGCGCTTTACCCCCAATCTGCAAAAGATCAAGGTCAAAATGAAAGGCGTGATTAAGACCATCAAGGTCTGCACCGCCTGCATCAGGTCCGGTAAGATAGTAAAAGCATAGCCCCCCGACGGGAGGTTAAAGCTTAACCTTCAGGTCCTTAAGTTGCAGCTGCACCATCTCCTGTCCCTGCCATACGTTAACCGAAGGCGTGAAAGCCAGGTCGAAGTTCGACGAGGCGGCATCGAGTTTATAATCCAGGGCTTTCCTGAAACCCACCGCCTCATAAGTCATCTGCCCGTCCGTCACCCAGATCTTCAGGGTATTCGAGCCGAGTACCTTCGGCGGGGCTTTCAGCTTTAGCCCTTTGACCGCGAATACCGGCTTCCTGTTGCCCACCCCGTACGGCTCAAGCAGCGCAAGTTCCTTCATCAATTCCGGCGTTATGTCCTTAAGGGATATCCAGGCGTCTATATCGAGCGTCGGCACGAGGTCGAGCGGCTGCAGCGTCTCATGCGCGACGAGGTTGATCGCGTCCCGGAAATTATCGATATTGCCCTTCGTTATCGTTATGCCGGCCGCGTGCTCGTGCCCGCCGAACTCTACCAGGTGTTCCTTGCATTTCGAGATGGCGTCGAAAAGGTGGAACCTCTTTATAGACCTCCCGGAACCCTTGCCGTGCCCGGCGCCTTCACCGTCGAAGGCAACGAGTATCGTGGGGCGGTAGAACCTCTCGACTATGCGCGATGCGACTATCCCTATCACGCCGGGATGCCACGAATCGCAGTGCAGGACTATGACCTTATGTTCCTTAAAGTTGACTTCGCGCTCGACCTTCGAGACGGCTTCCTTAAGTATTACCTCTTCCATCTTCTGCCGCTCGCGGTTGCTCCTGTCGAGCTCTTCCGCAAGCTTGAGCGCTTCTTCCTTATCCTCCGTCAGCAGCAGTTTCAGCGAATGCGAGGAAGAGTTCATCCTGCCCGAGGCGTTTATGCGGGGGCCGAGGATGAAACCGACCGTCTCGGAATAGAACTCCTTCTTCCTGCCGATGCCCGCGACTTCCATAAGCGCGCGCAGTCCCGGCCTCTTCGTCTTCGCGAGGTATTTCAGGCCGTGCTTCACGAGGATCCTGTTCTCGCCGGTCAGCGGCGCGACGTCTGCGATCGTGCCGAGCGCGACAAGATCGAGGTCATCCTCGACGGTCCTGCCGGGATGCTTAAGGGACTTGCTCATGGCCTGGGAAAGCTTATACACCAATCCGACGCTGGCAAGATACTTATAGGGATACCCCGATCCCGGCACCAGGGGATTTAAAATTCCGCACGCGTGCGGAATTTTACCTTCGACCGGTTCGTGGTGGTCTATTATTATGGAATCTATGCCGTGCTTGTTAAGGAAATCTATCTCTTCCGCCGAGGTGATGCCGCAATCGACGGCAATAGCGAGCTTCATCTTTCCGTCGCATGCCTTTTCGAGTGCGGAAAGATTCAAGCCATAACCCTCTTTCACGCGGTCAGGGATATAGTTATGGACGTCGGCGCCGTATGCCTTCAGCGTGTTATAAAGCAGCGCGGTCGCGGTGAGCCCGTCGACATCATAGTCGCCGAAAATGACCACCTTTTCCTTATTGTCTATGGCGGACTTTATGCGCGAGACGGCTTTCGGCATGTCTTTGAAGAGGGACGGGTCGTGCAGCGAATCGAGGCCGCATTCGAGGAAAGCGCGCGCGTCTTCGGCGGACTTTACCCCTCTTTTTGCCAGCAGGTGGGCAAGTATCGGCGAAATGCCTAACGGACCGCAAAGGCCTTCGGTCCTTGCAAGGTCTATCGAATCTATCTCCCAGGCCTTTTGCATGCTACGCGGGCTCGATGTGGACCATCACGTCGGTAACGCCTGAAAATTTTTCGCGTATGCGTTTCTCTATCGCGGTGGAGAGGTCATGGGCCTTTCCTACGCTCATGTTCCTGTCCACGGTGATGTGCAGGTCTACATGGACATCGTCGGTGCGTCCGCGCGTGCGTATACGGTGGCAGCCGATGACCTCCTTCATGTCGGAGAGGGTCTCCGTTATCTGCTGGGAATTTATGACCGCGTAATCGGTCAAGACGCGTGAGCTGTCCCTGAGTATGCTTACACCGACATAGCCGACCAGCAGCGATATGACCATACCCGCGATGACGTCGATTATAGGCAGGCCGAGTTTCACGCTTATCAAGCTGACGACGACCATGATGGAGGCGAGTATGTCGGATCCAGTATGCAGCGAATCGGCGACAAGGAAATCGCTGTTAAGTTCCTTGCCCTTCCTGCGCTCGTACCTCATCACGCTTATGTTGACCGCGATCGTTACGCCCATCACGACGAAGCTCAGCAGGTTCGCTTCGGGATTTATCAGCTCCTGGTTCCACAGCTTATGGACCGAATCGCTCAGCAGCCTGAACGCTATCATGAAGAGCGCGACGGCTATTGCCATCGACGCGAGCGTCTCGTACTTCCTGTGGCCGTAAGGATGCCCGACGTCCCTCGGGCGCGAGGCCACACCTATGCCTATCAGCCCTATTATGTTTGACGAGCCGTCCGAGAGCGAATGGATGCCGTCCGCGAACATCGAAACGGAGCCCGTCAGGTGGCCGTAGACGATCTTAGCGATGGCCACGCCCCAGTTCAGGGCAAGGATGACCAGGAGCAGTTTGCGTATCTGGGCAAACTTATTATTGCTCATAAACTCCTTTTTTTATTGCCGTGGAACAGCAGTATCAGCGGGCTCGCGATGAAGACCGTCGAATAGATGCCCGATATGAACCCTGCGAGAAGGCAGAACGCGAAATCATTGAGGACTTCGCCGCCGTACATATAGAGCACGGCCACGACCACGAGCACCGTGAAGGATGTCAGCAGCGTCCTCGACATCATCTGGTTCACGCTGAGGTTTACGAGGTCCCTTAAGGACATCTTATGGTTCAGCTTCGCGTTCTCCCTTATCCTGTCATAAATGACTATAGTGTCGTTTATCGAAAAACCGGCGATAGTCAGCAGGGCCGAGACTATCAGCAGCGTCATCTCGCGCCCGGCAAGCGCCATGAATCCCATCGCGACAAAGACGTCATGGAACAGCGCGATAACGCCAGCCAGCGCGAAATACCAGTGCTTGAACCTGAACGCGACGTATACCATGATGCCGAGCATCGAGAAGACGATCGCGTATAATGCTTTCGTCCTCAGCTGGCCGCCTACGGAAGGCCCGACCTTGTCTATCTTAATTATCTCGGCCTTGTTCTCCTTGAAGGTTGTCTCGAATTTCTTGGATATCTCGTCGGTTATCTCCTCCTGAGTGCGTATTATAAAGACCTTCGGGTCGTCCCTGAGCTGCTGGACGGAAGCGTTGCCGAGGTTGATCTCCGCAAGCGCGGCGCGCACGTCCTTCGCATCCACCGTGTCGCGGAACTTGAACTCCTGGACCTGGCCGCCCTTGAAATCCACTCCGTATACATCCGGGCCTTTCATGAAATAAGCGCCCATGCCGACCGCGAGCACCGCGATCGAAAGCGCGTAGCTTATCCAGCGTATCCTGATAAAATCGAACTTCGGGGTCCCGATGATCTTGAGCATCGGCAGGCCCTTCAGGAGTTTAAGCCCTAACAGCGCCTCGAATATGGCCCTTGTCACGAAAACGGACGTGAACATGCTTATCAGCAGGCCGATGATGAGCGTCAGCGCGAACCCGCGTATCGGGCCCGTGCCGAACTGGAACAGGAATATGGCGGCTACGACCGTCGTGAGGTTCGAGTCGATGATAGCGGTCATGGCCCTGTCGTAACCGAGCCTTATCGCCTGAGCGAGCGTCTTGCCCGCCTCGAGCTCCTCGCGCATCCTCTCCTGTATAAGCACGTTCGCGTCGACCGCCATGCCGAGGGTCAGCACGATACCCGCGATACCGGGCAGCGTCATCGTGACTTTAAAATACGCCATCGCGCCAAGCAGCAGAAGTATGTTCAGCGCCATCGCGATGTCCGCCACAAATCCAGCGAACAGGTAATATACCAATATGAAAGCCCCTACGAATGCCGCGCCGAGAAGCGTGGCCCTGATACCGTCGTTTATCGAGTCCTGCCCGAGCAGCGGGCCGACGGTCCTCTCCTCCTCGATATATACGGGGGCCGGAAGCGCGCCGACCTTAAGCACTATCGCGAGGTCGCTCGCCTCTTCCTTCGAGAACCTTCCGGTCACCTGCGCCTGCCCCGACGGGATCGCTTCTTTTATCTGCGGGGCGGACTTGACCTTGCCGTCTAGCACTATCGCGAGCCGCTTGCCCACGTTATCCTGCGTTATCTTCGCGAATTTTTTCGCGCCGTCCGCGTTGAACTGTATGGAAACGTACGGCTCGTTGAAACGCGACTGGTCGAAACTCATGAACGCGGTCGTCAGCGCGTCACCGGTCAGCACCGCGTCCTTTTCAAGCAACAGCGGGTCGCCGTTCTCATCCTTCAGCAGAACGAACCCTGCAGGCACATCGCCCTGCAGCGCCTTGTTCATCTTGTCGGCGTCCGTCGAGACGAGCTTGAACTCGAGGAGCGCCGTCTTGCCTATCAGTTCGAGCGCCCTGTCCCTGTCGGTGATGCCCGGCAGCTGGACTACTATCTCGTCCTTGCCCTGCGGGGATATCTGCGGTTCCTTCACGCCGAACTCGTCTATCCTGTTGCGGATGACCTCAAGCGCGCGGTCTGCCGCGTCCTTCCTGGCATCCTCCGGTATCTTCGAGGTATCGACCTTCAGCACGAGGTGCATGCCGCCCTGCAGGTCGAGGCCGAGGTTTATCTTCCCTTCCCTTACCACCTTGCCGTCCTTGTCCTTTATGTCGAGCACCGGGTTTATGAGCCAAACGGAAACGCCCGCGAGCAAAAGGACAAGCGCTAATTTCCAGATAAGGGCTTTTCTCATTTCTCTTCTCCTGACCTCTTCTTGACCGTGTAGGATATCGCGTATTTGTCGACTTCCATCTTCGCGTTCTCGTCGACGCGCAGCACCACGGACGTCTCCTTGACGTTGACTATCGTGCCGTGGATGCCTCCGGAGGTGACGACCTCATCGTTCTTCGCGAGGTTCTTGACCATCTCCTCGTGGCGTTTGCGCTCCTTCTGCTGCGGTTTGATAAGCAGAAAATAGAATACCACGAATATCAGTATCAAGGTTATAAAGCTGATCACTGAACCTGCTGCCTGCTGTTCCATCTTCCTATCCTTTCGTTTTTGTATTCCGTGAACTTGCCGTCCCTTATCGCCTGCCTTATCTCGCGCATAAGTTTCTGGTAGAAATATACGTTATGCAGCGAGACAAGTTTCAAACCGAGTATCTCATCCGTATTGAAGAGATGCCTTATATAACTGCGCGTATGGTTCCTGCACGCGTAACATCCGCATCCGTCCTCGATGGGCCCGAGGTCCCGCGAATTAGACGCGTTCCTGGCGGAAAAACGACCGTTCGAAGTAAACGCGGTGCCGTTTCGCCCGTTGCGCGTAGGCACGACGCAGTCGAACATGTCTATGCCCGACGAGACCGCCTCGAGGATATCCTGCGGCTCGCCGACGCCCATGAGATAGCGGGGCTTCCCTTCCGGAAGCAGCGCGGCCGTAAAAGCCGTCATCTCCGCCGTGATCTCCTTCGGCTCTCCTACCGCGAGCCCGCCGAGCGCGTAACCGTCGAAATCCATCCCCGCGAGCTCCTCGGCGCATTCCTTCCTAAGGTCCTTGTATGAAGCGCCCTGGACTATGCCGAAGAGGTGCTGACCTGTGCCGGGGTCGAATGCCTGCTTCGAGAGCTTTGCCCAGTCGAGCGTCCTCTTTACCGCGCGCCTGGCCATCTCATGTTCGCACGGGTAATGGACGCACTCGTCAAGGACCATCATTATATCACTTCCGAGCGCTGTTTGGAACCCTACCATCTTCTCCGGGGTCAGGAAATGCTTCGAGCCGTCTATGTGCGACTGGAACTCGACGCCCTCATCGGTGACCTTGCGCAGTACCGCCAAACTGAATACCTGGAAACCGCCCGAGTCGGTCAGTATGGGCCTGTCCCAGCCCATGAACTTATGCAGGCCCCCTGCGTTCCTTATGATATCTTCTCCGGGCCGCAGGTATAAATGGTACGCGTTCGATAACAGTATCTGCACGCCGCATTCCATGAGCTCGTTGTTCGAAAGTGTCTTTACCGTCGCCTGCGTGCCGACCGGCATGAACGCCGGCGTCTCGAACTCCCCGTGCGCGGTCACGGCTTTGCCGGCCCTCGCTCGCGTAAGCGTGTCCCTGGCTATTATCTCTATCTTCATATTATCAGCATCGAATCGCCGTAACTGTAGAACCTGTACTTCTCTTTTACGGCCTCGTCATACGCCTGCAGCATGACCTCCCTGCCGCAGAACGCGGCGACGAGCATCAGCAGCGTCGTCTTCGGAAGGTGGAAATTCGTCACGAGCGCGTCCACAAATTTAAAGTTATACGGCGGATAAATAAAGAGGTTCGTCCATCCCTTCCCCGGCCCTACCCTGTTCCTCGAGCCCTTGACAAGCTGCGCCTGGCTCTCGAGGACCCTGCAGGTCGTCGTCCCGACGGCGAATATCTTTCCGCCCTTCTCCTTTATGCCGTTTAGTTTCTGGGCCGTCTCAGGTTTCAGGTCGAAGAGCTCGGGCTCCACCTTGTGCTTCGCCACGTCGTCGGATGTGACCGGCTTGAACGTCCCGTACCCGACGTGCAGCGTGACCGGCTCGATCTGCGCGCCTTTCGACCTGATCTTATCCATGATCTCATCCGTAAAATGCAGGCCTGCCGTCGGCGCCGCGACCGCCCCGGGCGACCTCGCGTAGACGGTCTGGTACCTCTCTTCGTCGGCCTTCTCGGGCGCCCTCTTGATATACGGGGGCAGCGGCACTATGCCTATCTTCTCGAGTATCGAATTGAAGTCCGCGCCGTTTATGCTGAATTCTATGAGCCTGATGCCTTCGCTCTCTGCGCGTATCACGCCCGTAAGCTCCCCGCCGCCGAAGACGAACTTCGTGCCGACTTTTACCTTAGTCGAAGTGTCTATCAGGCATTTGTAGAGCTTGTCGCTGAGCTTCTCTATGAGCATGACCTCGGCCTTGCCGCCGGTATCGGCGCGCTTGCCCGGTATGCGCGCCTTGATGACCTTCGTATCGTTGACGACGACGCAGTCCGCCGGGCCGATATAATCCGCGATGTCGGAGAAATTCCTGTGCTCTATCTTCTTCGATATCTTATGGACTACCATGAGGCGCGAGGCGTCGCGCGCCTGCGCGGGATACTGTGCTATAAGCTCTTCCGGAAGCTTATAATCGAATTCGCTGAGCCTCATTTCTTCCCCTTTGCCTCGGAGACGCCGTAATCCTTCATTATCTTCGACCCCGGATAATAAAAATAGAGTATCTCGTCGGCCTTCTTCCCCGCGCGCGACATGTAGTAAGCGCCCCACTGGCACAGGCCGACCCCGTGCCCCCATCCGAGCCCCTCGAAAGCGGCGTATTCCCCGACGACCGTTACCTTGAAGTTCGTGCTCCTTACTATATCCGCGCCTATGATCCTCCTGAAATCCTTCGCGAGAATGACCGCGTCCCCCTTGCTGCCCTTTACCCTCAATTCGAGCACCCTTCCGGACGGGTCCTTCCTGAGCACTTCGAAGCCGAGGATATCGCCGACCGGGTAACCGGCCGCTTCGAGTTTATTCTCCACCTCGTTCACGGGCGTCCAGCGCTCCCAGTAATAATGCGGGGATTTCTTGCACCAGTCGCATTTGACTCCCCTGAGCGGAGGCAGGTTTACGTTCCAGAGGTTCGCGGCGTCGAAGGTGTTTCCGCCGCATGTCGCGTGGAAGAATGCCGGGAATATCGCGCCGTTATAGGCCAGCACGAGGCCCTTCGTCTGGTCGACCGCCCTGTTCGTCCTCCACTTCTCCGAAAAGATCCCGCCGTAGACCTGCGAGCTGACGTCCGCCTGCACATCATAGTCCCTGCCCTTCGATTCCTTCATCTGGTTGAGCGCGTATGTCCTCGCCGCGATCGCCTGCGCCTTCAGCGCTTCCATGGGCCACCACGTCGACACCTCGTTGCGTATGACGCCGTAAAGGTACTCTTCGAGGTCGACCGCGTTGACCACCGTGATCTTCCCCGCGTTCTTGTATACCCTTATGCCGCCCCTGAATATGCGGTCGTTTATATACGCCCTCGCGCCTCCGAGCGGCTCAATGCCTATAGCGTCGGAGGAAACGCGGGAATCCCCCATACGGAAACCCCCGGGTCCGTCGGCTGCCAAAGACGTCTCGGCCGCATATTTGCCCTCGAGCAGGACCGCTTTCGAGATGAGGTCGGTTATCCTGTAGTTGCCGGCTATGAATATCTTCACCGAATCCGAGTCCTTCGCTATGGCAACGCGGACCACCGGCGCGGCTGTCGCGTCGGTAAAATTCAAGGCAAGCAACGTTATGATGGACAAAAGGAGGCGATTGCGCATGGCCGGCTAAAACAGCTCCTTCCGGGGCTCTTTTTTGGAGGGGACTTTCATATGTTCGCAGGCGGCGTCCGTCGCCTCCCTGCCTCTCGGGGTCCGTTTCAGGAACCCTATCTTAAGCAGGAACGGTTCGACGACATCGGATATCGTATCGGGCTCTTCGTTCAGCGTCGCGGCAAGCGATTCTATGCCGACCGGCCCGCCCTTATATGTCTCTATTACCGCTTTGAGCACTTTCCTGTCGAGCGCGTCGAGGCCCATATTATCGATGCCGAGCATCGCGAGCGCCCTGTCGACCGTATTCGCGTCGACCTTGCCGCCGTTCTTGACCTCGGCGTAGTCCCTTACCCTGCGCAGCAGCCTGTTCGCGATGCGCGGGGTCCCGCGCGCGCGGCGCGCTATCTCCGCGGCGCTCTCCTTATCGAGGCTGATCTTCAGTATGTCGGCCGACCTCTTCACTATCCGGACAAGGTCCTCCGGGGGATAGAAATCCAGGGTATAATGCATGCCGAACCTTCCGCGCATCGGCGCGCTCAAAAGGCCGGAACGGGTCGTCGCTCCTATCAGCGTGAAGCGCTTAAGGTTGAACTTTATCGTCTTCGCGTACGGCCCCTTATCTATGGTGAAATCTATCTGGTAATTCTCCATAGCCGGGTAGAGGAACTCCTCGACGACCTTGGAGAGCCGGTGTATCTCGTCTATGAAAAGTATATCTCCTTCGCCGAGGTTCGTGAGGATGCCTATAAGGTCTCCCGCGCGCTCTATAGCGGGCCCCGACGTCGCCGTTATCTTCGTGCCCATCTCGCCCGCGATGATATGGGCGAGCGTCGTCTTACCGAGCCCGGGAGGGCCCGAGAATAGCGCGTGCTCGAGCGGTTCCTTGCGGCCCTTGGCCGCGGCTATTGCGATCAGCACATTATCTACGACGGCCTTCTGCCCGACGAAATCGCCGGCCTTCGCCGGCCTCAGCGACAGGTTGAGTATCGCGTCTTCTTCGGCCTCCTGCGCGACGACCAGCTTCTCGCGCAGCTGCCCTTCTTCCCTGGCCTTATCGGAGCTCATTTCGCGCCCTTCTTATTCTTGTATACCTCGTTCAAGAGGTCCTCTGCGGTATCTATCTTCGGGGAACGCTGCAGCGCTTTCTGGACCATATCCTTCGCTTCCTGCTTCGTATACTGCAGCTGCAGCAGGACATCGACCGCCTCCTCGACAAAATCCTGCGCCTTCGATACCGTGACCTCTATGCCGTATTCGCGTATGAGGCCGAACTTCCCTACCTTGTTCTGCAGTTTCGCGACTATCTCCTTCGCCCTCTGCTCTCCTATCCCCGGCAGGGACTTCAGAGTGGAGAGGTCGCCGTCGGCTATCGCCTTGACCACCTGAGGTATTGACGCGTTGAGCGCCTTGACGGCGGCCTTCGGCCCTATGCCGGAAACTGTTATGAACTTTTCGAAGAATTCCTTCTCTATCTCGTTGAGGAAACCTATGAGGACGGGTATGCTGCGTGCGGGGTCGGTATGGTGGTAATGGTATGTTATCAGCTTGACAGTCCCGTCGGGGGCTGTGCTTCCGTCTATCGCCTTCATGACGCAGCCGGGTATAAGCACTTCGTATGAAAAACCGCCGTCCACGTCGAGGATGAGCGACGACGGCTTGCGCTTCGCGATCTTTCCGCGGATATGGGATATCATTTGTTCCCCCGGTTGACCTTCAGGGTTAATCTCGTGACGGGCTCCTTTTGCGCCATATACGCATGGGCGACCGCGAGTGCCAGAGCGTCCGAAATATCGGGCGGTTCCGGCGCTGCCGCCATGCCGAAGAGGCCCTGTATCATGCGCTGGACCTGGTGCTTGCCGGCGTGCCCTGCGCCCGTCAATGCCTTCTTTATGCGGGTCGCGGGATATCCTACGAGCTCTGCGCCCGACCGCTTCGCTAGCAGGCATATGACGCCCCTCGCGTGCCCCATGAGTATCGCGGTCATAGGGTGCTTGTAATGCGAATAGAGCTGCTCGAGCACAAACACTTCGGGCTTATGCTCTTTTACGAGCCCTTCGAGGCCTTCGTATATCCTCGCTAGCCTCGCTTCTATATCATCTTTTGCGGACGTCCTGACCACGCCCGCCTCTATCAATCTGAGGCCGCGCGGGCCGGCTTCTATGAGCCCGTAACCCGTTATGCATAACCCTGGGTCGATACCCAGTATCCTCATTATGAGTCCTTGGGCTGCTCCAGTATCTCGTCGGGGATATCGAAATTCGCGTAGACGTTCTGGACGTCCTCGTAATCTTCCAGCATCTCGACGAGCGCGAGCACCTGTTTCGCGGCGGCTCCCGCCACCTTCACCGTCATCGTCGGCAGCGTCGTGACTTCCGCGCTCTGGCATTCGACCTTGTTGTCGTCAAGCGCCTTCTTTACCTTTTCGAAATCCTTCGGGTCCGTCGTTATCTCGTAAACGGTATCCTCGGTCGCCATGTCCTCGGCGCCGGCGTTGAGGACGATATCCATGAGCTTATCCTCGTCTATCTTCGACTTTTCGACGACGATAAGGCCTTTTTTGTGGAACAGGCGCGATACCGAGCCCGTCCCCGCCATGCTGCCGCCCTTGCGCGAAAGGATGTTCTTTATTTCCGCCGAAGCCCTGTTCTTGTTGTCGGTAAGCGCCTCGACTATGATAGCCACGCCGCCGGGCCCGTATACCTCGTAGTAGATCGTCTCGTAAACGACGCCGGGAAGCTCGCCGGTGCCCTTTTTTATCGCCTTTTCGATGTTATCCTTCGGCATGTTCACTTCCCTGGCTTTTGCCAGCGCGAAACGCAGCCTCGGGTTCGTATCGGGGTCGCCGCCGCCGTCTTTCGCGGCTACGGTGATCTCTTTCGTCGCCTTCGTGAACGCCCTGCCTTTTACCGCGTCAGCAGCGGCCTTCTTGTTCTTTTGTGTCTTCCATTTTGAATGTCCGGACATCTCAGAAAATACCTCCGATTAGGATTGTCTTGTGGATTTTGATAGGGAATTATACCACTTTCAGGAGGGTATTGGCAACAGTTTACTTATGCTCGTGGCCGTGCCCCGCGTGGCCCCCGGCCGCTTCCTCAGCCGCCTTCTTCATGTTGGCGACTATGATCTGGGTAATCTTGGCCGGGACTTCCTCGTAATGGTCGAATTTCATCGAATATGAGCCGCGGCCGCCCGTCATCGAGCGCAGTTCCGTGGCGTATTTGAACATCTCGGACAGGGGTATCGACGCCTTCACATACTCCTGCTTGCCCCTCCCCTCGATGCCCATGATCCTCCCGCGGCGGGAGTTTATATCGCCCGTTATCTGCCCGAGATAATCGTTCGGCACGATTATCTCAACGCTCATTATCGGCTCAAGCAGGACTGGGCTCGCCTGTTCCTGTCCGTTCTTGAACGCCATGGAGCCGGCTATCTGGAACGCCATATCCGACGAGTCGACCTCGTGGAACGAACCGTCGAAGACCGTGACCCTGATATCGACAACCGGGTATCCCGCGAGGAAGCCCTTCGTCATCGCTTCCTTCACGCCTTTCTCGACGGAAGGTATGAACTGCCTCGGTATCGCGCCGCCGACGACCTTGTCGACGAATTCGAACTGCTGCCCGTGAGGAAGGGGCTCGAGCTCAAGCCAGCAGTCGCCGTACTGTCCGCGGCCGCCGGACTGCCTCTTGAACTTGCCCTGGATCTTTACGGCCTTCTTTATCGTCTCCTTGTACGGGACCTTCGGCACACCCACCTCGACGTCGACGCCGAAACGCTTCTTCATCCTGTCGAGCATTACATCGAGATGCAGGTCCCCCATACCGGATATCACAAGTTCGTGCGTCTGCTCGTCGCGGCTGATCTTGAACGTCGGGTCCTCGGAAGCCAGGCGCGTGAGCGTGCCCATTATCTTCTCCTCATCCTGGCGCGTCTTCGGTTTTACCGAGCTCGATATGCACGGTTCGGGGTAGGCGGTCGGCTCGAAGACGACCGGGTTCTTTTCGTCGCATACGGTATCGTTATTGTGCGTATCCTTGAGTTTCGCGACCGCCGCTATATCTCCCGCAGCGGCCTTCTGCACCGGGACCTGTTCCTTGCCCTGCAGGATATATATCTGGCCTATCCTCTCCTTCAGGTCCCTAGATGAGTTATAGAAACCCGTGTTCGACTCCACGGACCCGGAATATACCCTGAAGAGCGTAAGGTGCCCGACATACGGGTCGAATATGTCCTTGAATATAAAAGCCGAGAACGGGTCCGATTCGGAAGGTTTCCTCGAAACCGTTTCTTTCGTCTTCGGGTTTATTCCCTCGGCCGCGGGGCGGTCAGCCGGTGAAGGCAAAAGGCCGGTAACGCCGTCGAGCAGTTCCTGGACGCCGATATTCTGCACGGCGGAACCGCAGAAGACCGGTATTATCTTGCCAGATACGCATGCGGACTTCAGCGCATTCGTTATCTCGTCCGCCGAGAGCTCCTTGCCTTCGAGGTATTTCTCGGTGAGCGTATCGTCGGTCTCCACGACGGCATCAAGAAGGTCCTCTTTCAGTTTCCCGCCCTTAGCGAGCACGCTCTCGACCGATTTCAACGACTGCTGTTCGCCGACGGGCGAGTTAAGCGCGACGCACTGCCTGCCGAACCTGTCGCGTATCATGTTCAGCGTATTCTCGAAATTCGCGTTCTCCTTATCGAGCTTGTTTATGAATATTATGCGCGGCAGGCCCCTCTGCTCGAGTAGATCCCAGACGCGTTCGGTGCCGACCTCTATCTCGTGGACCGCTTCGACCAGCAGCACGGCCGCGTCGGCCGCGCGCATCGGCGATATGACGTCGCCGACGAAATCCGCGTAACCGGGCGTATCGAGGATATGGACCCTCGTGTTCTTCCATATAAGGTGCAGGAATTTCGAGCTTATAGATATCTTGCGCTCTATCTCATCGGAGTTATAATCGGAATGCGTGTTGCCTTCCGAGATCTTCCCGAGACGGGTGGTCATCTTGGCGTCGTAGAGGAGCGCCTCGACCAGCGAGGTCTTGCCCGAACCGGAATGTGACACGAAGATTATGTTGCGGATGCTCTCAACGGGGTATCTTTCCATGGAAGCCTTCCTTTGATATTTTACTGGTGAGGTCCATCTTCAGATAAGTATCAGTTAATATAACTCCGCTAAAAAATGTTGTCAAGCAAAAATGGCCTTAAAATTCGCGGCGGTATAGGAACTGCGCTTCCTGCATGTATGTTACGGTCACATCATCGAGGACGGGGGTCTCGAGCGCGGGCGTGCCGGTCGTCGAGATCGCCGCCTGCTGGAGCTTCAGGTCATCCCACCTGTTCCATGTCGGTATATATTTCCCGTAAACCCCGATCCCGGCGCGTATCTTTGTGGCGTTGACCGGCGCGGCGACCCAGCCCAGGTCCTTGAATATATAACCGCTGCCCACATTGGTCCCGGACGAGGTCGCGTCCGACCTCGTCAACACGAGGTTTCCGCTGCTATCGTAAAATTTGAGCTCGAGATCGCCGTGCCAGCTCCAGTTGTCATTAGACCACGAGTACCACCCGCTGAACCTGTATTTCGCGCCCTTGACGCACGCCACTTCCTGGTATATCTCGGTATCCAGCTTGTCGCTCCCCGTGCCTGAACGCCTCCCGTGCTGCAGGTGGTACGTCCCTTCGTACGGCGCGACGCTGCTCGCTTCCGCGCCGCTTGCCAACGCGACCGTCCATCCGCCGAGCCCTCCCGTCTCAAAATTCCCGTTGGACAGGACATTATCCTTCTCTTCGATCGTCTCTGTCCCGGTCGCGGTCAGTTTCGCTTTTATCGCAAGCTTATCCGATACGGCATCTATCGCCTGGCCGGCCGACGGGTCGGTCCATCCGCCGGTCCATGCCGTCTTTGCGCCGGTCGTGTCTACGGACATTGTGATGCCGCCGCCTTCATCCGCTATCTCATCGGGTATGGCCTGCGTCCATGTTATGGCGCCCCAATGGACGTCCTTGCCGATATCTATCACCGGGGCTTCATAAGTCCCGTTCGCGGCATAAATGCCGTTGTTCAGGTCCGCGATCACCTGGGCATCCGAACGCTGGCTGCTCCATACCCATACCGATCCGATGACAGCGTTAGAGAACTCAAATGTGCCCCAGTTCGTGTTCCACTTGCTGTATTCGTTGCCGCACATGAAATCGTAATCGATGTCCCCTTTGTCCAGGTAATCGGTGTGGTAATAGTAAACGTTCATGTTGTCGGTGCCGGCCTGTCCGGAGTTGTTATTTAGCCTGCTCTCGCCGTTCAAGTATATATGCAACGGGCAGACCTCTGAGGTATAAGTTCCCTCGGGATTGCCTTTTATAGGAGCGGGATTTATCCATGTGACGGCAAGATGGTTCCACTTGCCCGCGTCCCAATGGCCCCAGCCCGCGCCGCCGTAGGGCCAACCGAACCAGGTATCGCCCCAGTAAAAATCTGCCCCGGCAAATCCCCATGCATTAGCCGAAGAGTTCCATGCCCCGCCGCCCCACATCCCGCGCGCGTATGTCCCGCCGCCGTCCGACCACATGAAAAGAGTCATATAAGGCACGCCGTTCGGGTCCGTAAAACCGTCTATAGCGTCGCCGCTCGTCAGCCGGAACATCTTCCTGTCTATATCGGTGTCGCCGTATACCCTCGAATCAAAGCTGTTCCACTGCGTCTTGAACCATATCTCCATCGTGCCGTTGCCCGCGAGCAGGTTGCCGGCTGATTTGTATGCCGCCCTTACCTTTTCGAACATGTCGACGAGCATGCCGTCAGGCATCAGCTCTCCCCTGTCGGAAAAATTGGCCACGCTCTCAACATTGGGCTTCGTCCCGTCCCCCGTAACGTCTACAGGGTCCTTATTCCCGCCGGCACCCATAGCGCTTAACGATATCCTGTAGGGCGCGTTCAGCCATCCCGGGCCTCCGGACGCGTCCGGCCCGCCCGTCGTCTTCTTCGCGAGCATTACCTGGCCGTCGTATGCCGCGGCCGACGGCGGCGAACTATCCGCCTCGACGGGCTCGGGATATGTCGTGACTTCCGCCTTGGAAGACCCCGATGCCTCCATCTGCTGCTGGTTGGTCAGCCTGTATATGTCGTAGATCTTCACGACCGTGAAGATATTCTTGCGGGCAAGCGGTATGCCCGAACGGTTGACCTCCCCGTAAGAAGCGATCTCATAGTAACCCCCGGAATTGAAACTGAACTCCGTCGTATATACCGCAAGGCCCTTGTCGCTCGCGTCGGGCACGCCGTTCTTGTTCCAGTCGATAAGGTATTTTCCGAGGTAACCCATCTTGCTCGCCCATCCATAATTGCGTATCCACGAAAAACCCGTATTCGGGCAGGCGTTAGCCATGACAAGGTCGGCGTCCCTCGCCCCTATCGATCCGCAGGCCTTAACGGAAAGGTAGAACTGGCTCCAGCTCGAATAAGGCCTGTGGGATACGATATACTGCGCGAGCAGGTCGGCTTCGGTGCTGTCTATCGATAACGCGCCGGATGAGCAGGAGTCGCACGCGGTGCTCGAGGAGGGCCCGTTGATCTGTCCGTCGCCTCCGCATTTCGGGCATGCATGCGACGCGCTGATCCCGGCAAGGACCGCCTGTATTACCTCTTTGCTCGCGGTATTAACGTTTACCGGGGACCTCGGCTGGACGGCATACGGCGACGTGACATCGACCGGGTTTACCGTATACGGGTCTATATACCCGTATACGGTAAGGTAATCGGCCACACCCGCATACTTGTCCTCCCTTTCCTGCTGCGTAGCGCCGCTTATCTGCAGCTTTATCTCCTCCTTGCAGGAATAAGGGCGGTTATCCGCTATATTATCGCAATCGGCGTCGGTAAGCAGGGCGGGGCTGGAAGTCCTGCTGAGGTTTTTGAGTATCTGCGCGAGGTTCGGGTTATTATCATTGATGTTGATGCGGCTCGCGCTATCGACCGCAACCGCATTGTAGGCGCCGGTGAGCCCCCTGTCCAGGGCGACCGTGCCGTTATAGGGCATAGCGGCTGTATCTATGGCGTCCGTCGTCGCCCCGCTGGCGCCGCACCTGAGCTCGGATAACGCGTGGGCGATGCCGGCGTCGGCCATCATCCTCGCTTTTGCGGCATAATAATGGTTATATGCGGCCTTCAGGCTTATGATAGACCCTATCGTGAATGAGACCCCCACAAAAGACAGGAATGTAAGCACGCCGAGCGCTATGAGTATCGCGACGCCTTTTTTCGCGCGCATTTTATTTATACATCTCCAGCATGGACGCTTCTTTCCTTATGTTATCCAGCAACTCGTTGAACGGGCCCTTATCCAACAGCTTCTTCAGGTCCTCGGGTCTTATCCTCGTCTTCGGGTCGTTCTTTATCTTATTATAGGCGGCGGGATCCCTGAGCTCGAGGTTGCAGTACTGCCAGAGCTTCAGCAAAGAATTGGCGGCCATTGCCACGGCCTCATCCGCTTTAGGGAAGAAGGAATTCCGCGGGTCCTGTTTCTTCTGGATGCCCCTCATGTACAGCATCCACGTATAGGACCATTTGTCCCAATCCCTCGCGTTGAAGCTCTTCTTCGCGGCCGCAAATTTTACGGAAAGCTCCGACTGCATCATCTCGAGTTTCGCCATAGCGGTGCCGACCTCACACTTCGCATCGACTTCCGCCTCGATTATCTCCTTGATCTTACCGGCGTAAAGGGCGCATGAGGCCTCTACGGTCTTTACCTTCGTGCCGAACGCGAAATTGCTTTGCAGTATCTTCTTTACATCCGGGGATTGGCGTTCCGGCATGAATATCGCCGAAACGGTATAGACGGCCGGGAAAAATCTCCTCTTCGAGAACCTGAAATCCATCGATATCCTGTTGTCGAAGACGCTCGTCCTGCCGGACGCGATGAACCTGTCCCGCCTCTTTATCAAGACCTCGACCGTCGCGCCGTTGGGCAAGGTCGCTTCGCCGGACACGGTAATGCGCGCGCTTTCGCCCTGCGGCTCATATGAAGCGGTCACCTTGAAATCATACGGTACTTTGTTGTCCCGCGTTTTTTCATCAGCAGAGGCGGGGGCCTTGGCGGGAGCATCATCCGGAGTTTCGAAGAAATCCTCAGGCAGTACCTTCTTCTCTATCGATGCGATATCTTTCCTCGGAACGACCGTCTTCCCGAGCTTCATCCTAAGGACGACCTCGCCGTCGTACTCCTCGACTATCTCGCCCTGCAGGACCCTTCCGTTCCTAAGATACACTTCGTCGGCCGCCACGCGGCCTTCGAAAATAAAAAAAAGGCCGGCCAGGATAACAAATACCCTGCCGGCCATAATGAGCATCCCTAAAACTCCCTGCTGTATAATACCCGTGTCTTGGGCAGATAGGTCATGCTGACATCTTCTATAACGGGCGTATCCGTTAGCGGGACCAGGACTGTGGCACCCTGCTCGATAAGCTGTAAGTCGTCGAAACTTGCGGCGATCCACGCGGACCCCGTATGCCATGAACACAGCGAGATGGTGCATTGCGTGGCATTCATCGGCGCGGTGACCCAGCCGCCGCTTGCCGGTATACGGGTCAAAAGCCACGCGTCCCTTGTGCCCATTATAGATACCTCTCCGCTGTAATACCCTCCGGTCCCGTTGAACCCTAACGTATAGTAGCAATTGATGACGTCCGGATCGCTCGGCAGGAATGAATACCCTACAAACCTGTATGATTTGCCTCCTGTGATCGGTATGTTTATGAAAGTCCTGCCGCTTCCGAAATTCCCTGCGCACCACGTGCCTCCGTGCACGGGCCTTCCTTTGGTGCACAGGAAAGTGCCCCAGCTCCCTGAAGCGCCCCATCCCGGAGGAAGCGGCGCTTCATTCCCGCCGGCTCCCGGCGGATGCGTCTCGAAGGTTGGGTCGGTGTAATTCTGCATTATATCCGCGTCCGGCTGGGCCGCCGTGCCTTTCGTGGAACTTAGAATGCTCCTGAAACGTATTGAGCCGCTCCTGAGCCGGTTCCCGGATCCGTCGACGATCGCCTCGCCGGTCCCGGTAGACGTCCAATTGCCGTGATAAGTCCCCGAGATATTCGTATCCACGCCCATAGTTATCGACTCGTCACTGCTGGGCACTATGCCCGTCCAGCTCGCCGTGCCCCACTCTACCGTCGGGCCGTCGGCGGCCGGTACGGCCAACGTAGGGGAGACATAGGTCCCGGTCTTCTGGAAAAGCCCCGCGCCGTATTCTGCCAACACCTGCGCCGTGGACAACTGGGTATCCCATATCCTAACCGAGCCTATTACGCCGTTGAGCTGGTTGCGCTCGTAATGCGATACCGAGCCCGAACCCGCCCACCACTCGTGGCCGAGCATCAGGTATTGCGCCGAGGTGCTGTCGAGATATTCGAGGTGATGGAAATACTGGTCCGCGCTCCTCTCGGTGCCGTCCATGTATACCTTAAGGTCGTTCGGATAACTGCCGGGCCAATTCCCGGTGTTCGCCGGATTGCACATGCCTCCGTTTTCCGGCTCTTTCCAGGTAATGACATAATGGCGCCACTTTCCGGAATTCCATATCCCCATCGCCTCGGTGCCGACATAATTCCTGCAGAACTCTATCTTGTAATCCCCGGAGCCCTCCGGCGTGTTCGGTATGTAAGACCAGGCGCCGCTCTGGTAGTAACCGTAACCCTGAGCCCCTATCGAACACCCCTTCTGCACGCCGCCGAAATTCTGCGAATAGAAGACATACGTCGAGAAAGGCCACGTCTTCGTGCCGGCGCCGGTGATCTCGTCCCTGCTCATTAGGCGGTATACCTTGCGGTCCTTGCAGTTATCGTTATACATCAGCGTGTCGTTGCTGTTCCACATCGTCTTGAACCATACTTCCATCGTCCCCGCGTTATACGTTATATTATTCGACGGCAGGTAGTCCGGGCAGACGACGTCATAAGTATCCACGATTATGCCATCCGGAGCCAACTCGCCTCTCGAGCTATAAGACGCTAAGCTGTTTATGTTCGGCTTTGTGCCCGATACTCCGGACCCGGGATTCGGCGGGTTTTGCAGGACAGTGCTGCCTCCCCCCGCATCGGCGTTAAGCGTAGTATTATAATTTGCCCTGAAGTATTTACCCGCGTTCGGGGTCGTGCGGTTTATCCTCGAGAGCATTATCTGCCCGTCATAAGCCGCCGCGGAGACACCTACGCCTGCCGGTTCCGGATAAGTCGTTACGCTGGTCTTTGTATTGCCCGCCCCGTCAAAATCGGACTGGGATGTCGCCTTGACCGTCCCGAAGAGCCTTACGGTCATCGCAACTCCGCGCTGGGCCAACGGGACTCCGCCCGCCGTCCTGTAAACACCGGTGGACCTTATCTCGTAGTAACCCCCGGAATTGAAGCTGAACTCTGTCGTGCTCTTGGTGAGGCCCTTATCCGTCGCTTCGACCGTCCCGTTCTTGTTTATGTCTATGACATACTTGCCGAGATAGCCGAGCCTCGACGCCCAGGCGTCGTTGCGGGCCCACGAGAAACCGGTATTCGGGTTCGCGTTCGCCATGACGACTTCCTGGTCGGATGATGTCGTCCCGTTATTGAAGAACGATTTGATCGACGCATAAAAAGATTCCCAGTTCAGGTACGGCCTGTGCATCACTATATACTGCGCGAGGTTCTGCGCTTCTGTCGCGGTTATGACAAGGTTGCCCGTTATGGAACCCGGTGAGCCCGACCCGTCGCAATAAGGGCAATCGAGGTGGTTCCCGAGGACATCAAAGTAGTAACCGTCGCCGCCGCACCTAGAGCAGGAATGGGCCGCTTCTATGCCCATGAGTACGGCCCTGAGGACCTCCTCCGGGGCGGTGTTGACATTGACCGGTGAACGCGGCTGTAACACGTAGGGAGTGGCGAGGTTCTGCGGGTCCACGACCTTAGGGTCTATATAACCGAACACGGTAATAAAATTTTCTATCTTCGCGAACTTGGCCCCTGATATGCCCGCCTTCGATTTTACCTCTTCGATGCAGACATACGGCCGGTTCGCGGCGATCGTATCGCATTCCGCGGTTGTCAGCCCCGCTGCGGTGACCGTGCTGAGATTCTGGAGCATCAGCGACAACCGCGCGTTGCTGTTGCCGCCGTTAAGGTTAATACGGCTCGCGCAATCGGTGACCGTGACGCTGTAGCTTCCGCGGCCGTTCAGCAGCGTATTATCGGACAGTCCGCTCGCGAATACCGTCTCCGCCAGCGTGTCGACCGAATCATTGCGCGCGCCCTGGTTGCCGTACTTGAGTTCGGCTATAGCCCGCGCGGCGCCCGCGTCGGCGAGATACCTCGCCTTTATCTTCGCGGCGGCATTGACGGTCCCCTTCTGCTCCATTATGACCGACAGGACCATCGTCGAGCCGATCAATGAGAGCATCGCCAGGACGCCGAGCGCAAATACTATCGCTACACCTTTCTTTATCATCCTCTTACACCTTGGGCGAGTTCGCCAATTCGGCCTTCATCTTTTCCATGATCTTCACCAGTTCATTCTCAAGGGCATAACAGCGCTTTTCGAGTTCCCCCTTCTTTGCCGGGGCGCGGTTCTTCAGCGTATCCGTCATTATAACATATATCTCCGAAAGGTATTT
>CAZYUB010000006.1:0-10808 GCA_964650515.1 uncultured Planctomycetia bacterium | reverse complement strand
CTCCAGCGGCAGGCCCTTCTCGGCCTCAGGATATAACGATAGGGGCTTGTCCTTTCCTGAGCCGTCTTTGAGGCTGTTGCTTACTTTCTTCAGGTGGAAACGCCACCTGTCGGACCATTCGTCCCAGGTGGCCGGGTCGAAATGCGTCTGCGACAGCGCGTAGACGTCCTTCAGTTCCCAATATAATTCATCAAGGGACGTCACCGCGGAATTAACGTCCTGCCGCGCGGCATTCTCGGCCTTTGAAACGTCCGGGGTTTTGCCTATCACCGCCTCGCATGAGCTTTTCGCCGCGGGTATCTTCTGGTTATTGGCTATCTTACGGAACTCCGGCCTCTGCAGGTCGGGGAAGAACTCCGCCTCGATCGTATACGCCCCCGGCGCCATCTCCTTGCCGAACGGGCCGAACGAGATACTGAACATGCCCTCGGAGACCACGCATTCGCCGAAGACGACAATAGTATCTATGCGCTTCAGGTATACCTTAAGGACCGCGCCGTCAGGCAGGCTCGTCTTGCCGTCGGCATGCACTATCACCTGCTTGCCGTACTGCTCGTTGTATGCCCAGATCTCGATCCCGTAAGGGGACCTTTCATGGCCGGCTGAGGCCGCCTTTAAAAGCGATACCGCCTGTATCGTCTTGAGCGAGCTGTCCGGGGCTGACACGACCTGCACGCTGTATTCCCCGTCAAGCTCCTTGTTTAACGGGCCAAGCTTGGCGCTGAACCTGCCCGGCGCCGTCTTTATCTCCTTATAAGCCGTGAGTTCCGAACCCTTCCTTATGAAAACCGAAAGCATCGCGCCTTCCGGAAGGTCCGTCTCGCCCTCTACTTCTATCATGGGCTTCCCTTCCGGCGCGCTATACTCGGCCTTCAGTATCGTGATCTTCGGCGATGGCAATACCTCCGCTTGGGCGAGGCATAAAAAACAAAAAAAGCCGGTAAGAATTGTCATAGTCCTAACGGCTTTACACGAAGTCATCTTGCCCACAGAATGTCCCCCCTCACCCGACAGTCCGATGCGCTTCTAGTTATACAAATATATCACATTATCTCGTATGGTTCAAGTCCGCGGCGACGGCGGATACGTCCTGCACCGTCTCGGTCAAAGCCCTGTCAAAGGACTGCCTCAGCACCTGCGCGTCCTGCATCGGGAGCACCTGCCCGGAGGGCCTTGCGCCTTTCGAATTGAGGTCTATCGTATAAGCGCGAAGCAGGAGCGGGAGCTGGTGGAAGCAGAACTGCAGCCTCCTCTGCGAAACCGGACGTACGGACGCCACATACTTCCTGGAGTCATCGTTGAATCTCAAGCCCGCCGCGTTTGCCCTCTCAAGCCATCCCTGCGACCATTCCTTCCATTTCCGTTCGTCATAGGACGCCTTCGCGTTATCATACGCCTTGTTCAACTCTTCGTAGAGCCCCGACACTTCCTGCGCTTTGTCCTGAAGGTACTGCCTCTCCCTCGTCTCGTCGACCTTCACGCGCTCACCGCTGCCGATGACCAGCGCAAAGGGCTCCGAATAGGTCTTTGAGCCGTCTATTGCCGCCTCGGCGCGCACCGAATATTTACCGGCCATGATCTCTTTCTCGAAAGGCCCGAACGCAATATAGAACTCTCCCCTCTTGACGCGGGATTCCTTGACCATTACGACGCTCTCACCCTGCATGAAATATACCCTCAACGGCGTGTTATTCGGATAGGAGCTCGTGCCGCTCACGAAGACCTTGCCCTTCGTGAACTCCGCCTTCAGTTTAATATCCGCCGCGGCCGGCTTCTGCGCCGCCGCTTCCTCGGGGATCACTTCGATATCGGGAAGGTCTACGGTCGAATAACCTTCCGCGGGCTCTCTTATCTCGAATGACTTTATGTCCTTCTTGCCGAGCTTCATCTTGCCCGACCCGAGTTTTATCTCGATATAGTCGTCGGTCTGCTCGAGGATCCTGCCCTCCAGCGTCCTGCCGTTCTGCAGGACCACCGTGTCGGCACGTGTCGAGGATACCGCGCAAAAGGCCAGGCATACTGCCATAAATACCACCGCCATCTTGATCATAGCCCTTCCCTCCAATATTCTATTTTTATCATCGGTAAATACGTTATCGTTACGTCTGCAAGGACGGGAGTCCTCGAACTTGCCGCATACTGGTCCCTGCTTATATTTGTAGTGGACAGCACCGCCTTATACTGTGCCCACGGGTCCGTCCCAGGTATTGCCGCGCCGTTCGCGAGCGCGGCCCCCCACGCTACGTCCGCCGCCGGGAATGCGGTCGACGTCTTCCTTACATACATGGTGATCGCCGTATTAGCCATCGGCTGGGCCTGCGGAGACCACGTTACCGTCCCCCATTTCACGAATGACCCCGCATAAAAAGGGGTCGACGTTATATAACCGCTCTCGGGGATCCCGCGAAAATTGTCCCAGTGCGTCTGCAACCTCGTTACGGCGCCCGCCTTATCCCAGTCGCTCGGGCCTATAGTGCACTGGCCCCTGTTGAAATCCGCCCAATCCCAGCCGAGATACTGGTTGTTCGCTACGTATTTGAATATCGTTGTGTTAGCGGCCGGATATGTCGGGGTCCAGTTCGAGACCGCCCCAAGCCCGCCGTTTATCCAGGCCCTGTATGACGCGGTAGAGCCGTTATCGGAACCTATCATCCCAAGCGCCCTGTCCGCCAGGTAATTGAATTGCGTATAGGACATCGCCCCGTACATCCTTATTTCGCTTACGTCACCAAACGGATAAAGAGGCCTCGGCTCGGTATTTACCACGCCGGTGCCGTGGCTGTCCGTAGCGAGCGACTTGAAACCCCTCGCCGTGAAGGTCTCCCCTCCGTATCCCGTCGGCCACGTATCATCCTGGACGCCTTTCGCGAACAGCCAGCAGCCGCAGAACGGCGCCTCCGGCTGCCAGTAAGTATACGTGCCGGGCGCCGGTATGCTTTCAAGCGTCCAGCTGGCCGGGCGCGAAGGATTGTATATATATGTAGGGTTCCCGCCCGCGTCATAGACCGGATAGACCTCCGGCTCCCCCGTATGGTTCGAGATATTCCCGTCAAAAGCGCCGTTGCCGTTCTCGTCGTAATAGTAGACCCACCTGCTGCTGCCGCCATAAAGCGGCGTCTGCGGCGGCGGGAACGGCAGTGGATAAACTGTCCCTGTCCCGCGCCATGCGACCCGGCTCGAAGGGGCCGGCTCCCTGACGAACGCCCTGACAAACACGCTCTGCGTGTTCGGCCTGAAATAATTCCGGTTGACCTCAAAATGCTTGCATTCGAACGTGTTGGTGTCGAGGAAGACCTCCCTGTCGCCGTCGCTATCGTTATCCTGGAAATCCTGGTAGCTTACGTTGATCGGGCCCTTCTCCCACCAGGACCTGTTATAATAGTATCCTTTCATCATGACCGCAGAGTATGCCGGGTCTTCGTCTATATTGTCCCAATATCCGAGCTTCACCGAATCCGGGGTCCTCGCGTAAGCCGCCGTATCCCACTGCATCCTGCCTGCACCGGCGTTCCAGACATCCTCTTCGGTCGGGCAGTTATCAAGCCAGTTGACGTTAAAGACCTCGCCGTCGCGGAAGTTCCCGTACCTGCCGAACCACGCCGCGTAGAACTCCTCTTTTGTCGTCTGCGTCCAGGTCCCGAATACCGTGACTACCGCCGAGACCTGTTTTACTGCGGCCACCTGCCCGGCCCTCAGCGTATTCGCGGTCGCGCTCACCGTATAGATGCCGGCATGGTTATAACCGTTCGCCGGCTCGGTCCTCGGGTCATATCCGAGGCGCTCCGCCGGTATAGGGGTCGCGGCCGCGAATGAGGCGTCCTTCCATTTCAGCTGGACCGAATTATGGAAGGTCTGGTCGTAATATTCGAGGCGTATCCTGTGCCAGCCGGCCCTGAGGAACGTATACGTGCCGGACGCGGTCCTGTCCCACGGGTAGTTCTCGGAGACCAGCTTATCCGTCCAGCGGGAACAGACAAGCGTGTCGTTGATATATAGTTTCGCGCCGTCGTCGCAGGTAATCCAGAAGGTTATCGGGGAACCGGTTTCCGTGTCGAGTATCTCCAGATAGCCCGTCCATATCACCCCGAATATCGTCAGGCCGTAATCGCCGACCGTTGCTATGGTGGAGCCGCCGGCCATCTCGGCGTCGTGCGTCTCCGCCCAAGTATCTCCCCCGTCGCCGTCGGTTCCCGGCATGACGGCGTCATCGGGCGTCTGGTAGACCTGCCCGAGCTCGATCACTTTCTCCCTGAAACTCGTCTTGTCGATAAAGACGTTCGGGCTCGCTCCCGTCAAATTGCTGTAATACTTCCCTAGCAGGCCGCCGCGGATGATCGGCTTGTTCACCGTCACCCTTTGCCTGTTGCTGTCAAAGACCGCCTGCGTTATGCCCGTGGCTGCGCGCAATTCCGTTATCGTATCGAACGGCTGGTTCTTGCACTGCGCGGTCCCTTCTATATTGCCCGACGTGCCGCCGACCGTCGTGTTTACCGAATCGCCGTCCCTGTAATCTATGATGTTCGCTATCTGCTGGTTCGAGAGGAAACTCTGCAGTTCCGTTATCTGGCTCGCATCGGTCTCATCGAACGTATTTATATTTACCTTGCTCTCCTCGGACGAGATAGCCAGCGTATAAGCTCCCGCGCCGAACGCGACATTGGTCCCGTTTGTCGCGGCGTAGTTGGCTATGTAATTCTTCAGGTTGCCGTAGGCGCTCGTCCTGACCTGGCTGCGGATATCGGCGACGGCCTTGCTGATGCCGGCCTCGGCTATATACCTGGCCTTGACCGCGTTGGCGTAGTTGACCGCCTCTTTCCTTGCCATCATCATATTGATGGCGAAGCTTATGCCTATCAAAGAAAGAAGGCCAAGCACGCCTATGGCCATCAGGAGGGCTACGCCCCTGTTATTTACTCCCCGTTTAAACGTCATCACGTTTCGATATCACCCAATATTTATACCCTATTCTTGTTATAATTCGTTGTTTTGCCCCAGGAAAGAATAGATCTTAGTATATAAGTTTAGAGCATAAAACCAGCTTTGTCAACCTTACTTTATTGCTTTTTGGTATGAATTTATTGCTGGCTTTCCCTGCCCTACTGCGGGATGTAAACGCCTGTAGTGAATGTCTGCTGTCTTGTTGAATTGGGCTCCTGGATAACCAGGGTAATTTGGACCTTAGCGGGCTTCTTGCCTCTTTGCGCGGGAACAAGCGAGCTGTTCCTTGAATCCCATGAATTGCTGGTTGCCCCGGTCGAATCGAAATACTGGAGGGTGAACCCGTATACGTTCTTGGCTACCTTGCTGTGCAAGGCCGCGGTCCCGACATGCGCCGGAAAACTGTAATCGGGTGCCGCGCCTACCTGCGTATAGTAATATCTCATGAGCTCATGCGTCGTGCTGTTCAGCCAGTACCCGACATGGCATAGTTCAAATTTCGCGTTGGGGTCATTTTGCGTAGGATTCAACGCGGCTATAAAGAACACCTCGCTGCCGCCGCTGGGTGAGACCCATGTGCTACCGCCGGCCGTCCATGCGCGGAATTCTATATTCGCGTTATTTGAATTAAGGTATGCCGCCGAAAGGTCGCGTGTGAGCCAGTCGATAGCGGTGCGAGCGGTCTGGTAGACCTCGAGGTGCGCCTGCGTCCTGCTCCACGACTCAAGCCCCGCCCTGAATACGACGAAGAGCGAGAGCGCGATTATCGCGAATATCGCGGATACTACGAGGATCTCTACTAACGTCAGCCCCTTCCTACGGGCCGAGCGACGGAATAAGGGTGACAAAGTCCTCATTAAACGTCCTTCCTTTGTAATCCCACGATACCCTGACGGTCGTTAAGACAAGGCTGCCCGTGGGAGCTACCTGTGTCGTCGAGATCGTATAACGGAACTTCGGGTCGGAGAAGACACCGGAGGTCGCCGTAGTCACCGGGTATCCGAGCCGTTTTATCTCTTCCATCGTGTTCTGCGCGAATATCGTGGCTTTCGTAAGGTCCGCTGAGCGGTTTGCCGAATCGAACCCTACCGGGAAGAGCGCCAGGACCGCCAGTATGCCTATCACGAGAATGGCCAGTGAAATGAGTATCTCTATGAGCGTGAATCCTCTTCTGCCTAAAGTCTTCATTATTCCAATGCTCCTGTGATCCTGTTCACGGTTATCGTCTTAGTGCCTTTGGGGTTCTGGACTGTGATCGTATTAACTAAAGTGGGATCAGTAGGATCGGTAGCAGTCGTTAGCCCTCCGTTGGGAGTAAATACAAATGTCACTACTGCTGCGGTACTGAAAGTCACACCATTCGGCAACGAATATGTCTTGTCCAAAGTGGTATGGGCGGTATTGGTTATCCTGTATGTGTTCGGGGTCACAGTGCCGTCGAACACCGCATGAAAATTCGCGTTCTGCGTCACGGCGTAGCTGCGCGCGGTCCGCAGTACCGTCATTATTTCGCGCTCTGCCGTTTTAAGGCCGGTATTTGTCTGGAAACCCGCAAAAAATGGTATGCTCATTGCGAGGAACGCAAGCATTATGGCAAGGACTATCGCCATCTCGATCAGCGTGAATCCCCGACGTAAACCGGAGCCGGAACGTAAAATTTTCATAGGAAGATTATACCACAATTTGGGGCAGTGTCAAGGCAGGATGATGACGAAATTTGCCGGCAGTATGCCGCTTGATAAACAAAAAATCCCCCGCTGATTTCTCGCGAAATCCGCGGGGGATCCTTGTTATTTAACCCGGCGGCGTCCTACTCTCCCGAACCGTTGCCAGCTAAGTACCATCGGCCCTGAGGGGCTTAACTTCCGTATTCGGAATGGGAACGGGTGTGACCCCCTCGGTATAACCACCAGGAATCCGTGGGCGGCCCTTAAAGGGGCCGCGCCTAAATATCAACAACTGCATAGTAGTTAGTAATAACGACTACATTTGTTTCTGTGCAAACTTCCACTTAAGAAATTTTAAGTGGTCAAGCCGGTCGGCATATTAGTACCGGTAAGCACGCCCCTTACAGGGTTTACACTCCCGGCCTATCAACCTTGTAGACTACAAGGTGCCTTCGACCATCTTGTGATGGGGGATACCTATTTTTGAGGTGGGCTTGGCGCTTAGATGCTTTCAGCGCTTATCCCTTCCGAACATGACTACCCAGCCATTGCCACTGACGTGACAGCTGGAACACCAGAGGTCCGTTTGCCCGGGTCCTCTCGTACTACGGGCAACTCCTCGCAAGTATCCTGCACCCGCGAAAGATAGAGACCGAACTGTCTCACGACGTTCTGAACCCAGCTCGCGTACCGTTTTAACCGGCGAACAGCCGGACCCTTGGGACCTTCTCCAGCCCCAGGATACGATGAGCCGACATCGAGGTGCCAAACCGGATCGTCGATATGAACTCTCGGATCCGATAAGCCTGTTATCCCCAGAGTACCTATTATTCGTTGAGCGACGGCAATTCCACATTCAACCGCCGGATCATTAGGACCCGCTTTCGCGTCTGTTCGTCTTGTTGGACTCACAGTTAAGCTCCCTTCTGCCCTTACACTCGACGTGCGATTGCCAACCGCACTGAGGGAACCTTTGTGCTCCTCCGTTACTCTTTAGGAGGAAACCGCCCCAGTCAAACTGCCCGTCTAGCACTGTTCCGCGCCCTGATTGAAGGGACGCGGTTAGAATTCTAATACAGTAAGGGTGGTATTTCAACGTCGCCTCCATCCCGGCTAGCGCCGGGACTTCAAAGGCTCCCACCTATCCTACACATACTGGACCAAAATCCAATACCAGAGTACAGTAAAGGTTCTGGGGTCTTTTCGTCTATTCGCGGGAAGACGGCATCTTCACCGCCACTACAATTTCGCCGAACCTCTCGTTGAGACAGCGATCAGATCGTTACACCATTCGTGCGGGTCGGAACTTACCCGACAAGGAATTTCGCTACCTTAGGACCGTTATAGTTACGGCCGCCGTTTACTGGGGCTTCAGTTCTAGGCTTCGTAGGACGAATCCCACTAACCCTTTCCCTTAACCTTCCAGCACCGGGCAGGTGTCACACCCTATACATCGTCTTGTGTCGACGACTTAGCAGAGTGATGAGTTTTTGCTAAACAGTCGCCTGATCCTCTTAACTGTGATCCCCGTCGGCTCCCCTGTACGGTTCACCAACGAAGACACCCCTTTTCCCTAAGTTACGGGGTCATTTTGCCGAGTTCCTTAACGAGAGTTCTCTCGAGCGCCTGAGCATATTATGCCCGTCTACCTGTGTCGGATTGCGGTACGTGCACCTGCCTGACTCGTTACAGAGGTTTTTCTTGGCAGCATGGTGTGGGCCAGTTCTCCCTTTCCGTAGATTGGGATCCTCGCGCTCCTTGAATTCCGCTTTCGCGGCTCTACGAACGCAACCCCGGATATTCAACACCGGGTAGACTTAACCTCCTGCGTCACTCTGAACTGTTAACGCCAAACAGGTGGTGTAGGAATATTTTACCCTACTGTCCATCGCTTACGCCTTTCGGCCTCAGCTTAGGCACGACTAACCCTGGGCGGATTAACCTTCCCCAGGAAACCTTAGACTTTCGGCGAGCCCGTTTCACACGGGCTTTTTCGCTACTCATTCCTGCATAATCGCTTCCACTTCGTCCAGTAGTCCTTACGGTCTACCTTCAACCTAACGTGGAATGCTCCCCTACCACTATGTCATCCGAAGATGACTATAATCCGCAGCTTCGGTTATACGTTTAGCCCCGATCATTGTAGGCGCAGACTCGCTATCGACCGGTGAGCTGTTACGCACTCTTTAAATGATGGCTGCCTCTGAGCCAACATCCCGGTTGTCAACGTAAATCCACATCCTTTGCCACTTAACGTATATTAGGGACCTTAGCTTGCGGTCTGAGATGTTCCTCTCGCGTCCACGAGGCTTATCCCTCGTAGGCTGACTCCCGTGATAAGGTACGATGGTATTCGGAGTTTCGTTGGGTTCAGCAACCTGGTGGGGTCCTTAGCCCATCGAGTACTCTACCCCCATCGCCCATTTACACGAGGCTAACCCTAGAGTTATTTCGGGGAGAACCAGCTATTTCTGGGTTTGATTAGCCTTTCACTCCAATTCTCAGCTCATCCCACAGTTTTTCAACACTGATGGGTTCGGCCCTCCACGTGATTTTACTCACGCTTCAGCCTGGCCAAGAATAGATCACCCAGCTTCGGGTCTACCGCACGCAACTGGACGCCCTATTCGGACTCGCTTTCGCTACGGCTCCTCAGCTCAATGCTGATTAACCTTGCTGCATACGGTAACTCGCAGGATCATTATGCAAAAGGCACGCCCTTAGACATTTCTGCCTTGCGGCAGACATAGTCCTCAGACAGCTTGTAGGCTTACGATTTCAGGTACTATTTCACTCTCCTTAAAGGAGTTCTTTTCAACTTTCCCTCACGGTACTTTTGCGCTATCGGTCACAGATTAGTATTTAGCCTTGGCCCATGGTCAGGCCGGATTCCAACAGGGTTTCACGTGTCCCGTTGTACTTGGGTACCAAACCCAGCATCCGTATATTCATTTTACCTACAGGACTATCACCTTCTCTGGTCAGTCTTTCCAGACTGTTCGATTATGAATATACAAGAAGCCGACCTTACGGTCAGGTCTGGCCCCGCAACACCCCGCATTGCTGCAGGGTTTAGGCTCTTCCCCCTTCGCTCGCCGCTACTGAGGGAATCAATGTCTTTTTCTCTTCCTTGGGTTACTGAGATGTTTCAGTTCACCCAGTCTCGCCTCCTGTCCCTATTTTGAATTTCAGAACAGGATACCGGGAGATTAATCCCGGTGGATTGCTCCATTCGGAAATCCTCGGATTAATACCTGTTTGCGGTTACCCGAGGCTTATCGCAGCTTACCACGTCCTTCATCGCCTATCTGTGCCAAGTCATCCACCATAAGCCCTTTGTAGCTTGACCACAATTTGCTCGACAGAAATTGTAGCCGAAAAGACCTACTACTTGCTATGCAGTTGTCAAAGAGCGTACGACGTAAGCAGGTGCTTACGAAGCAACATATCCGCTCGAATCCATATTCGTGGAAGTGGTGGACCTGAGGAGGATCGAACTCCTGGCCTCCTGAATGCAAATCAGGCGCTCTCCCAGCTGAGCTACAGGCCCGATATCTGGTGGGCCCAAGTGGATTCGAACCACTGACCCCAGTCTTATCAGGGCTGTGCTCTAACCAACTGAGCTATGGGCCCAATTCGGTTATACGGTTCACCAAAATATGGATAAAATTGAACAGCCAAGTCCTCGCGGACGAAAAAGCAAAGGATTATTTACAACTAATAACTTTCTTAGGACATTACTCCTTAGAAAGGAGGTGATCCAGCCACACCTTCCGGTACGGCTGCCTTGTTACGACTTAGCCCTCCTCACCAGTCACACCTTCGATCCGCTTGCGCGGGTCTTCGGGTGCAGCTGACTCGGTTGGCTTGACGGGCGGTGTGTACAAGGCCCGGGAACGTATTCAGCGCGGCGTAGCTGATCCGCGCTTACTAGCGATTCCGGCTTCAAGAGGGCGAATTGCAGCCCTCTATTCGAACTGGGGAATGCTTTAGAGATTAGCTCCGCCTTACGGACTTGCATCTCTCTGTACACTCCATTGTAACACGTGTGTAGCCCAAGGCATAAGGGCCGTACTGACTTGACGTCATCCCCACCTTCCTCCTCCTCATCGAAGGCAGTCTCGTTAGAGTGCTCTCTTGCGAGTAGCAACTAAAGATAGGGGTTGCGCTCGTTGCGGGACTTAACCCAACATCTCACGACAC
>CAZYUB010000005.1:0-126970 GCA_964650515.1 uncultured Planctomycetia bacterium | reverse complement strand
TCGGGAGGGAGCATAATGCCCGGCGCGGGCGGCTCCGGGAATATGCACCTGTAACAAGGCCCTTTGCCCGGCAATATCACGGTGGCCTGACCCTCGAACCTGTATATTCCGCCCATAACAAGCGGTTTCCCGAGCTTGACGCATGTGTCGTTGGCCAGGTATTTCGAGGAGAAATTATCAGTGCAATCAAGGACTACCCCGTAGTCCTTGACGATACCTTCAATATTACCGGGTTCAAGGCGGATGTTGTACGTCTTGACCTTTACGTCCGGGTTAAGCGATGACAATCTCGCGTAAGCCGAAGTGACCTTCGGCTTGCCGATATCCTCGGAACCGTAAAGGACCTGCCGATGCAGGTTCGACAGCTCGAGGTCATCGGAATCGACCAGGCCTATCCTGCCGACTCCGCATGACGTGAGGTAAAGCGCTGCGGGAGAACCGAGCCCACCAGCCCCTATGATAAGCGCCGATGAGGTAAGCAGCCTCCTCTGGCCCGCCTCGCCTATCTCGCTGAATACGAGATGCCTGCGATACCTTTCGCGTTGTTCCGGCGACATTTCATCCGGCATCTACGGCCTCCTCTTCCACCAAACCTCCGGCGATCCTGAACGAACGGACCTCCGGGATATTTTTCATCAGCGAAATTATCATGTAAGAGCATTCCGGGTGCAGCGCCATCTCTATGTCCCTTGAAGACGGGTATGGCCTAACGTTAGGATGGGAATGGTATATGCCTATCATATCGTCCCCGTCCGCACGCATCCGCCTGGCCGCCTCAAACTGTTCCTTTTCCGGGGCCGCATACCTCATCGCGCCCCTCTGCGTGTTCGTCAGGCGGTAGACCTTCGATACCCTCCCGTCCTTACCGGCAAGGAGCCCGCAGGCCTCGTTGGGGAATGCCTTCCTGGCATGCGCAATGATATCCTCGAGTTCGGGCCTTCCGATCTTTATGCTCATTTAAGGATAAAATTAAGCAGTCGCAGCAGGGAATAAGTCAATATCGACGAAAAGAACGGTATTATCGTCCATATCAGCGCCGTCCTGACGATGTGATGTTTCCTGAAACTCTGCGGTATGCCGAGATCGGCGCAGCCGAGGCCGGTCAGGGCCGCGGTCACCGTTACGGAGACCGAGAGCGGTATGCCGTTCACGGCGGCGATCAGCAGCGAGGTCGCGCAGATGAGCTCTATCACGATAGCCCTGACAAAGCCGATCTCCCCCATCTCCCTCTCGTCCTTCTCCAGAGCGCCTTTGCCGAATATCAGCGCGCCCGCGGCTATTCCCGCGCCTCCGAGCAGCAGCGCCCAGCTGCTGTCCGTAAAACCCGAGGCGACCACCGGGGCCATCGCCTTGCCGACGCCGTTCGCGCCCCCCGCGAACGCGACATAGCATCCGGAGAACGTCAACAGCGCGCCCAACAGGACTTTTATCTTGGGCCCTTCCTTTAGGAAACTGAAATACCTTACTGTCTTATGGTTGAGTATCTTGCCTATTATGAACGCGACGCCGAAAGCCGTTATCGGGGTCACGAACCACCAGACAAGGATATCGATAAACCTCTCGGTATTGAGGCATTCAAAATATATCCCTACGGCCGCGAAAGAAGATACTATCGCGTATGTCGTCGGGATAGAGACCTTGAACGCGTTGGACACGAAGTCGAACGCCGCTGCCACCGCCATCACCACGAATACGACGTAGAATACCGTCTTGAAGGTCCTGACGGGGACAAGCCCTTCGCTGAGGGTCTTTAGGACAGGGAGGCCCGAGATGATCGCGCCGAGGACAACGAACACGGCGATAAGCGTGAGGGCTTCCTTCTTTGTGCGCGCGCCGGTCCTGTATGCCGCTTCCATCTCCGCCGCGGCATTGTTCGCGCCGACGTTCATCGCGAGAAAAACTGCGATAAGGATGATCAGGAATGTCATACCGGCAATTATACCAAATCAGGGGAAATTTTGGTAGCGGGAACGGTCAGGCCTCTTTCGTTACCCTAAGCACTTCAGAGACCGTCGTGATGCCCGCCTTTACCTTTAAGGTCCCGTCGTCGCGCAGCGTCTTCATGCCGCCCCGGACTGCGGCTTCGTGTATCTGCGTGGAGGAGACCTTCTTGCTTATGAGCTCTTTCATCTTGTCGTCGAGCGCGAGCATCTCGAATATTCCCGTGCGGCCGGAATATCCGGTATCGAAACAGCGGCGGCAGCCGGCCTCCTTATAGAAGACGGCCTTTTCATCCACGGGGCCTGCGCCGAGGAGGTCCAGCTCTTCCCTGCCGGGCGTGTAGGGTTTCTTGCAGTTGGGGCAGAGCGTCCTGACGAGACGCTGCGCTATTATCGCTATGACGGATGTGCCTACAAGGAACGGCTCGACGCCTATATCTATCAATCTTGTGGCGGCCGAGGCGGAATCGTTAGTATGCAACGTGGAGAACACGAGATGCCCCGTCAACGCGGCGTGTATCGCTATATCCGCGGTCTCCTTGTCGCGTATCTCACCGATCATTATGACATCGGGGTCCTGGCGGACCATCGAGCGCAAGCCCGCCGCGAACGTAAGCCCGGCCTTGACGTTGACCTGGGATTGCCTTATCCTCGGTATCTCGTATTCGACCGGGTCCTCGAGCGTCATTATGTTCTTGTCGAGGTTATTGACCTTGTTCAGCGCGGCATAAAGCGTCGTCGTCTTCCCGCTACCGGTCGGGCCAGTGACGAGTATCATTCCGAACGGGCGCTTTATCGCCTTCTCCATTATTTTGAGGTTCTCCGGCGCGAAACCGAGCCCGTCGAGCTCAAGGAACGCCCTGCTCCTGTCGAGTATCCTTAATACAACGTTCTCGCCGCTAAGCGTAGGGAATGTCGAAACGCGCAGGTCTACGCTCTTGTTGGCTACGGTCGTCTGTATCCTGCCATCCTGCGGCAGGCGCTTCTCGGCTATGTCCATGCTGGACATTATCTTGATCCTTGAGATTATCGCGGCTTCGTATTTTTTCGGCAGTTCCGGTATCTCGCGCAGTATGCCGTCTATGCGGTAGCGGCAGTAGAAATGCCCCTGGTCCGGCTCGAGATGGATATCGCTTGCCCCCACCTCCACCGCCTTCGTGATAAGCGTGTCCACGACCTGTATGACGGGCGCTAAGCTCGCGACTTCAATGAGTTCCTCGACTTCCTTCCCCGGCGCGGCGGCCTGGACGGTGGCCTGCGCGGCATACCGGGCCTTCGACGCGCCCGCGTACTCCTTATCTATGCGGGCCTTTATCTCGGAGACCGGCGAGAAGACCGGCCTGATCTTGAGCTTAGTAAGGCCGTTGAGCTCATCCTTGACGGCCGCGTCGGTCGGGTCGGCCATAGCTACCGTAAGGTTGCCTCCGGCCTCGTAGACCGGCACCAGCGTGTATTTCCTGCATACCGCCTCCGGCACAAGCTTTATCGCGGCTGCCTCTATGGAGTATTTCGAAAGATCCATGAACGCGAGCCCGAGTTCCTCGCTGAGCGCCTTGGCTATCAGGTGCTCGGAGGCGAATTTCTTGCCCGCGAGTATGGAACCGAGGAATTCGCCGGAGCTCTTCTGTTCACGTAACGCTTCGTCCAGCTGCCTGCGGCTGATTATGCCTTTTTCGACAAGGGATTCTCCGATCATCACTTTTCCTTTTTCTCCTTGATCTCTCTCCACATGAGCGTGCCTATGCCGGACTTCGCTACTCGCCCGAAAGTCACCTTGCCGGCTTTTACCTTGAGCCCGAGTTCGGTCTGCGGCACTATGCCGACCTCCTCGGCCTCTGTGTCGGAGACCGGTATCCTTATCTGGCCGTTGATGAACCTTACCGGCGTCACGGTTGACATCGACGACGCGCTGAGGTTATCTAGCCCCTCGATCAGCTTTATGAGGATCTCGAGGCTGTTCTCGGTCGTTATCACGCGTCCCTGGTCGTCGACCAGCTGTATCAGGACTTCTGCCGTGCCGATCGGAGAGACCGTGTCTATCACGACAATTGTAGCATTTCTTACCTCAAACTGCGAGCTTTCCGCGGAGAGGTTGCCCTGCGCCTCACGCGCTTTAATCGTATATTTCCCGGTCGCCTTCGCCGAGACCGGGAAGGTGTGCTTTCCTCCGTCGCGCGGCTCGAAGCCGTAGGATGAAGGCAGGTTGAGATTGGAGCTTGCCGCGATAGAGACGGGGCCGGTGAAGTTGGGTATCGCGACGCCGGCGGCGTCGTTGACCGCGATCTCGACGGGAATGACCTCTCCTATATAGAAGAAATCCCTTCCCGACGGGGGCTCAGGCACCGTCACCTTGAGCGCCGCCGCGTTGAACTTGATATTCGGGGACTCGACGGACTTATTCGGGTAACGCGAATCCTCGGCCTTTATCTTTATCGTGCCCCAACGGTTATAATTTACGGGAAGCGTCGCCTTGCCGGACAAGAAGGTATCCCCGCTTATCGTGCCCGGAGAGAAGGAAGCGCCGTCGGCGCTTGCCGGCGCGACAAATACGGGAGCGAGCCGCATATCGCCTTTATAGTTCGGCGTCATTTGCCCCGCAAGGTTCTTCGCCTCAACGGATATGTTGAAATCCCTGCCCACTGCCTGGGGGCCTTGCGCGCTTATCGTAAAATATGACGGCGTGAACTCTATCGAACCCGACGTGCCGGTAAGCCCGGCATCATCCTTGTCTCTTACTGTAACAGCTATTACACCCGCGTCGGGATAGTTGACCATCAGCTCAAGCACGCCGCGGGAAAATCCGGACGCTTCCTGCTTCGACAGCTGCTTCGTGCCGGACGCAGGCAAAATATAATCCGCTTCGAGCATGACGGTGCCGGAATAATCAAGGTTTATTTCGCCGTCCTCATCTTTCGCGGTTACGGTAAGCTTGAAATCCTCGCCCGCCGCCTGCGGGGTCGTCGACGAGACGGTAAAATGGGCAACCCTTTGCATTACGCGCTGCTGCTGCAGGCCTTCGAGCCAGCCGATCTCGGGGTATTCGGCGGCTGATAACATCGGCCTGCCCACTGCGGAATCCTTATAATAGAACGTGACGCCCTGGCTGAACTTCGGTATCGTGACCTGCGTCACGTTTACCCACGGCTCTTTCCTCATCGAGAACCTTCCTCCTGCCGAGGATGATTTCAGCTCGAGCGTATAGTCGTCCAGCGCGGTCTGGGGCGCCGAATCCGCATCCTGTAATTGGACGGTTATCGGGCCGGAGACCTCGTTCTGCACGAGGACCTGGGGAGTGTTTATGAATTCAAGCCGGTAAATATACGAGATGGTTATGTCGTCGGCATACGAGTTCGCCCTGCCGGAGGAGGAATATGCGCCGTAAAAATAATACCCGCTTAACTTGTTTATGGATGTGTCTATGAACTGCAGGCCGGACTTCACAGGCACGAATTGGACGTTCGGGTCATCATACAACGATATATACAGGTCATATTTGTGCGTCGAAAAATCGAGCTTCATCTTCACGTTATACCATTGGCCGTTCTCGTAAGTGAGGCCCGTATCGGCCCAGCTCGCGCCGTTGCTCGCGAGTATTTTGCCGGTATAATCGAATGTGACCGCGGCTATGCCTGACGCCGGGACGCTCCTTTGCTTGTTGCCGGAGGCGGCCATGACGTTGTAACTGACCCATGTCGGGGATATGCCGCCGTAACCGGCGGGCCTTCCCGCGATTACGGTCGGCGACGCGTCTGATATCCTTAAACTGCGTCCCGTCCCGTCGGGAGTGGTCTGGTCGTCGACAATCGCGTTATTATCGCCACCCTGCATCACTGTCCAGTGGTCCTGGCCGTCTATCGTGACGTCGGGGTTGCGTCCGCTGAAATCCTCAAGATAGCTGTCGGTAACGGCAAATGCCGTGCCGGCCGCTAGCATGAGGAACGCGGCAATATATTTAGTGGCTGACGACGTGGACATACCCTGCCGGCCTGTCTCCCGCTTTTGACGTAATACAATCGTCGAGTTTGAACGTATCTGCCTCCGCCTTCTGTACCGGCGCCTTCGCGAGAAGGTTCAGCAGCAACAGAACGGCGATGACCGCCAATAACAGGTTCGTTACCCTTAAGTCCTTCATCTCTCCCACCTCCGGTTGTTTACCTGAGAACCACGAGCACTTCTATTGTGCCCTTCCCCGATCCCAGGGATTGCATCGCTTTGCCTACGACAGCGCCGACCTGCGGGTCCCTGGCTACCATAGCATGGCCTTCCGTGGGGCTCGTTGTGAGCAGGTCGCCCCTCTTTATCGGGCCGTAGCCCGCATCGACTTTACAGGGAACGCGGCCGGCGAGCGCAAGCGGCTCCTTGCCGGGTTCCTTTTCTTCTATCACGCCCATCTTATTCTCTTTCGCGCCCATCCATACGGCGGGTTTCGTGGAGATTATGCCCGCCACCCTCGTGTCGTTGGCTGTTTTGCACGGCACGATATGGCTGTCGTTATCCGGGTCTATTATTACGACGGTCCCGGGTTCAAGCGGTTTCGCTGAATTTACGTTTTCGGCGATATCCGAACCCGTGACATAATTCGTCGCGTTCTGGTTCGCGCAATAGACGTTGTCGAAGTAACCGTTAAGCCAGCGGGTGCCGCTGCTGCCGAGGTTATCGGTGCTGTCGGAGCCCGGAAGCACGTCGTTTCCTGCCGGGTCGAGCGTAATATCATCGGTTCCTGCCGACTTCAGCGTCAGGAAATTATATGTCGTGCCGCCCCTGTTGAAGTTCATCACGTCGATGCCTCCATCCCTTCCGAAGTTGACCGTGGTAGCCGTTGATGTATTCTGCAGGTTGCCTACGGTAAACGTACCTGTATTATACGTGCCGATATAATCGTCATTCTCCTCGAAAAGTATGTTGCCGAACATCTTAAGCCACCTGTTTGTGCCGGATGTCCCTACGACCGGGTCGACGTAAAAATCGACGCTATCGGTGTCGATATGGAATTTCGAATCACCCCAACTCGTATTATTGGATGATATATAGAACTCGAAACCGGTGTCATTCGCGAAACCCTGGCGCCAGCTCCCGTCTATGCCTATCCACTTCGCTTTCGCCGCGTCGTATCCGAGGTTGAACTTCGTGCCCTGCGCATCAGGGAAGGCGATGCCGTTATGCTTGACGCCGGAAAAACCGCCGTCGGCATACGTGGTATTTATCAACAAGCCGCTGAGCGAATCGTTGTCGGCTGCCGCGGTAAGCGTCTGCTGGAACCGCACGCCGTTCGCGACGGCTGAAGCCGCGGTCACTGCGGCCTGCACGTCGAGCGCGGCGGAGGGTTCGGACACTATTCCGGTGCCGATGCCCAACTTTCCTGCGCTTGTTAATATCATCTTCGAGCTGGCGTTATTCGTTCCGTTCGTCTTGAACTCGATCGCTCCCTCGAAATTTTGTGTATATCCTATCGCGGCATTATAAGCACCGGAGTAACCAAAATATATCTCGGCGCCCGCGCCGCCCGTAGATACCATGCCGATGCTGGCTTCCGTGTTCCCGGGCGGGGCGACAGTCAAAAGGTAGTCCGGGGCTGCGGTGCCGATGCCTATATTGCCCGAACTCAATACCATGTCTCCCGTGCCTACGACTCGTGGGTTTATGACAAGGTCGGAACCATCATAACCGATAGAAGCGTCCTGGTCCTCGCCCAAGCGCAGGTTCTCGGTGGAATCTGTATCCGAGGTAATGATGTTCTCGCTAACCACGCCGCCGGACTCCGTTACATGCAGCATATCGACGGTATCCCTTGTTATCAGGAACGGATATCCCGTTGTCATTGCGGTGGCATCAACCTCTATACTCAACGCACTTCCTTCGGTCACCGTAGAACCGTCAATGAAGACGCCGTTGCCTGTGGTGGCGGCTGTAACGACATGCAGGTCCGAGGAAGGCGCCGGCGTCCCGATGCCTATCCTGTTCGCGTCCGCGTCTATTGAGAGCGTATTCGAATCAAAATTCAGCGCGTCGGCGGCGGCGTTGAGCGTGACGTCGACAGTCTGGGTCGAGAGGTCAAGGACGCCGTCATTGATGTCGATGGTGCCGCCGGTGGAGTCGATAGTAAGATTTCCCGCGCCGGTGGTTATCTGGCCGCCGGTTGTGCCGGCCGCGCCCAATGCCAGCGTCGATGCCGCCGCGGTGCCGTCGGAGTTGACCGTAAAGGTGTCGGCGGTGGTGCCGGAAAATCCTACCGTTGTGGCATTAAGAGTTCCGTTGATCGTGAGCGTGTCCGTGCTGAAGTCGCCGTAGATGAGGGGTGTGGCGGTGTCGGTGTTATCTATTACGAGTATATTCGAAACCGGGTTCAGGTCTTCGCCGGCCTGGTAACCTATAAATATATTCCCGGTCCCGGTCGAGTTAGCGTATCCGGCGTTGCCTCCTATATATACATTTTGGTCTCCCGATGTATTCCCCCTTCCCGCTGCGCTGCCTATGAATGTATTTGATGCCGCGCTGTTGCTGCTGTAGCCGGCAACCTGCCCGACACAGACGTTGCCGGTACCGGATATGTTTTGTCCGGCATAATACCCTATGAATACGTTGTAACCCGCGTTCGAGCTCAATCCGGCATTGGAACCGACAAACGTACTATTTATCGCTGTTGTGGCTGCTGCGCCCGCGCTAGAACCTATGAACGTGTTATCGCTGCCGGAGTTGACTGCCGTACCGGCGCTGGCACCCATGAACGTGTTATTGGAACCTGCATTGTTCGCGCCCGCAAGCGCACCCACCGAGATGCTCGTTGTCCCGTTGTTGTTTATCGCGTTCGCGGAATCAATCTCTATACTGCCGCTCACGTCAATATCTCCGGTGACGCTCGTTGTCGCCCCGTTCGGGGCTATCGTAAGGTTGCCGACGGTCGTTGTTATCGAGCCAGTACCGGTGCCCGCGCCGCCAAAGGTCAATGTAGTCGCGATATCGGTAGTATTATCGGAATTCAAGGTAAAGGTATCGGCGGTGGTACCCGTAAGGCTTGAACCGGCGGCGTAAAGCGTTCCGTCGACCTCGAGGTTATTTTGGATATATGCCGAACCGACGCCGCTGACAGATGCCCCGGCGTCGCTGCCGACGACTAACGAAGCAACCGGGTCCGAGTCGCCGATGCCTACATACCTGTCGCCGAAGACCACATCCCCGTTCCTGGCGAAACTGATCGGCGCGGCCTGCCAGACCCCGTCGGTGTACCTGCCAAACTGCAGTATCGGGTCCGCGGTCGCATTCTTGTATAGACCCCACTGCAGCCCGTCCGCGTCCGTAAACAGTATCCCGCAGTAATTATCGTTGGTAGCCCTCGTCGAGACATAACCGCTATAGCTTCCTCCCCCGTCAACGGTCAATCTTGCGTCCGGGGAGGTCGTCCCGATGCCTACCCAATGGTTCTGCGCGTCTATTGACAGTGTATCGGTATCAAAACTGAGGCCGTTCACGCCGGCCGCATAGAGCGTAACGGCCACATCGCCATCCGACATGTTCGTCGTAAGTATCTGGGCGGCGCCCGCGACGTTAGGCAGCGTATACGTGCCGTCTGTAGAACGGTTTGTCGTGCTCAAGACGGCTCCGAACCCGTCGGTATTGACTTCGAACGTATCGGCGGTCGTGCCGCTTAATGATGATGAGCCCGCCGAGATCGCACCGCTCAATGTCAGGTTGCCGTCGGTGTCGAGATAGGCGACATTCGCCTCGTCGCTGTCCCTGCCGACTAAGATATTCGTCGAACCGTCGGGGGTCGAGCCCTTGATTATAAGCCGTCCGGCTGCGGGTGTTCCGTCAAAATCAACGGTCCCGATAGCCATGTTGCCGCCAGGGGCCACCGACACCCTCTGGTAATAATCCGCACCGTCGTATTCCTCTATCAGGAAATTATTGAGTTCCACGGCGGCCTTCCTATGGTGGATAGACCACAGCTTGTCACCTGCTTCATTATATAGGTTGATCGCCGAATATTTGAAAGCATCCCCGGCGCCCGAAAGTATCAGGTTCGCGTGGCTCGCGGAATTGGTGATGCGTATATTGCCTTCGACATCAAGCTTATGGTCGGGATTCGCCTTGCCTATGCCCACCCTGTCCGCGCTCGCATCTATCGAGAGTGTGTTCGAGTCGAAGTTTAAAGCGTCGGCGGCGGCGTTGAGCGTAACGTCGACGGTCTGGGTCGAGAGGTCAAGGACGCCGTCGTTGATGTCGATGGTGCCGCCGGTGGAGTCGATCGTCAGGTTTCCCGCGCCGGTGGTTATCTGGCCGCCGGTTGTGCCGGCCGCGCCCAATGCCAGCGTCGATGCCGCGGTCGTGCCGTCGGAGTTGATTGTGAAGGTATCGGCGGTCGTGCCTGTCAGTGCGCTTGCCGACGCGGAGACGGAACCGCTCAACGTAAGGTTGCCGTTCGTGTCGAGGTAGGCGACATTCGCCTCGTCGCTGTCGCGCCAGACCTGGATATTCGTCGAGCCGTCGTTGGTCGTGCCTTTGACAATAAGATGGCCCAACGCCGGCGTGCCGTCAAAATCTGTGGTCCCGATGCCGACTGACCCGCCGGGCCTCATTATGAACCTCTGGTAGTAGGCCGCACCGTCGTATTCCTCGATTATGAAATCATTGACGAAACCCGCGGCCTTACGGTGCTGGACATTCCAGGACTTATCCCCTGCTTCATTGAGCAAATTGACGTAGGAATATGCAAACGCATCCCCGGCACCTGTCAATATAAGGCTTGCGGCGCCGGCAGAATTATTTATGCGCGCGGTCTCTACCACATCCAAGCTATACTGGGGACTTGCCGTCCCGATTCCCACTCTGTTCGAGTTCGCGTCTATCGAGAGGGTGTTCGAGTCGAAGTTCAGGGCGTCGACGCCGCCACCGAGCGTCACCGCAACGTCCGCGGGCATGTTGGTGGTAAGGACCGTGCCGGTGGCATCCGGGAATGTGAAGACGTGGTCGGATGTCTGCCCTGCAGAGCTGACCGTGACGCTGTTGCCGTCGGAGTTGACTTCAAATGTATCGTTCGTAGTTCCGGTTATCGCGGTGCTGCCGCCGACCGCACCGAACGAAAGAGTGCCAAGGCCGTTCGTCTTGAGGACATGACCATCCGACCCGTCAATGCTCGGCAATGTCCATATAAGGTTGCTTCCTATGGCATCCGGCGCCTTAAAACCTACATAGTCCGATCCGCCTGCGGCCAATTCGCTGAACCTCAACTCAAGCGTATCGCCCGCGGCCGTCCCGTGGGGGCTCAGCGCTAAGCTGGTGCCGCCGATCAGTGCCCTTGTCGCCGGACTATTGTCCGCCGCTCCCGCAGCTGCCGCTTTCGCGGTCTGGAATATTATCGCGGACGCGCCGGTGCCCGTCGCGGTCCCGGCCTTCAGCAGGAGATTGCCTCCGTTCAGGTTGGAGCCGGTGGCATATGCGCCGCCCGACTGGATTGACAGGTCGTTGCCGGCCTGCCCGGCTGTTTGATGCCGTTCCATGCCTATGGTCCTGCCTGACTGGCCATCCAGCGAAAGCAGATAACTCGGCGCAATAGTTGTAGGATTGCCGTCGAATGTCCCTCCTATGCCGATATTCCCGCCCGCCGGCTGAAGCACCAGATTGGTCGCCGCGGCGGCGCTGCTCCATCCGCCGACTCTCGTATAATCCGTACCGGCGACATCCTTTGGCTGTATGTACATATACGGCCCGACTGCCGCGGCATAGAATGTGCTCTCAGAACCGGTAACGACTTTTAATGTGCCCACTACTTCAAGCTGCGCGCCCGGGTTGCCCGTATTGATACCGACTCTGTTATTGGCGGCGTCTATCGTAAGCGTATCGGTATCGAAATTAAGCGCGTTTATCGCGTCATTCAATGTGACGGCGACGATCGCGTCCGACATATTTGTGGTAAGAACTTTTCCTGACACGTTCGGGAAGGTATAATCATGGTCGGACGTCTGCCCGGCTGAATCTATTGTCACGCTGTTTCCGTCCGTATTGACTTCCCACGTATCCGAGGTCGTACCTGTTGCCGAGAGAGCGCCGGAGATGGTACCCGTGACATTCAAGTCGCCGGAGATGTCGACCCTGTCGGAGGCGGCGTTGAGGCGCATCAGCTCCGTCAGCGCACCGGCTTCGGAGATCTTGAAAACCATATCGGCATTCTCCGAACCCTGGGTCACCGTGGTCAGGACAGTATCTATCGAGCCGTGTTTTTGCAGGTTACCCGCGTCCTCGACGTAATACGCGAGCCCGGTGCCTATGCCCGCCTGCGGCGCGTTCGTTGACGAATGCTGTATCTTCAGTATGTCGCTGACGGCGTTATCGACAACGTCGTCGTTGAGCAACGCCATGCCGGCGGTCGGGGTCAGTGTTATAAGGTCGACGTCCGGGTCGGCGGAGGTGTTCGTGAATTTGAACGTGTCCCACTCCTTGAACTGCATGAGGTTGTCTGACTGCGACAGGTAGATGCTGTGCGCGTAATCGGGGTTGCCGGACGCGGAGCTTATCACTACGAACGATTTCTTGTCATACATCGCGATATCGTCATAATGATAGGCGATCCCCGTGTTCTCAAAAGCGTTTTCCACGAATAACATGCCTGCCGACGTCGCCTTTGCGGGCGCGGGAGCGGTAGCGTCACGGATTATGACGGCGCTCGCGGGCTGCAGGTTCAAGTTGCCCGCCGGTGTAGTTATGAACGGATTTCCTGCGTTTCCGAACGTAAGCGTCGGCGTCGCGGAAGTATTGTCGGTATCTATCGTAAACGTGTCCGATACCGTGCCCGCTATCGATGCGCTTGCCGCGTAAAGCGTACCGTCGACCTCAAGGTCGTTCTGGATATACGCGTCACCCGCTCCGGCGACAGCGGCGCCGGCGTCGCTTCCTACGACGAGGTTTGCGACGGGTGTGGTATCGCCTAATCCGAGGAATCCGTTGGTGTCAAGAGTCAGATACCTGTTCCCCCCTACTGATATGAAATAACCGCTTCCGGGGTTTATGGGTGTATATCCGGCCTCAGCCGAAAGGGTATCGGCTATGTAATTACGCGTGGTCGACGTATTGGCCCCAAGCTGCGCATCTATGCGTATCGATGCGCCGTTTAACCCTTCAAACTTCGCGACTTCCACGATTCCGGTGGGCTCCGATACGTGCAGCTGGTTGTCCGGCGCGCCCGTCCCTATCCCTACCCGGTTATTCTGCGCGTCGATAGACAGCGTATCGGAATCGAAGTTAAGCGAATCAACGGCATCGTTAAGCGTTACATCAACTGTCTGGGTGGAGAGGTCGAGTATACCGTCGTTAATGTCAACGGTCCCGCCGTTCGAATCGATGACAAGGTTCCCCGATACGGTCGTCACCTGCCCGTTACTGCCTCCGGAACCGCCGAGTCGGAGAGTCGTAAGTGCGTTGTCGTTATTGGAATTCACCGTGAACGTATGGCTCGTCGTGCCGTTTATCGCCGCGCCCGAACCCGTTATCGTGCCGACCGCGGTCACGTTTCCGGCCGAGTCGACGTTGAACATCGATACGCCTCCAAGCTGCAGGTCGAATAGGAAGTTCGCCGTCGCGGGGCCGCCCGCGGCTGTCTGAGTAAGGTTAAGTTTAATGCCGGTATAATTACCGGCGGCCTTGTTTATAGTCACGGCGTAATCATACGCGACCTCATTGCCGGAGGAAGCGCTCTTCGTCACGGCTCCCGTCAAGCTATAGCCGGTTGCGGGGTTCAGCGCGAGGTTAGCGTTGTAGCCGCTTATTATATCGGCATAAAGGTAGCGCCATGCCAGGCTGGAAGAACCGAGATCATACGTGGAATCCGCGGACGGTATCAGCGATGAGCCGAAATAACCGGTCACCGTGACCGTGTCGGACGCCGTGTCGCCGAGATACGTTGCGGAATCAAAATACGAGACCCCGTCCACTTCAAGCGCGCCCGTAACGTGCAGGTCGTTGTTTGTCGTGGCATGGGTATTGGTCCCTGTCGCGGTGCCGATCTGGCTATTGCCGCCGCTCCCGGGCGCGATGACCAGGTCTTCGTTAGCGGCGGTCGTTATATCGACCGGGACTCCGTCGAACTCGAGCTGGCCGGCATGGGCCTCGCCCGCCGCGCCCGGCGGCGCGAGCATGAACCAGCTGGCGAAGAAGTATATCAACAATACGGCGAATACCGGCGCGGACATCCTCGCGGACACATTTTTCTTTAATGTAAGCATTTCAAATTCCTCCTTTAGATTTTTATTCCAATGTGAACATGAAAGATTCTTCACCCGTCACTGTCTCCTCGGTATTCTTGAACATGCCCCTTAAAGTTATGGTGCCGGCCCCATTAAGCACGACGGTGCCGTCCTTTTTTATATACAACGCCTCGTCCGAAGGAGAGGCCGGGGATATCTCCCCATATATGAAATTTTCGGTGGAAAATACGGACGTGTTGCCGCCGCCTACGGTGACGGACTTGGCCTCGAATGTCTCCGCCGCCGTTGCGGAGGACCCCTGCAGGTCTATCGTTACATCATCTGCGGAAGTCGGCACTCCTTCCGGATTCCAGTTTTTCTGGTCGGCCCAGGTCGAAGCGTCACCCGCGGCGATCCAGTTCTTATCGGCGCAATATGCAGCTCCCTGGCATGCGGCCGTGAAAACTGCCGCGCAGGCAAATGCTGTAAGCGCACCCGACGCATTCTTCATCTTATGAATAACGCCGCCCCCGATATGTCCATCTTCGTGACCTTGAGCTCCACTTCGCCTTCGCACAATACTATATTGTCGGTATCCTCGTCATAGTCATAATCATACATGCCGTTCGGGCCGAGCGAGAGCAGGTTAAGCCCCGCCTCTACGCTCGTGTTCGGCTTGTCGCTGAAAACCGTCTTTCCCGCGGGATATTCTATCGTATAGGATGAGATCTTCGGAGGCGTTAGGCCCGTGCGGCTGAAATTGACCGTCAGCCTCCATTCGCTTCCCTTTGACGGAACGGCGGTCAGCTGTATCACGTCCCTGTCGTCTATGCCCGAAAGGTTCGAAAGGAAAAATGTCCGTATGTGACGGGAATCGGGAATGGAGAACCTCATCCCTTCCTTAACGGCAAGGGCGCCGCCCTTTGCGGGGCTGTTCCTTAAACTGACGAAACTTATCAGGTCCTTCTTCCTACCGGATGCCTTATCGCCGGCCCGCGGCGGTAAACTTGCCTCGGCGGATATCTCTATGCCGCCGATGAACTGCAACATATCATCCGGGACATCTCCTCCTTCGGAGATGTTCCTGTTGGCGTTATCGAAATATTTTAGGGAGAAAGCGGTTATCTTTATGCCGAACGGGTTCTTTGATATCTCTGCCCTGCCGTTGGAATCTTCTACGAATACCTGCCCGTCCTCCCCGGACCATTTGTATCTCGTGACCGTATCGGGGTTTTTCTTCGGGTCGGGATGGAACGTGAAACGCAGCCGGCTTCCCGGGGCGACCTTTGATGCCAGCTGGACTTTGTTCATCTCTTCCTTCCTGCCCCAGTCAAGCATAGAGGCCGCTACCGGATAATAGGCGTCCGTATCCGGCGCGCGCGCTTCCGCTATCGGGATGCTCGAGCCCGGTTTTATCTCCCTGTCCAGCTCGTACACATTAAGCCCGCTCTGGGCCATATGGCTTGTATCGGTCCATGGGTAAACGGCCTCGACTTCGTCCGAATACGCCCTGATTATCTCGAGCGAGTCCCGCAGGCCGTTCCTGTCCGGAGTGCCCTCTATGAGTTCCTGCATGACCTGCGAAAGGACTTTCTGCAACATCAATTCGTCCTTCATATACGCCCAGCTCTGCAGCGCAGTCGCCACGCTCCAGTATATGGCGCCCGTTATGAACACGGCGATAAGGACCGCTATAAGCAGCTCTACTAGCGTGAATCCGGACTGCCTTTTATCCACGTCATGTCCTCAAGTAAGGTGACGAGTTCTACCACTGGGCCCTTGTCCGCCCTGCCGTCAAGAAATACCGATACTTTCACCTTCAGCGGTTCGGAGGCAGCGTCGATATCCGTATATATCCTCCATCTCCTGCCGTTCAATTCTATCGGCGGCTCCTCGGGCGGCGGATAATATGTGCTGCCTATCTCCTTGAACCGCCTGGTCGTGAGATCGAGGTTCTTCGCGCGCTCCATCTGCCATTTGGCCAGGTTCAACGCGGTTATCGTCTCCCCCGTCATCGAGGAGGACGCCAGCGTGTGCGAGAAGAGGCGCATCATCGGCACGAAAAGAACCGCGAGCACGGCCAGCGTGATGAGCACCTCCGTATATGTGAAGCCGTTACGGGCTTTCATGCTTTAGAACGAGTTGAATTTCAACTGTATCGTCCTCGTTATCCCGCCGACCTTCCCGGTCGACGACAGCAGCGACTGCTTGAAATCCAGTTTCACCTCGTACGTCCCGTCTCCGAGCGCGGTAGGGTTCACGAAATACTCCTCGCTGCCTATGATTATCGCCTGGGATTTCAGCAGGAATACCGCCTGGCTGATGCCGGCCTCGGCAAGGTACAGCGCCTTCGCGCGGTTAACCTCATACTGGTTCGTCAGCGCAATGGACGACAACAGCGCAACAAGGCTCGCGCCGATAAGGCTTACGGTCAATACGACGATCAGTACGCCGAATAATACGGCGCCCCGCCTGTTACCATTCGTTCGGCTTCTGCCCCGCATAGCTTCCCCATTTTGAGCTCAACGGCTCGGTGACGTTTACCACGACGTCCGCCTTGTCCGTTATATACGCCCAGCCGCCCGCACCTGACGGCGAATCGCCGCTCGATATGTTCTCTATCGTGCTGAGGCCCTTCTTGCTCGTTACCAGTTCGGGCGGGATGCGGTCAAGGTAGGCCCGTTTCACGCCCATATCGTCATACTGCGCGGTCAGCAGCTCATCGAGGGTATCCGGGTACTTTCCCTCCTTTGCCCTGAAGAGCGTGATCCTGGTCCTTATGGAGCTGAGGTTGGTCTGTGTTGCGGCTATGCGCGCCTCGACGTCAAACCCTATGAAGTTGGGTATTATCGTCGTGGCGAGGATCGCTATTATCGTTATCACTATCAGTATCTCGATAAGTGTAAAACCTTTACGCTTCCTCATATTCCTCTCCTTTACGCTTTTATTATCTTGATGAGGTTGAATATCGGCAAAAGCACCGAAAGGGCTATGAACGCGACTATCGCGCCCATTACCAGCAGCAGGAACGGCTCGAGTAAGCTCGTGAAATTTCGCAGCGTGTATTCAACCTCCGGCTCGTAGAACGAGGCGACCTCGGAGAACATCTCGTCGAGGTGCCCGGATTTCTCGCCGCTGCTTATCAGCTGTATCACCATCGGCGGGAATATGCCCGATGACCTGAAGGCCTCGGTCACCCCCTGCCCGACATTTACCCTGTTGCGTATATCTATGAATGTCCTGCGCAGCACCGTGTTCGGTATGGTGTTCTCCACGACGGCGAGGCCTTCATGGAAAGGGACGCCCGTCCTTGTAAGTGCGGCCATCGCCCTGCTGAACCTCGATATCATGACTTTCAGGTATAATTCCCCGAAGAGCGGCGATTTCAATATATAGCCGTCTATCCTGTACCTGCCTTCGGGGGTAGAGATATACCATTTGAGCCAGAAGACGGATAAGACAAGCCCGCCGGCCGCGAGGTACCAGTAATTCCTCAGGGCCCAGCTCAAGCCAAGTATGATCTTCGTAGGAGCCGGGAGCTTGGCCTGCGACGCCTCGAATATCGAGACGAAATTTGGCAGCACCGCCACAAGCACGAAAGCCACTACGGCCAGCGAGAGCCCTATAAGCACTACCGGATAGATCAGCGAGGACTGCACGCGCGACCTTATCTCGAGCTCGTCGGCCCCGAGTGAAGCGAGGCGCTCAAGGACATCGTCGAGCAGCCCGCCGGCCTCGCCTATCTTCACCATCGAGACGAAGAACCCGTCGAACACCTGCGGGTGTTTCGCAACGGCTTTCGAGAAACTCATGCCGCCCTGCACGTCCTTCGTGACCTGTTTTATTACGCCCCTGAGTTTCTGGTTCTTGACCTGCTCGGCCACGTTATCAAGGGATGAGGTAAGGGTATTTCCGGTGCGCAGCAGCGTGGCAAGCTGCCTCGTGAAGACGATGATCTCCTGCCTGCTTATCCTTGAGACCGCCCGGTAGTAGTACTCCTGCAGGCCGCCCGAAGATGCCGTCTCGGGCCTTATTTCCACAATGCTGTATCCGAGGTCCTTAAGCCCTGATGCGACTTCGTATTCGTTCCCGCTCTCGGCGGACCCGGTGACCAGCTGCCCGGACTTGTCGCGCGCTCGGTACGTGTACTTTGGCATCTGTATCTTTCATCGACCTATTGAAATATTTGTTTTTGCGCCCGGCTGGCTCTTATCCCCCGGCGCCGGCGAGCTGTTCATGCTCTCATGAAGATCCCTTGCGTAATCCGCGAATGCGCTCTTCGGGAAATCGGATATAAGCTTCTCGAGCTTGTCCCGCGCGCTTATGTTATCGCCGAAATAATAGTACTCTATGAGCGCCGCGCGATAGAGCGATTCCGGGGCTTTCGGGCTGCTCGGGAACTGGCTTGCGATATTCTCGAACAGGCTCAAGGCCTGGGTCTTCCTGTATTTTATGTCCTTACGGCGGCTTTCCAGGCCGATGCCCTTATCGAGCTTATCTGCCTTCTCGAAGAGCTGGTATGCGATGCTGAGCTCCCCCGTGGGCCCGATGTTCACGTAAACCTCTTCCTCTTCCTTTGCCCCGTATATCTTCGCTTCCTCCTTGGACCGGAGTATCTTCGGCGTTATAAAAACGGCGAGTTCCGTCTGCGCCTGGTCCTTCGAGCGGTTGCTGAACAGGAGCCCGATTACCGGCAGGTCGCCGAGCAGCGGTATCTTTGATTTTATCTTGTCGTCCGTCTGTTTTATCAGGCCTCCGATGACTATCGTCTCGCCTTCCTTGACCCTGACGGTAGTGTCGGCTTCGCGCGTAGTTATCCTCGGGCCCGCGTCTAGCAGGGCCGATACCGAGCTGACCTCCGGATGTATCAGCATCGTGATATAACCGTCCGCGTTGATAGACGGGATCACCCTCAGCGTCGTCCCGACATCTATGAACTTCGTCGTCTCGGTCGTGCCTGTAGTCGTCTGCGTCCTCTCCTTGTAAGGGACCTTCTCTCCTATGACTATCCTCGCCTCGCGGTTATTCAGCACGGCTATCGAAGGGGACGCGAGCAGGTTCGCCTTCTGGTCCTGGCATAACGCGTCTATCGTGGCGGTAAGCGACAAACCCTTGAAATTCAGGGTGTCTATCTTGAACTGCCCTCCGGAGAGAGTACCGGACGGCCCGGGGACCGTCGTTGTCGTCTTCAGTTCTTCCTGGAACCCGGTCTTCCTGTCGAACAGCCCCTTGACCGCGCCGGCCGGGCTGTAATCTGCCGACCACGTCACACCGAGGTTCTCGAGGTCCTTCGAGGTGATATCGACTATCTTTACCTCGACAAGGACCTGCTGGGGCGGCAGGTCTATGCTGTTGATAAGTTTCTTGACCTTCTCGATATTCGCGGTGTAATCGGTGATTATAAGCATATTCGAGACCTCGTCGACCTTGATATCGCCTTTTGCCGAGATCACCTTCCGCAATAGGTTCTGCGCTTCCGCCGCCTTGAGGTATTTCAGGAATACCGCCTCGCTGGACATATCTATGCCCTCGGCGGAACCGGAGCTTATGTAGATTATGTTCCCTTTCCGGACATGGGCATAGCCGCTGGCAGTGAGTATAGCGTCGAGCGCCTCGTTCAGGGTCACGTTCTTCAGGTTGACCGTGATCTTGCCTTTTATGTCGGTGCCGGTCACGAGGTTCAGGTCGTAGGACCACGCCAGGGAACGCAGGACCGCATTAATGTCGGCATCCTTGTAATCCAGCGATATCAGCTGATCCGTTTCCGCCGCCGCCAGCCCGACGGCCAATGACAAGATTACGATCGCCGCGAAATATTTCAGTTTGTTGTCCATGTCTCCCTCGTGTTATCTGTTAAGTGTTACAGTAACGGTATCGTTCCCGTCGGTAAGCGTTACCGCGTCCTTCGATATCAGCATGACTTCCCATCCGCCTATCTTTGCGCCTGTCCTGACTACTTCATCGTTTATTATGGCGGTAGAATCGTTTCCCGCCTGCGTTATCCCCGATAACTTGAAATCCTCGGCCTTGTCTTTCCTGCCGGGTTTCTTGGAAACGAACGGGTCTGCTTTCAGGGTTATCGCTTCCGGGGTCCGGGCGTTCTCGAACGCGGACAGGTCAGCGCCTTTCTCGAGCAGCAGCATCGAGACCTGCATATTCGTCTTCGAATGGGAAGCGCCTTCCTTCGACTGGGATATCTCCACGTTAGATACGATAAGATAATCGGAAAGGTTCTGCAGGCGGTTAAGGTAATTCACTACGCTCGAATAAGGGCCTGAGAATTTTATTTCAAGCTTGAGTTTTATGTAGCCCTCTTTCTCCCTTTCGATATCCTGCCTTATCGACTCGAAATCCATGCCGAGGCCCTCGGAGCGGCGGGTCATCTCCCCGAGAAGTTTTGATACCGAGACGGCGGAAGGTATCTTCTTCTCATAACCCGCGATATCCTTCAGCACGCTGTCATAGCTCTTCTGCAGGCCGTCCAGTTCCTTCTCTTGCGCCTTTATGTCCGGGAATTTCTCCCTCGTCTTAGCCGTCTCGTCCTCGATCTTCCTCAGTTCGGACCTCACCGCGTTCTGTTCTTCGACGAAACCGCGCCCGACCAGGCTGTACCCGGCCAGTGCCGCGAAGGCGGCCGCAACGATTATGACGATCAATTTCCTGTTATTGCCCATTAAGCCCCTTTAGTTTGCCATCTGCGCCGCGATCTCAAAATTGTAGAGCGTCGCGTCGCCTAATTCGCCCTTCTGCGTGAAATTAAAGCTGGATCCCTTGAACTTGTTCGACCTGTTAAGGTTCTCCATGAACTTCGATACGGCCTGGTTATCCAGCGTGGAACCGTTTATGACCACTCGCCGCCCTTCGACGGTCAGCTTATTTATCCAGATCTCGTCCGGTATGAGCGTCGGCATGTAGACGAGTGCCTGCGATAATTCCGCGGGCTTGCCCGTCTCAGCGTCTTTCAGGTACTGCAGTTTTTCTTCCGCTGCCAGCTTTTTCTTGACCAGCAGGTCGTAGTCCTTCGCTATAAGCACGCGCTGCGATTGCCTGCGCCCCAGTTCCTTCTTGGCTTCCTCGAGGCGCGCTTTCGCTGCTGCAAGCCTGTCGCCGCTGCGGCGGTTCAACGCGTTCGGCGCCGCTATAAGGACCACGGCCAACAGCGCGACCACGAACAGTATGTTGGCCTTCGGCTGTTTCCGGCCGCCCGCCACGGGCGGCGCTGCCTGCGCTTTCCTGCCCTGTTTCGGTATAAGGTTAAACCGCTTCATCTTTTGCTCCCCTTAACGCAAGCCCGACAGCCGCGGCCAGTTCCGGGCCCGCGCCTAACGGATCGAACAGGTCGACCGGCATATTGAATGTCTTCTTAAGGAACGGGCATATGCCCTTGTTCACGGCGCCGGGGCCCGATACGGCTATCCTGCCGGGAGACAGCGAATCCGGCCTTGCGAATAAGCCCGAGATCGTCTTTAACGAATGCTCGATATCTATTATGAGGCTCTCGAGGGCCGATGAGACCGAAGGTTTCGATGCGACGCTGCCGTCATCGTTAAGCGCCCCGCGCAGGAGATCCGCGGATATGGACGTTTCCTGCACCGCCCATACGTCGCGGCCGAGCCCTATGATTATCTCCCCCGAGCCGCGGCCTATATTCAGCATAAGTGTGAGAGTTGAGGCATCCGCAGCGCCCGCGGTAAGGGAGCACATCGCGGCATAAAGCGACAGGGGCGACGGTTCGACCGCCAGAACATTGAGCCCGGCATCCGCGGCTTCCCTCATCTTCCCAAGCACCGGCTCCCTGTCCGCTGCCGCGATAAAGATACTGGTTTCTGAGGAAGGCATACCGGCCTCCCGCAGGACCGCGTAATCCATGCTCATCTCCTGCATCCTGCGCGCGTCCACCCCGAGCGCCTCTGCGGCCGCCCAGGCCACGGCGCTGTCTATTTCGGCTTCCGGCATCGGAGGCAGCTTGACCACCCTGAATTTCACGTCCGAAGCCGGTAACCCGATCACCGCGTCGCCTTTCAGCGCGTTCTCAGACACGCATTGCCTTATCGAAGCGCCTGCTGCGGGCGACCCTCCCGCGAACATGAGCCCGCCGTCGGACCTCCCGACCCTCGCGAAAGATATGCCGGACGCACTTATATCCAGGCCTACGGGAAGATACCCGCTGAAACGCCTTTCTTTCTGGGGCGCGGACGTCCGCGCCTGCGCGCCCCCGGCACCGAAAAGCGACGAGATCTTCTTTGACGATATCTCGTCCGGCCTCTTGCGCTCGAAGATGTCCTTTACGACGTTCTGGGCGCCGGCGTTATCAGGCAACTTTTCCTGCGTCAAGCCTCACCTCGCATTTTTGCGTCTTCTCGACTATCTCATCGGCTAAACTAAAATAATCCCGGGCCCCGAGCGAACGGTTGTCGTATACATGGATGGGTTTCTTGAATATCGGCGCCTCACAGAGTTTCACGTTATTGCGGATGACCGTATTGAAAACCATCCCCTTGAAATACCCGCGTATCTGCTCGAGCATCTTGGCGCTTATCTTAGTGCGGGTGTCGTAAAGCGTGGCGAGTATGCCGAGTATCTGCAGGTCGGGGTTCAGCCTCTCGCGCACGATATCTATTGTCGAGAAGAGCTCCTTCATGCCTTCAAGCGAATAATAGTGGGTCTGTATCGGTATAAGTATGGAGTCGGCGGCAACAAGGGCGTTTATCGTGACGAGGTTCAGGCTCGGGTTGCAGTCGAATATTATGAAATCATAATCCTTCTTGAGAAGCATCTTCCTTACCGCTATCCTCAGGACGCTCTCCCTGCCCAATACGGTGGCCAATTCCAGTTGGGCGCCCGACAATACCGAATTCGACGGGACGGCGTCGAGCCCTTCGACCTGCGTCTTCGATATGACGTCGCAAAGCGAGACGTTATTCATAAGCACGTCGTATATCGTCCTGTCCATGCTGTCCTTGTCGAGCCCGAGCCCGAGGCTCGCATGCGCCTGCGGGTCGAGGTCGATCACGAGCACCCTGAACCCCTTCTCGGCGAGGCAACCCGCGAGGTTTACGGCAGTTGTCGTCTTCGCGCATCCGCCCTTCTGGTTCGTCACCGCGATTATCTGCCTGCTTACCGAGAAGACCTTAGGCATGCCTGCGTTCGCGCAGGCACAGTTTTCCGCGGCCGGCGAGATATCTGCTGCGACATCGAGTTCATTCAATCTTTTTATGATATTCTTAAGGTCGTCGAGCATTTTACGGGATCCCTCCGTCTGTTTCCGGGTTGCCAAAGGGCTGGAGACCGGAGAACTGCTTCCGGATAAGCCTCAGGCTGTAACCGCTCCTGCGAAGCTCCTTGATCTTCTTAAGGCGCTCTTCGACTTCCGTCTTGTCGTACAAACGTTTGTTACCCTGCTTTTCGCATATATGAAGCAGGCCCATATTGGTGTAGTAGTTGATCGTAGCCTTTGACATAAAAAACAGCTTCGACAACTCATCAACTGTGATCAGGTTGCTCTTAACAGGCCCCATAAAGCTCCTCTTTCAGAGTTGTTAATAAGTATTATCAAGTGCTATTTAACGTTATATCTTACTATCATCTATTAGCTTATATAGTATTTATTAACAAGTCGCTTGTCAAGAGAAAACAGAGGGGGCGCCGTTTAAAACGGCGCCCCCTTAATTCCGGAAAAATATATGTCTATACGGCCTTCTTAAGCCCTTCCTTGACCTTTTCGTCTATTATTTTGCATATCTCATATTTACTGCACTGGGGACAGCATTCACTGCTCTCCCTTGTCCCCGCCCGGGTGGGGCAGTCCCAAAAAGACCCGCATTGTATACAGCAACCGAAACGCCCTGCCCCCGAGGGGTCATTCATTGTATCTTACCAGGTATTTCCCGTCAAAATAAAGGTATTGGGTGTTCGTAAGGTACCCTTCGTCGACCGGCAGGTCGCTGTACCTTCCGTAATAGGTCCACCTCTCCTTCGAGTTGCCCCATTTACCGGTGTTGTCAAACTCCTTCAAGTCGGGCTCGCCCCACTGCGCGATGACCTGGTCCTTCGTTAGCCCCGCCCTGAGCATGGAGGTGCCGAAAGGATGTTTGACTATCTGCTCGACCGACGGCGGCTCGATACCCGCGCAACCCGATAATACTATTGCAACAGACAGTGAAGATAATATCCAGAATGCGGCGATCTTTAACGTTGCCCTTGGCATGCGCTACCTCCGTTTCGTTAAAATGATATTAGTCCTGATATGCCTGTTATTATAAGCTCCTTTTTCGCCAAAGTCAAAATTATAAAATCTTCCGGACGGCGTGAACGAGCCCTCTTCCTCCGCTATGCGGCAGAATTCGTCGTACAGCAGCATCCTCGTCCTCGCCCTGGACGTTACCGTCGTGTCTACGCCGGGACCGCTGACCTTGAATATAAGCTCGTCTTCGAAAGTCCCCGTATTCGCGCCGAAGGTCCGCGCATGCTGCAGGTATCTCGCGTCTACCCGTATCCGGCCAGATCTCTGTGACCAGGAAACATCTTCCCATTCCACGCAGTCCGCGGAGGGCGGCATCCAGAGGTCGATAAAATACATGCCGCGGCTTTCCAGCGACCTCGATACCGAGCGAAGATGCGACCTTATATCCGCGTCCGTCAGCAGGTACCTGAACGAATCGAGCATGCAAACGGCGAAAGAGTAAGGGCCGCGCGGCGGGAATTCCTTCATGTCCGCGGCGTCGCAATCGATCTTCAGGCGCGCGGAGGCGGCTTTCGCGGCTACGAATCCTGCCATCTCCCGCGACTTATCGATCCCCGACGCGCGGTACCCGCGGCGCGCGAACTCCATAAGGTGTATGCCGGTGCCGCAGGCGATATCCAGTACCGATTTCCCTTTTGCGCCGGAGAACCTTTCCGCGCACGCCTCTATAAAATCGCATTCAGGCGCGCGATCCCAGCCATACGCTATATCACAGTACTCGGGATACGAATATGCATCCTTCATTTGAGAGCACACCTTTCAAGAGCGGCGCCGAACATCCGGTTTATCATATCCGAATAAGATATTCCCTGCAATTCCGCGACCATCGCGAAATAATCGTCCTTCGAGAGCGAGGGCAACGGATTTGCCTCGAGAATGAATACGCGCATGCCCCGCGCCGAGACGCGAAAGTCAAACCTCGCGAAATCACGGCATTCGAGCGCGAGGAACGCCTCGGCTGCCAAGGCCTTGATCCGCGCCTCGAGGGCTGCTTCGATACCGAGAAGTTTCCTGTATCCCTGATTTGCCGCGGCACGCCCGCATTTTTCAAGCACATGGCTGCTGAGCCCGCTCTTCGCGCAGACATGCCTCTCGACGACAGGAAGCGCGCAGGCGCGCGCGCTGTTGCCTATGACGCCCACGGTGAACTCCCATCCTTCCACGAACTCTTCGATCATCGCGGGCTGCTTATACGTTTTTATCACATACGCGGCTTTGCGTTCCAGTGACCGCATATCCTTTACGACCGAATCCGCCCCTATACCCTTGGCCGAGCCCTCATGCGCGGGTTTGACTATGACCGGGAACCTCATGCCCGCGGGAAGGGCGATGCCCCCGGCCCCGGCCGCGAGGAAATAACGCGGCGTAGGGATGCCGTGGTATTTGAATATTTTTTTCGCGGTCGGTTTGTCGAGCGCTACGGATAACGCAAGCGCGTCGGGCCCCGTATAGGGTATCCCGGCGAGGTCCAGCAGCATCGGCACTTCGGATTCCCTGTTCCTGCCCGATATCCCTTCGGCGATATTGAATACGATGTCGTATTTTAGGCGTCGGATATTTTTAAGGAGCTCGTTAGAGCCACCTATGCGGACTACGCAGTGCCCGCCGGCCTTGAGCGCTTCCTCGACCGACGATATCGTCTCGGGGCTATCGTGCTCTGCGTAAGCGTCCCCGGAGGCGCGTTTCGGTTGCGTTGGCTTTATGTCATAGGCAAGTCCGACGAGAAGGGGCATTATTTCATCAGTTCTATTTCTATGGAATTACTGCGGGGTATATAGGAGACCGTGGCGTAGACCCTCTTCTTCGCTTTCAGGACAAGGTTGATCTTCTCTCCCGGACGCAGCATCGAATATTTCTTTATGAGGTTCTCGACAAAATCCTTAAGGTCCCTTTCCGTGGAAGGCAGGAATGACAGGTCGAGCACGGCCGAAGGCGTGTTCTTCGAGAGGGATACCTCGTCTACCTTGAACTGCCCGTGGTATGCGGATGTCTTCTGAAGGGAATCCCTGATAGCCGCAAGGTCGTAAAATACGGTCGTCTCTTTCTGCTGCGACACAAACATCAGGACGGCGGCCACGATGACCGCCGAAGAGATGAAAGCACCCTGCAATATCCTCTTGCCCCTGAGCTTTTCGAGCTTGATCCTCTCCTCGAGCCGCATGCGGGCTTTCATGGAGGCGACGTCTAACTCGAGGCCCCCTCCGCCGGGCACGATCCCGGACCTCATCTGCCTCTCGTCTTCTTTGTCCTTCAGGAACCTGTCATGCTGCTCTTTTGCCTCGGCCTCTATCCTGGCCTCTTCGATAAAGAGCTGCATCATCTCGCGGCGGACCTTTGCTTCTATCCTTGCTTTTTCTTCTTCCATACCCTGCACACAAAATAAAAAGGGCGGTGATCGCAGCGGCTCCCCGGGGGGATCCGCTCCCGAACCGCCCCTTTTGGTTACTTGACGAAAGCTATGTCGTCGATATATATCGTGCCCTGCTTCTTCGCGGCGCAGGTCATATCGTCAAAGACCACGACGAATTCGGTCATCGACGTCAGGTCAGTCAGGCCGCCAAACTGCGCTAACGGTATGACTATCTCCTGCCAGTCCGACGTTATATTGCTTACCGTGTACTTTCCGACCTCACCCTTCGCGTTCTTCAGCTCGAGCTTGACCTTCGTGGAATGGCCGGCCGTCGCATCGCCTTTGATCCAGAGGCTCAGCTTATCGTACTGCGAAACGTCCTGGTTCTGGAGTTTCATCCAGAAACCGTTGTAGGCCGGGTTCGGTGAATCGACGTCGTAGTCGAGCTGTAGGGAGGAGCCGGTGCCGCCGTGCATGTCCGTCTGGTTGAAATTCATCTGGCAGCCCTGCGTCTGGTCGGCTTCGTCCCTGTTCCACGCGCCGAAATCTCCCCCGATATTGTTCGGCTTGTCCCCGGTATTGAAATCAGCTATCACAAGCGTCGCCGCGGACGCCTGCCCGGCAAACATCAAAACAACCGCAAAAACTACCGCCAAGGCGGTAAAAGAGGACAATATGGTCTTCATTTTGTCCTTGACCCCCTTTCTGTTTTAAAGCTGCTCCTGTTAAGTCTACCTTATGGTCGCGCCATATTCAAGGGCGATCGGCCATTTACCTGCCCAGCAATACTTCCACGGTATGCGCTTTTTTATCCTTCGGCGCCGGAACGATATTGCCGCTTATCTTCCTGCCGTCGACCTTTATCTCCTTGACGCCGTATGATACATGGTTGGGGTCGGAGACCGTTATCTTATAGACCGCGCCGCGGAATCTCCTCGTCATTTCAAACCCGCCCCACGCCTTGGGAATGCAGGGGTCTATCAGCAGCCCGTCGAGGACAGGCCTTACGCCGAGAAGCCAGTTCGTGCCTACCCTGCATAGCCATGCGGCCGAACCCGTATACCAGGTCCAGCTGCCGCGGCCGTAGTTGGGCGAATCCGGCCCGTCCGAATTGCCCGGCGTCACGTACGGCTCGGCCTTGTAATGGTCTATGTCCGCGGTCCTGTTCGGAGGGCATATCTTGCTGTAAAGGTCGAACGCGAGCTCCGGCCTCTTCCTGAGCGATTCGGCGATCACGGCCCATGTAGCCGCGTGGGTATATACACCGCCGTTCTCCCTTACGCCCGCCGCGTAACGGCTGATATAACCTATCTTCTGGTTGGGTTCCGAAAAGGCAGGATAAAGCAATATCGCGCCGTAGTCCCTGTATATGTATTTCCTGCAGGAATCCAGCGCCTTCTTTATCCTCTCTTCAGTGCCGGTCCCGGCGATGACGGCCCATATCTGCGCGTTCAGGAAGATCCTGCCTTCCTTGTTCTTCGAGCTGCCTACCAGGGAGCCGTCGTCGCATGTGGCCCTCCAGTACCATTCGCCGTCCCACGCGTATTTGTTTATCGCCTTCTTGAGGCCTTCGTATCTCCTCGCGTACTTCTTCGCATCGGCCTTCCTGTTGATGCTCTTGCTCGACAGGACCTCCTCCGACCACCTTTTGATTATGTCGGCGAAGAAATGCGCCATCCATACCGATTCGCCCTTGAAGTTGACCCCGACGAAGTTCATGCCGTCGTTCCAGTCGCCCTCGCCGATGAGCGGAAGCCCTCGTTTTGAGAACCTTGAGAGGACCTTCTTGAGCGAGCGCTCGCAATGCTCGAGCAGCGTCGCCTCGCCGCCGTCGACGAACTTCGCCTTCTCCTTCAGTATCTTGTAATCGGCGGTCTCCTCGATATAACTGAGCGTCACGAAGACGAGCCAGAGCAGGTCGTCGACCTTCTTCGTTCTCGGGCCCCATTCAGCGAGCGTATGCCACCAGTGGTAGACCGTCCCGTCCTTGAACTGGTGCGCTGCATGCAGAAGTATCTGTTTCCTCGTGAGCGACGTATCCAGCGGAAGGAATATCTGGCTGTCCTGTAACTGGTCCCTGAAACCGTAAGCGCCGCTCGACTGGTAATACGCGCAGCGCCCCCAGATCCTGCCGGAGATCGCCTGGTACTTCAGCCAGGTGTTCGTCATTATGTTCATCGCGGTATCCGGCGTCTTTATGACAAGGCCGGAGAGCATCTCTTCCCAGTACTTTTTCACTTCGGAGAGCGCGGCATCGACATTCTTAACGTCGGAATACCTGCCGATAGCCTTAGCGTCTTTGGCCCTGCCCTGGCTCATGCCGAGCATGAATATGACATCTTTGGATTCGCCCGGGTTCAGGTCTACATTTACCTGCAGGCTTGCGATAGGGTCGTTCCACCTGCCGGTCGTATTCGTAAGCACACCTTTTTCTACAGCGGCCGGGTCGGCTATCGTGCGGTACATGCCGATGAAGTTCTCCTTGTCTCCCTCGTAATACTCGGGATCGACAGACGACGCGAAGAAGGCGGTGCAGGGCCATTCGCTGATTATCTGGCCCTCGAGCATCAGCTGTTTCCTCTTCGTGCCGTAAAGTGCCCGTGAGCCCTTCACGTATTCCGTCCCGATGAAGGTCCTGTGGAACTCCCTGTGCGTGTCATCCTTGTTGCCGAGGAGCCATTCGAAATACGTGAACATCGACAGGGACTTCACCGTATCGGACGAGTTCTTCAGCGTGACTTTCCAGAGTTCGAGCTGCTCGCCGCGCGGGACGAACATCGTGACTGCGGAGTTTACCCCCTTGTATTTCGCGGACAGGACCGTATAACCTAGCCCGTGCCTGCATTCGTACTTCTCGAAATCGGGGCAGACGGGCTTCCATCCTAGAGACCAGCGATCCCCGGTGTCCTTGTCCTTGACGTATATGTACTTGCCCCATTCGTCCCGGACGAGGTCCTGTTCCCAGCGCGTGATCCTCGCGAGGTTTGAGTTCTCCCACCACGAGAATCCCGAGCCGGACTGCGACACGACGAGCGAATAAGTCCCGTTGGAGATGACGTTGACCCAGGGCTTAGGGGTATCCGGCCTCGTAATTACGTATTCACTGCCGTCATCGGTAAAATAGCCGTAATCATTCTGGAATTTCATCTTCGCTTATTATTTCCCTTCGTTGAATAGTTCGTTCGCTTTAGGCACTATCGCGTCTACGGCATCCTTTACCGGCTTCAGGCCGTTGAACATCAGGTCGAATTCCGGGTAGATGTAAAGGTCGCGTATCTCGCGCCATTTCGCGTGGAACGGGTCGTATACCGTCATCTTTACCGCCTCATTGAGCATCTTCTTGTTGAGCGGCACGTTGCTGCTCAGCGCGAAATGCTCTCCTTCGGCTATCTTCTTGTTCGCCGGCTGTGCCAAGCCCGATTCCGCCAGCATTATCTGCCCGTCGTCTCCACTGAGGGCTTTCAGCACTTCCCACGCCTCGGCGGGGTATTTCGTCGACTTCAGTATGCCGTAACCGGTACCGCCCGTCGCGAACTTCCTCGCGCCGTTGGGGCCTTTCGGGAACATCGCGACATCCCAGTCGAAATCCTTGACCTTCTTGACTATCGGCGTCTCCCATATGCCCGAGTGGAACATCGCGACCCTCTGCATCATGAACATCTGTATGACTCCGAGCCCCTGGTTGCGGAACGTGTTAGAGGTCGGGGATACTTTGTATTTCTGCGAAAGGTCCACGAGGAACTGAAGGCCTTCCATCGATTCCTTCGAGCCGAGCAGGCACTTTTTCGGGTTCTTGACGCTGTCCGTTATCTTGCCGCCGAAGCATAGTACGAAGTTCGGCCACATATCGCTGTAGAAACCGTACTGCGTGACCTTTCCGTCCTTGTCGAACTTGGTCAGTTTCTTTGCCTTGTCGAGCAGGTCGTTCATGTCCCAGTCGTCGGTCGGATAAGGCAGGCCCGCTTCGTCGAACAGCTTTTTGTTATAATACACGCACGCCATCGGCGCCGTGTCCCTCGGTATCGCGAGCACCTTCCCGTTGACCGTATACCTGTCCACGACTTCCGGGAAGAAATCGCCCAGGTTGAACGTGCTGTCCTTTTCCATGTAAGGGTTCAGGTCGAGAAAGACGTCCTTGTCGGCGAACGATACGAACATATTGACCTCCGCCGCTATGATGTCGGGCGCGGCGCGGCCGGCTATCTCGGTGAGTATCTTGCTGACATAGCTGCCGAACGGTATATGCTCAAGTTTGACCTGTATCTCCGGGTGGGATTTCTGCCAGTTGTTAAGCGTAGTCGTGATTATCTCTATCTCTTCGGGGCTGCCCCAGAATGCCACCTTTATCGGAACCCTCTTCGGCTTCCCTCCGGCCTGCTGCTGGCCGCATCCTGCCGCCTGTAATGCAAAGGCGAGGATGATAAAACACGCCAATAACCTCTTTATCCCTCTCATCACCAAGGCCTCCTGTTTTTAGGCGTTCATGAAGATCCTCTGCAAGACAAGGCAGGCCGCGCCCATGGCCACTGCGCTATGTCCGAGCCTCGCAGGCACTATCCTGAGGTTCCTTATATTCTCCTCGCGGGACCATGAATGTATGGTCCTCTTGACGGAATCCATGAAAAGCGACCCCGCCTGTTCGACCCCTCCGCCTATTACGACGACTTCGGGGTTCAGGAGGTTTACAAGGAACGCTATCTTCTTCCCCAACCGTTTTCCGGCATCTTCAAGAAGCTCGTTCGCGAGCTTGTCCCCCGCCTTGGATGCCTCGATCACCAACCCGAGATTTATCTTGCCGGGATCCCCTCCGGCCGCTTCGAATACCCGTGATTTCCCGCCGGCCTTCATCGCTTCCCTCGCGTAATAGGTCACGCCGAGATCGATCTCCCACGTGCCGAGGCTTAACGACTCCCTCCTCCTGGCCTCCGCGTCCGGCTCGGTCGCGTTGAATACGCCGACTTCCCCGGCCGAACCGTTTGAGCCCCTGTAGATCTGGCCGTTTATTATGAGGCCGCACCCGACGCCGGTATACATGTATATCATGTCGTTTATGTCGGATTCGAACCCGAACCAGCGTTCGCCGAAGACCGCGCAGGCCGCGTCATGCTCGACGAGGGTCGGGATGTCGAACTCCTTTTCGAATATGTCCTTCAGGGAGACGCCGGATATCGATACCATGGAGAGGCCCATTGAACCGAGCCATCTTATCGTCTGACCTTCCACGTCGATGACGCCCGGTATTCCGATGCCGAGCCCCTTGATCTTCTCCGGCTCTATCTTCGACTTCGCGAGGACCTCCTCGACGGTCTCGACGAGCCTGTCAATTATCGCCTCGCTGTTGTCTGCCGGCCTCTCTTTCTTGACCTCGCATATTACCTGCATCTTCGGGTCGACGAGTATGCCGACGATATTCAGCGCGGTCAGCCCCACGCCTATCATATAACCGAACTTCGGGTTCAATTCGACAAGCGTCGGGCGCCTTCCGCCGGTTGAGACGTCGAAACCTTTTTCGACGACGAGGCCGTTGGCTATGAACTCGTTTATATAATTGGATATCGTCACGATGTTCAGGCCGGTTTGCCTGGATATCTCAGTGCGGGAGATCGGCCCGCGCTTCACGACGAGCTCGAGGATCGAGAGGTTCTTCCTCTGCTTGTCGGAAAGTATCCTATCGGTTGCCAGCGCGTTCTTCGTATTGACGTTCCTCATCTTCGCCCCGCCTTTTATTCGAAGAAATTCTCGTTTAACAGTTTTTCCACCTTTTTCGCCACGGGGTCCTTATGGAACCTTTGCCTTATGGCCCCGTCATTGAGGTAGTTATCTATGGAAGGCAGTATCATGCCCTGGTCAAGGGCGAGGTACCTGTACGAGACCTTGCCGTTCTTCACGTTGACCGAATCGTAAAAACCGTACTCGCCGTACATGTCGAAATAGAAGAGCATCCTCCTGATGCAGGCGATCGCCTCTTCGGGAGTAAAGGTCAGCGAGAGGAATACGACATGCGGGGTCGCGACGCCCTCGTCCTTATATCCTTTGAAACCTATGCCGGCTACGCCGAATTCGGTATACCCGCCGTAGCTGCCGTCCGGGGTCGAGCACGGGGAGAATCCCCAGGCCTTATACCCTTTCTGCTTCGCCATCGCTATATGCGCCTGCGCGCCCTTCAGGTCGTTGAGGCCGAGCCCTTTCGGGGCAAGCTCCTTCTCCTTGACCATCAACGACGGCATCAGGAACTCGAAAAGGCTCCCGCCCCAGCTCGGGACGACCTTCTCGCCCTCATATACATAATAACCCTGGTAATATTTCACGCCGGATTTCTTCACTTCCTTGCCCTGCGGCTTCTGCGACTGCCACTCCACTTCGGGAGGGAAGGTCCTCGCCATCTTATACCAGTGGTCCTGCGGGACATCGCCCTTGCCGATGGCGACAAGGCTCGTGAACCTCGCCTCGCCGTTGAGCTGGCCGTAATTATAAGGGGAATATTTGTCCGTATCCCTGTCGAAGCCGAGGTTAAGCTGGCCGATCTCCTTGTTGTAAAGCGCCGAGAAGTCCATCTCGTCGAGCAGCTTCGAGCAGCGCTTACCGAGTTCCTTGTCGAACGCCTGCCTCGCTATTATGAGCCCGCCCGCGAACCATCCGTTATCGACCGACGAGATATACCTGCGCGTGACCTGCAGGTTCGTGGTAGAGTGGTAATTATCCCAGAGGCCGTTCCAGCGCGGCATCTTCTCGACGACGTCGAGCGTCGCGGTGATGCGCCTGACCGCTTCTTCCCTCGTTATGAAACCCATGTCGAAAGCCGCGACCAGGTTTATGAAATAAAGGCCTGTGTTCGTCGGCGACGTGTAATCGCCTATCGCCCTTTCCGGAGCCATGCATATCCAGTCGAGCGGGAGGCTGCTGCGCTTGTCCACGACGTTGTCGAAGAATCCCCAGGTATCCTTTGCTATGCCCTCAAGCATCTGCCTGTCGGGGCTTGTCAGTAATTCGCCCCTGCGGCTTTCGGCGAGGACCTTATCGGGGTAACGGCCGATATTATCCTTGAGGCCGTTGAAGAATAGCTCCTTATCGCCGTAAAACGATATATCATCAAGGTATATCTTCCCGCTTATGACGCTCGGTTCTCCCTTGAATAGGAATGAGAGCCTGCCCATCTTATTCATGTCGAGGCCGGGGAATTTTTCCATCGGCACTTTTATCTCCTGCCAGTCGGTCGAGGGCTTCACAAGCTCGGAGATGTCGGCTTCCTTTTTCGCGCCGTAGCCGTCCTCGAGCGAGAGCCACAGCTTCTCCGAGCCCTCCGAGCCCTTCATCCAGAAAGATACGCCTTTAGCGGCGCTTATATCGAGGTCGTTCAAGCCCGTAGACCACGACGCCGTCTCGCCCTTCGGGATATAAAATTCCAGCTCGAGCGAATATCCGGCGGCCGTGCGCCTGACCCTGTTATTATAGGCGGCCTGCAGGAAAGCCGGCTTTTTCGAAACCAGCGCGGGAGCCCCGCCTATCTCGTTAGGGTCCTTGCCGTCGTTGAAATGCTCTATTATCTTGATATCGGAACCGGCGGGGATCCTTACGGGGACCTTGTCCTGGGCTATACAGGCGGCCTGCGTAAGGCATAGGAAGGCAGCAACCGCGATAACATAACGGTAAGATCTCATTGATTTTTACCCCAGATTGATCTTCAGGAGCACCGGACCTTCGTCGCTGTGCTTGAAGGGTATGATCGCTTCGCCGGACCTGAAAGAATATTCCAGCTTCTTCCCGTCGGCGAACACCTGTTTGGGCTTCTTCTTCAGGGCAACCGTCAACTCTCCGTCCGACTTCGGGAAGCCGTGAAGCTCTATATATACCGAACCGCCTTTTTCAAAGGCGCTCAATACCTGCGATGTCGAGAACATTACCTTCGCGCCGCCCGCGCGCGAATCCCTGACCGGGACGCCTACGGGAATTATGAGGCCTGTAAGCGGAGGCACGGTCATCTGCGCGCCGTAGGGCATCTTCCTTTCCGCCCTAGATTGGGGGTCGGCGAACGTTATATGGCCGGACTCTGGTGTCCTGTAATAGTTGGCTACGAAAAGGAACGCGTGTCCTTCCCCGAAAAACTCCTGCACGATAAGCCGGCGGTTATCCGACGACGCGTTGCCGTGTATATCGTCCATCTTCAGTATCCGGGAATAGGCCTCTATGTTCTCTTCCGTCGAATACCCGAAAGCCGTGCCGAGCACAAGCGCCCATCCCGGGCCGAAATGCTTAATGAACCCGCAGACGCTGTCGTCCTGAAGGACCGCGACCGGTTCCGTGTTCGGCTCGTTGAACACCTGGACGGGGTTCAGCACCGAGATCTCCCTTACATCGAAGAACTCGACGGTCGGCATCCGCAGCGACTGTCCCGCGGGGACGTCCTCGGCCTCGCCGAGCTTAAGCGCCTGCTTGACCACCTCGCACAGCTTCATCGAAAGGTCGTATTTCGGCACCCTCGGAAGCATAACGAGATGGCCTCCGCCCAACGCGTAATTCGAGAGGAGTTTCTGCGACTCCGCGTCCATATATTCGAGCGAGACGGCCCAGACCTGCCTGTATTTCGCGAGGTCCTTCGGCTTCGCCTGTTCGAGGTCGATAATATCGTAATCGCAATTTATCATCTTCAGGACCTTTGCCATCCCTTCGTAGAATACCTGGTCCCTGATCGTCTTCGGGTTATAACTGAGGCCCGCCTTGGAAAGGTCGTAGGAATTGACCAGCTCGGTCGCGTAATAGGGCTTATAAAATACCAGCGCGACTTTCGATTCCGCCTTCGCCCTGCATGCCAGCGTGCCGTAGGATGAAGCGAGCTTGCCGAACCTGCGAATGACCGGATACAACGGCGATTCCTTTCCGTCATGGTCGAGCGGTGTCTGCCAGTAGAATGTCGGGCCTACGGCGGACTTGCCCTTCGGGTTCTTGCCTTGGGAGAACATGTAAAAATTCATCCCGGCGGCGCCGTATGCGAGGGCCGATTTATAGAAGAGCTCGAGCTCATCCGGATATGTCACGACGGTATGCTCCCTCGTGCCGGCCTGCATCTCGGCAACAAACGTCGGGCCCCTGTTGCCCTGCATAGCGCGGGCGAACTGCTGGATCACCGACGCGTCGTGGAAATTCCTGTAAGATACGTTCTCGGGTATATGATCTACGGCGAGGATTATCTTCGGGTACATCTTCGCGATATCCTGGTACATCGTTACGTTCAGAGGGAACTCGATCGCGCGGCCCCACACCCATCCCGGCAGGTTGTGCGTGAACGGCAGGGTTATGCCCCTCTTCGACGCCTCCTTCATAAGGTGCTCGAGGTACATCGCGTAATAACTGCGCCAGAACATGTGCCAGTCGAGGTCTGCCGTGAGTTCGGCCGGCTTCGATATACTACCGGAAGGCGGCACGACCGACGAGAAACTCTTATACTTCGTCCTGTAGAGCGCGTTGAGCCTGTTTATCTTCTTGTATTTCTCGGAAAGGAACTTCTTGTAATAGTCGAGCGCGACGGGGTTATAGTCGGCCTCCCTGTCGAGCCACGTGAAGACGCCTGTCTCGTTGCATACCTGCATCGATATTATTATGCCGTTCGGCCTGTTTACGGAGTTGTTCCTTATTATCTCGAGGATCTTGTCGTACCATAACCTCGCGTACTTCAGGTACGTCGGATGCATCAGGGTCACGCGCGCGTGGGAGAACGGCTTGCCGTCCCTGTTCAACGAAAGGATCTCGGGATGCGTCGAAAGCAGCCACTGCGGTATGCCGTGGTCCATGTATTCGGCGAGGATATAAGGGCCCGGTTTGACTATCAGCTGCAGGCCGTTCTTCCTGCAGAGCTCGATGAATCCGAGCAGGTTCCTCTGCGGGTTCGTGTGGCCGGAGAAATCGAACTTGCCTTCCTCGTACTCGTGCCAGTCCCACGGGATATACGTGCTTACGGCATTGAGGTTCGCCGCTTTGGCTTTCTTCAGGTGAGCGGGCCAGTTCTCCGGCCTTATCCTGAAATAATGGACCTCCCCCGAATAGAGGTAGGTGTCTTCCGTCCCCGCCTTAAAGCTGTCTTCGTCGAATTTGAAATCCATGCCCTGTCAGTCTCTCGCGAACCCTATGTTGTCTATGTATACTGTCCCCGCCTTGGGCCTCGAGACGGAATCTTCGAACACTATCGTGAACTCCGTCATCTTGCTGAAGTCCTTTATGCCCTGGAAACTCGAGAACGGCACTTCTACGGGAGCCCACGTCCCGCTTATCTGCGTGATATACGCCTTGCCGACTTCACCCTTGTCGTTCTTCAGCTCTATCTTCAGCTTCTGGGGGTAACCCTTGGCCTCGTCGCCTTTTATGTACAGCACGAGCTTGTTATAATACGAGGCGTCCACATCCCCGAGTTTCATCCAGAAACCGTTATACGCCGGGTTCGGGGAATCCACGTCGTAATCGAGCTGCAGCGAAAAACCGTCCTTGCCGTATTTTTCATCGGGATTGAACGACATCTTCGTCCCCTGGGTCGGGTCATTCGGGTCTTTGTCCCATGAACCAAAATCCCCGCCGACATTATTGGGTTTATCGCCGGTGTTGAAATCCGCTATGATCATCTCTTTACCTGTCGCCGCCGCCGGAGCCACAGGCGCAGGTGCCGGAGCTGCCGCCGCAACCGCAGGCGCAGGCGCTACCGGAGAGGGCTGGACCGCAACGTCTATCTTAGGCGCTGCCGTCGAAACGGGGGCGGGTTGGGCGGTCGGCGACTTCTGTTGGCCGCACCCTAAAACGGCCGCCGAAACCAAAAAAATGCCCAGGGCAATTACAAAATTCTTCATGACTGCTCCCTCCATTTTACGGGTGGACCGGAAAGACTTAGGAAAATCTTTTAACGATTATATTATAAAACCTTATTAAAGTCAAACCTAAAATATGCCCGTTATTTGCCCTTTTCGAGGTCGTCGGAGAGGATGATCGCCTCCGCGATCTGGCGCATTGTCTTGCGCAGGCTCATCGCCTGTTTCTGTATCCTCCTGAAAGCGTCTTCTTCCCCGAGGCCCTTGCGCATCAGGATGCCTTTCGCCCTCTCGACGAACTTCCTCGTCTCGAGCTCTTCCTGTATTATCTTCGACCGGACCATGACCTGGGCGTTCTCTATCGCGACTGCCGCCTGGTTCGCGACCGCCGTGAGGACGTTGACCTCCGTCCTGGAGAACTTATGCGGAGTCGAGGTATATACGTTCAGGACGCCTATGATCTTGCCCCTTACAGTCATCGGCACCGACAGCAGGGAGCAGAGCTTCTCGCTCTTCGCGATATCCCTGTTCACGTACCTTTTATCCTCGCGGACATCGGGGACGGCTATCGGCTTGCCCTCCTTTGCCACTATGCCTGCTATGCCTTCGCCTATCTTTATGTTCGGCTTCTTATTATAGGCCTCGCTTACGCTCTGCGTGGCACGTATGACCATCTCGCCCTTCTGCTCGTCGAGCAGCATGAGCGAGCAGATCTTCGAGTCCATGACCTCGGCGGTCACCATGACGATAAGCCGGAGGATATCCTCGAGATAGAGGTTCGAGGCGATCGTCTGGCTTATCTTCGAGAGCGCTTCTATCTGCTTCTCGTAGGCCGAGGACTTCGGCGCTTTTACCGGGGCCTTGCGTGTCATAGTATCGACAGGTACTCCTTGAGTTCGTAGTCCGTTACGCGAGCCCTGTATTTGTCCCATTCGATCTTCTTGTTCTCTATGAATGTATGGAAAGCATGCTCGCCGAGCGCCTTCCTGACGACCGCGCTCTTCTCCGTCTCGAGGATCGCCTCGTAGAGGTCTCCCGGAAGCGGCCTGATGCCGCGCTTCGTCCTCTCTTCTGGTGTAAGCTCGAAGACGTTCTCCTCGGTCGGGCTCGTCAGCTCATAATTCTTCTCGATGCCTTCCAGCCCCGCCGCAAGCATCACGCTGAAGGCGAGGTAAGGGTTGCATGCCGGGTCCGGCGAACGGTACTCTACGCGCGTCGCCTTCTCTTTGCCCGGCTTATATTCGGGTATCCTCACGAGCGTAGAGCGGTTCCTCTTTGCCCACGCGATGTATACAGGCGCCTCGTAGCCCGGCACGAGCCTCTTGTATGAATTGACCCACTGGCTCGTTACCGAGGTTATCTCGCGCGAATGCTTCAGGATGCCCGCGATATAGCTCTTCGCCGTCTTGGAAAGATGGTATTTGTCCTTCGCGTCGAAGAACGCGTTCTTGTCGCCCTTGAACAGCGACTGGTGGACATGCATGCCCGAGCCGTTCATCCCGTATACCGGTTTCGGCATGAACGTCGCGTAAACGCCGTATTTCTGCGCGACTTCCTTGACCGTGACGCGGTATGTCATCGCGGCGTCGGCCATCGTCAACGCGTCGGTATAACGCAGGTCTATCTCGTGCTGGCTCGGCGATACCTCGTGGTGGCTGTATTCTACGCCGATCCCCATCGATTCGAGCATCAATACCGTATCGCGCCTTAAGTCGGCGGCCGGGTCGGGCGGGGTCAGGTCGAAATACCCGCCGTTATCGAGGAATTCGGTAGAGCTGTTGTTCTTGAAATAGAAAAACTCGAGCTCCGGGCCCACATAAAACGTGAAACCGAGCTTCGCGGCGCGCTTGAGGTTCTGCTTCAGGATATATCTCGGGTCACCCTCGAACGGGCTGCCGTCGGGCCTGACGATATCGCAGAACATCCTCGCGACGGCGAAATCATCCTTCTGTCTCCATGGGATGAGGCAGAACGTGTTCGGGTCGGGCCTGGCCATCATGTCGGATTCGTCGATGCGCGCAAAACCCTCTATCGATGAGCCGTCAAATCCCATGCCCTCCTCAAGGGCCCCTTCGAGCTCTTCGACGGTTATCGCGAACGATTTCACGAAACCGAGTATGTCCGTGAACCAGAGCCTGATGAACTTTACGTTGGCCTCTTTGGCCATCTTTAATACATATTCCTTGTCCTTCACCGACCTCGTAGCCATCTTGGACTCTCCTTTTTAATATTTGTTCGTTATCGGTATCCTGCGGTCCCTGCCAAAGGCCTTGGGCGTTATCTTGACGCCGGGCGGGCTCTGGCGCCTCTTATATTCGTTCCTGTCTACCATCGTAATGACCTTCTTTACGGTCTTCGGATCGAAACGCTGCGCGACTATCTCCGCGGCGGACCTGTCCTCCTCGACGTAGAGCTTCAGTATGGCGTCGAGGACGTGGTAAGGCGGGAGGGAATCCTGGTCCTTCTGGTTCGGCTTCAACTCGGCCGACGGCGCCCTCTTTATGGTGGTAGCCGGTATGATTTCTTTCCTTGCTACGGCATTCCTGTATTCGGCAAGCTGGTATACGACCGTCTTCGGGACGTCCTTTAGCACCGCGAAACCCCCGGCCATGTCGCCGTAGAGCGTGCAATATCCGGTGGACATCTCGCTCTTGTTGCCGGTCGTGAGGACTAGCCATTCGAACTTGTTCGAAAGCGCCATGAGGATGTTCCCGCGTATCCTTGCCTGCAGGTTCTCCTCGGCTATGTTCGGCTTCGCGTCCTTGAACTCCTTCTTCAGTATCCTCATATATGACTGGTAGAGCACGCTTATCGGCATCGTCAACACCTTTATGCCGAGGTGTTTAGCGACGGCAACGGCGTCGAGCCGCGTCTCTTCCTTCGTATACATCGAAGGCATCGTGACCGCGGTGACATTGTCCTTGCTTATCGCGTCGGCAGCTATGCACGCGACGAGCGCAGAATCTATACCGCCGCTGACGCCGACGACCGCCTTCTTGAAACCGTTCTTTACCACGTAATCCCTCGTGCCGGCCACAAGCGCCTTATAGATCTCTTCAATACTGCCGAGCTTCTCGGTCCTGCGGGGAGGGAACGGGGGCCTGATCTTGACCTCGCACTTCTTAAGGGAGACCTCCTTGCTCTTGTAATCGCCTCCCGCGCCCTTCCTCTTCGGCGCCTTCCTGTACTTCAGGTACTCCTCGACATTAAGGTCGAAGAGCACGATATCTTCCTCGAATTGCTTTCCGCGGGCGAGCACGCTGCCCTTCCAGCCGATTACCATGCTGCCGCCGTCAAAAACAAGCTCATCCTGGCCGCCGACGAGGTTATCATAGAGTATTATCGACGCGGTATCCTGCGCCCTGGTTATCAGCATATTCTCGCGCGCCTGCAGCTTGCCCGAGTGGTACGGCGATGCCGAGATATTTATCATGACTTGGGCGCCCATGTCCATCGCCTCAAAGCCGGCGGGGCCGTTACCTTCCCAGATGTCCTCGCAGATGTTCAGGCCTATCTTCAGGCCCTCGAATTTGAAGACAAATGACTCGTCCCCGGGCTTGAAATAGCGTTTCTCGTCAAATACCCCGTAATTCGGAAGCATTATCTTATGGTATATATGGATGAGCTCTTTGTCGCGGATCAAAGCGGCTGAATTATATATGCCGTCCTTGCCTCTGTCTAGGCAACCGACTATGGCTATGATATTATCCGTCTTATGCACTATATCGTTGAGTGCCTTGGCAGCGTCATCTATGAATTGGGCCTTCAAAAGCAGGTCTTCGGGGGGATATCCGGTCAAAGCCAGTTCAGGGAGGATAACTATGTCGCAACCCAATGATCTTGCGTCACTTATGTACTTAATGATCTTCTCTTTATTGCCCTGGAGGTCGCCCACTGTCGGGTTTATCTGGGCCATCGCAAAGCGGATTGGGTCCATTTTCACCTCTCTGATTTAGCTTTTTATTATAACAAAAATTCCCAAAAAAGCAAGCAAAGAAATTTTATTGCTTTTACGGCTTTATTGGGATAGAATCATCAAAAAAGAGGAGCTGCCCTTGAGAAAAACCGTCCTGTTATGCGCCGCAATGCTTCTTTTGTCCGCTAACCTGCGGGCCGACACCTTATCGTTCAAGTCGGGCAAGACAGTCGAGGGAGATATCAAGTCGATAGACGGCGGATCCGTGACCGTCGAGATCTTCGGCGTTACCGAGATGACCTACGACCTCGCTGACATACAGGAGATAAACGGGCAGGCGGTCGAGACGGAACCCGTCGTTGAGGCACCTGCCGCTGAGACACCCGTCACTGAACCCGAGACCGTTCCTGAAGCGACGGAAGAATCCATGATCATCGAGGAAGAGCCCGCTGCCAGTGAAGAGCCGGCTGTCCCTGAGATAGAGCTTTCGCAGAAAGAACAGGTAATGCTCGGCGCTGGGCTCTTGGCCGTGGTTATGGCCTTCCTCGGGATAATACTGCTGGCCGGCCTTGCTATTTACATATTCTGTTCGCTATGCCTGCAACTCATAGCAAAAAAGACCGGCACCGAACCGTCGTGGCTTGCGTGGATACCGGTCGCGAACCTTTTCCTGTCATGCAAGATCGGCGGGTTGAGCTACCTGTGGCTGCTGGCATTCCTGGTGCCGTTCGTCAACGTGCTTGTATCGGTCTATATCTGGTACAGGATAACCGAGGCGAGAGGCAAGCCGGGATTGCTGTCTTTACTGATGCTGGTCCCCGTCGCTAACTTTGTCTTCATGGGGTACCTGGCGTTCTCAAGGGATGGATCAGGGACGGTCCCGCCACCTGTTAAAGGTGAGGAGCCAGCAAGCCCTTTTCAGGACCGCCCCTATAGGCCTCCGTTAGAATAACCTCAAATATCGAAATAGAGGTAGAACTCGTACGGATGCGGGCGCATCCTGACCGCATCTATCTCCTTCTTCCTCTTATATTCGATCCATATGTCAATGACGTCCTTCGTGAAGACCCCGCCCTTAAGCAGGTAATCGTGGTCCGCCTCGAGCGCGTCTATAGCGCGGCGAAGCGACGACGGGACAGTCGGTATCTTGGACAGCTCTTCCCCTTCCAACTCGAAGAGGTCCTTGTCGTTCGGCTTGCCCGGGTCTATCTTGTTCTGGATGCCGTCAAGGCCGGCCATAAGCATCGCGCTGAAGGCGAGGTAGCCGTTGCATGACGGGTCCGGGGGCCTGAACTCGATCCTCTTCGACTTCGGGCTATCGCTGTACATCGGGATACGCACCGCGGCCGAACGGTTGCGGGCCGAGTAGACGAGGTTGACCGGCGCTTCGTATCCCGGGACGAGGCGCTTGTAGGAGTTCGTCGTCGGGGCGCAGAACGCCATGAGGCTGTTCGCGTGCTTGAGCAGGCCGCCGATATAATACTTCGCGGTCTGGCTCAACAGCGCGTAGCCGTTCTTGTCGAAGAAGATGTTCGTGCCGTCCCTCCAGAGGCTCTGGTGGCAGTGCATGCCCGAGCCGTTGTCGGCAAAGAGCGGTTTCGGCATGAATGTCGCGACCATGCCGTTCTTCTTCGCCATGTTCTTGATGATGTATTTGTACATCAGCAGGTCATCGGCCATCTTCGTGAGCTTGTTGAACTTAATGTCTATCTCGCACTGGCCCGCGGTCGCTACCTCGTGATGGTGGACCTCTATGTTCAGGCCCGCTTCCTTCATCTTCAGGATCATGCGGCTTCGAAGGTCCTGCAGCGAATCGTGCGGCGGGACGGGGAAATAACCTTCCTTAAAACGTACCTTGTATCCGAGGTTCGGGTCTTCCTTGCGGCCGGTGTTCCAGTCGCCCTCGTCGGAATCGATGAAATAATAACCCGAATTCTCGTTCTGGTCGAAACGGACATCGTTGAATATGAAAAACTCCGCCTCAGGCCCGAAATAGATGCTGTCGGCTATGCCGGTATCCTTCAGGTACTTCTCGGCCTTCTTCGCGATATAACGCGGGTCGCGCGAATACGGCTTGCGGCTCAGCGGGTCGTAGATGTCGCATATGATGCTCATCGTCGGGACTTCGCATACCGGGTCGACCACTGCCGATGTCGGGTCCGGTATCATTATCATGTCTGATTCCTGTATCTTCTGGAATCCGCGTATCGATGAACCGTCGAATCCTATCCCGTCTACCCATATCGAACGGGTGATGTCGTCCATCTCGAGAAGCTCCGATGCCGGTATCGAGAAATGCTGCCATAATCCGGGCAGGTCATTGAACTTGAAGTCGATTATCTCGATCTTCTTATCTTTGATCAGCTTCATCGCGTCGCGTGCGGCTTTTTCGTTAAAAGAGCCGTTCGCCAACGGGTTCTTCGTCTTCACTTCCGTTGCTGCTGCCTTCTTCTTTGCCATGCTGGCTTCCTCCTTTTAATTGATGCGGAAAGTGTACCGCCTGAATGTTAAATCCATATTACAAACATGTTAAATATCATCCTATCGCCGGCCCGCCCTTCTCTCCGGTCCGTATGCGGATACATTCCGGCAGGTCGAAGACGAATATCTTGCCGTCGCCCACGTGGCCTGTGCGCGCGCCTTCCTGTATCGCGCCTACCGCGGACTTGGCGAACTCGTCATTTACGGCTATCTCGAGCTTGACTTTCTTCAGCAGGCTTCCGGCTTCCTTATGGCTCCTGTATATTTCCGATATGCCCTTCTGCCTTCCGCGGCCCATTACCGGGGTAACTGTGACGAGATGTATCTCCTGCTCCTCAAGCTTGGCCATAACTTCATCCAACCTGTCGGGTTGAAGAATCGCAATAATATATTTCATGATTCCTTAATCCCCCTTTCAATTATAATGATTTAACGCTACTCAAGCACCGTATAGCCCGCTTCGCGATGCTGGCTAAGGTCCAACCCTATGCGCTCATCCTGCTGCGAGGCCCTTACTCCCATTACCGCGGTCAATGCTTTCAGCAGCACGAACGTGACTACGAACGAATACGCCGCCGTTATTATAACCGCCTTGAACTGTATAAAGAACAGCGCCGGGTTCCCGTAAAACAGCCCGTCAGCCCCGGCCGGGTTGACCGCCTTCGTTGCCCATAAGCCCGTCGCCAGCGCGCCCCAGATGCCCCCTATGCCGTGCACGCCGAACGCGTCGAGGGAATCGTCATAACCGAACTTCACTTTAAGCAGCGCGACTGCCATATAGCAGAAGACCGAGACGCCGAGGCCGATCCATAACGCCCCGACGGCATTGACGAAACCGGCGGCGGGTGTGATGGCGACAAGGCCGCCGACCGCGCCCGTTATTATGCCGAGCACCGTCGAGCGTGAGTTGAATATCCAGTCGAGAAGCGCCCATGCCAGGCCCGCCGATGCGGCGGCAACGTGAGTAACCACGAACGCGTTTGTCGCCAAAGAGCCGGACCCCAGGGCGCTGCCGCCGTTGAACCCGAACCATCCGAACCACAGGAGCCCCGCGCCCAACACCGCGAACGGCAGGTTATGCGGTGGGGATATCTTATCCGGATAGCCCTGGCGTTTTCCCAGCACGAGCGCGCTCGCGAGCGCGGCGATGCCCGCGTTAATATGGACTACCGTGCCTCCGGCGAAATCGAGCGCGCCGTCGGCCCTGAGGAAGCCCCCTACGCCCCATACCCAGTGGCAAACGGGGTCGTATACGAGCGTCGCCCAGAGCAGAGAAAATATGCAGAACGTCGAGAACTTCATCCTTTCGGCGAACGCGCCGAGTATCAGCGCCGGCGTGATTATCGCGAACATCGCCTGGAAAATCATGAACGCCTGGTGCGGGACCGTCGCGGCATAGGCCGGGTTGGGTTCCAGCCCGACGCCCTTGAGCCCGAACCAGTCGAGCCCTCCGATGATCCCCTTGATGTCCGGCCCGAACGAGAGCGAATAGCCGAACAGCACCCACTGCACCGTTATGAGGCACATCAGCATGAAACACTGCATAAGTATCGAGAGCACGTTCTTGCGGCGGACGAGGCCGCCGTAAAAGAACGCAAGCGCCGGCGTCATAAGCAGCACAAGCGCGGACGACGTCAGCAGCCACGCGGTGTCGCCCGTATCTACCGTTGCGGCGGACGAGGCCGCGGGAGCGACATCTTCCGCGGCGACGACGGTAGCGATCACCGTAAAGAGCAGGAATGCCGCGAAGAACCAGAACGGCGGGCTTTTGAATACCTTCGACATTTCAACTACCTCCTTCTTTTTTCCTCAATTGCGTATCCAATTGGCATAATCCGGGCAATAAAATCACTTGATGCCCAACCTTTCCTTGACGATTCCCGCATAGATCCTGTTTATGCGGTTGGTCTTGAACCAGCGCTCGAGGGTCGACGGCTGAATGTCGACCCTTTTCGCGAGATCATAGAGAGTATAGCCCCTGTCCTGCTTCAGCCTGCGTATCTTCTCTATCAGTTCCTTATCAATCATTGGCTTAAATGGCGCCGTCGCCTTTTTCTCCGGTGCGTATCCTGACCGTATCTTCGACCGGGTATATAAATATCTTCCCGTCGCCGATCTCGCCGGTCCTCGCGATGCCGGTTATCGCCTTCACGAGCTTATCGGCATCGGCGTCCTTGACGACGATCTCTATCTTGATCTTCGGAAGGAAATTGACCTTATACTCCCGTCCCCTGAACTGCTCCGTGAGCCCTTTCTGGCGGCCGTGCCCCTCAATATGGGTGACCATCATTCCGGGATAACCGAACTTATCCAGGGCCTCAGTGAGTTCCTCCAGCTTTTCTACGCGGACAACCGCTTCTATCTTCTTCATCTTATTGGCCCTCTCTAATTGCTGTACGTATAGAAATTTGGATAAGCGGGCGTCCCATGCTCCGGGATATCCAAGCCCTTGAGTTCCTCCTGCGGCGAAACTCTTATGCCGAAGAACTTATCCATCAATTTGAATCCGATGAAACCCAGCGCGAATGCCCACGAAACACATACGGCGGCTCCGATGAGCTGGGCTATCAGCTGGCTGTATCCTCCGCCGTACAGCAAGCCCCTCACGAAAGGTTCCGATGTCGAACCGAGCCCGTATGTCCCGTCGGCAAATATGCCTACGCTAATAAGGCCCCAGACACCGTTGAGCCCGTGCACGCTTACGGCGCCTACCGGATCATCAACTCCCCTGTTCTCCCAGAAATACACGCCGATGACCACTATCGCCCCGGCCACGGCACCGATAGCTACGGCAGCCCACGCTTCTATCCACGCGCAAGGCGCCGTGACGGCAACCAGGCCCGCAAGGCAGCCGTTAAGCATCATACCGACATCCCATTTCTTTGTTTTAAGGTATACGAGCAATATCGCGACTGCGGCGCCCGCGGCTGCCGCAAGATTGGTATTGACGGCCACTACCGCTATCCTCAACTGATGGGCGGAGAACGTGGAGCCCGGGTTGAACCCGAACCATCCGAACCATAGTATGAAAGTGCCCAATGCGGCAAGCGTTATGCTGTGGCCAGGTATAGCCCTCGGCTTCCTGCCCTTATCGAATTTACCGAAGCGCGGCCCGAGTACCATAGCACCCGCAAGGCCCACAAAACCGCCTATCGTGTGGACAACCCCCGAACCGGCAAAATCGACATGGCCGGCGCCGAAAGGCAGCTTGGAAAGCCATCCGCCTCCCCATACCCAGTGCCCGTATATAGGGTATATGACGGACGTCACAAGGATGCTATAAAGGAAATAGGCCTTGAATTTCAGCCTTTCCGCCACGGCACCTGAAACGATCGTAGCCGCGGTCCCGGCAAACACGAGCTGCCAGAAGAACATGAGGTATCTTCCGACATCATAGTTTTCGCCATGCAGGAACCATCCGGAAGTACCGATAAGGCCTTTATAATCCTGGCCCATCATCAATGCAAAACCGAACGCCATGAAGATCAACGACGCCATGGCAAAATCGATCGTATTCTTTGCCATAAGGTTCGTTGCGTTCTTTGCCCTGCAGAAACCGGCTTCCACCATCGCGAATCCCGCCTGCATGAAGAAGACCAGGAACCCGCAGACGAGGACCCACACGTAATCGACCGGAGAATTCGGGTTCTTGGCCAGTGTCTCCGCGCCGCTCGGGTCCTGCGCGAACGCAAGGCAGGCCGCTCCTATAGTTACCGCGAATATCGCGAGAAAAGCCGTGAATTTTTTAAACATGGGCCACCTCTATTTCTTCCTGAACATCTTGCTGAACACGTCGAAATCGATATCGAACTGTATCGTGACCGTGTCGGCAAGGTTGCGGTTGTTATAGCGCTCAAAGCCCACGAGCATCGAGACGTTGTCGGAGAACTTCCACGATCCGCCGAAGTTCCATGAGCCGTACGAGCTCTTCGTGCCCTGGTACTCGACGCAGAGCCACAGCTTGTCGGAGATCTCGGTCATCGTCCTCTCCCACGCGCCGAAGAACCCGTCGTTGTCCTTTTCTCCGTCCTCGTCGAGCAGCAGCTTGTCGTTGCCGTTGAAATAACCGGCCGAGACCCTGCCGAGGTTGAAGTCGCCCGCCTTGAACGTCTTGGCGGCCTTCCCGTATATTATGTTGTAGTTCGTCCTGTCCTCTTTCGTGCCTATGTCATAAGCGCCCACAGCCAGGGCCGGGAAGAACTCCCCGAAAGCGCCTTCCGGTATCCCACCTTTTGCGTTGAAATACATCGGGTAATCGTCCAGGTCACCGAGCCCTGTCTTGTGGTCGAAACCTGCCTCAATATTGAACTTTTCGAACGGAAGGACACCGACGGTAAGGCCTTCATTCGTTACGGTATCAGGCCTGTTACCGGCCGAGTCCCTGCCGGTAGGAAGGTACATGTCGCCGGTTATGTGCATCACTCCGTAGGCCTGGACATCCGTGGAAGGGGCCCATATGTGGGTAGTAGCGGTAGCAAAGACCGAAGCGGGTACCGACAGCAGCATGGCAAACAAAGCCGTACCTATATATCTTTTCATCTTCTTTCGCCTCCATTTGACGCATCAGATCAGTCTAGGGTTATACATCGCCTTGATCTTCAGTGACCTGTCGACGCCGATGTCGTCAAATGCCTCGGAACTCGCCCTGCAAATCGGGCAGCTCTTCGGGGGCGCTTTACGATGTGTGATATATCCGCACTTAGCGCACCTGTACTTGCCTTTTGGCTCTTCCATTGCTGACTCCGGTTTCTTGTCTTTACACAGGTAAGTATAAGGATGGATGTTAAATCTGTGTTACGGGCAGGTTAAATCTTCATTTCCTTCCGGGCAAGCGGATTCACTTGGCCTTATTTATTACTCGCATAATGCATTAGCATCTGCGTCCCGCTGTGCGGGGCTGCGTCATAAACCGGCTCTGCGTGAATCCGCTTGCCCGGAAGCAACCAACATCGGCTACAAGCCCTATTGACTACAAGATTATCGCCTGAAATCCTGCGTTGAGCGAAGAGCCGATTTATGACGGAATTGCTTATTCTTGCTGTGAGTAATAATGAAAGGCCGAGCGAAACCAGGATTTCAGGCGATGAACTTGTAGCCGATATTGCGGATCGTCTCGATGAAGGTATGCCTGCGGTCCTCTATCTTGGAACGCAGGCGGCGGATATGGACATCCACCGTGCGGGTGCCGCCGTAGTAGTCGTAGCCCCAGATCTTGTCGAGGAGCTGGTCGCGCGAATAGACGCGGCCCTTGTTCGACGCGAGGAACTTAAGGAGCTCGTACTCCTTGAATGTCAGTTCAATCTTGCTCCCATTGACCGTTACCTCGTATTTCGAGACGTCTATAACGAGGTCCCCGGCATTTATCGCGTCCTTCGAATCGGTCGGGATGACCTTCTTCAGCAGGGCCTTTACCCTGACGATGAGCTCCGGCGGGTTGAACGGTTCGAATATGAAATCTCCGGTGCCCGGGATGCTGTCGAGCGCCTGCATGCCGCCCTCGGGCAGCAGCGCGAAGACGGGCGTCTCCCTGAGGAACCTGTCTTTCCTGAACGCGCGGTAGACGGCTTGCGCGTCGAAACTCTTCGGCGAGGTGAGGTCCAGCAGGATTATGTCCGGGCGGCGGGCCAGGGCCTCTTCGTAGACCGCCTTCAGGCCGGTCTCCCCGGAATAATAGACCTGGTAATCGGCTTCCTTAAGCGCCTTGCGCGCGCGTTTAATCCCCTCATCTTCGACGCCGAGGACCAGGATGCCGCTCACAGCTTCACCGCCTTGACCGTTATGCCGTGTCTGCCGGCAAGCGCGAGCGTCTCGTCCTTCTCTATTATCAGCGTCTTATTCGCTTCTATCGCGAGGCATGAGGCCTTCGCTTCGGCCATGGAGACGACCGTCTGCGGCCCTACGACGGGAAGGTCGAACTTCATGCTCTGTTTCGGCCGGGCGACCTTTATGACGGTTCCTCCCGGGCCCGCGAGCCGTCCTGCGCGCAGTATCATGGCGTCGGTGCCTTCGATGTCCTCGACGGCGATTACCGCCTTGTCCTTGACGAATATTGAAAGCCCGACGTCGAGCCCCGCGATCTCTTTCGCTATCCCCGCCCCGAACCTGATATCCTCTTCCTGCGCCTGTGAAGGGCTTTGCCCGGGGGTCAGCACACCGGCCCCTGGAAGCAGGTCCTCGAGGAATAGCGTCGAATCGAGCAGTTCCACGCCCGCCGATCTCAGCGTAGATGTTATCAACGATAACAACGTATCGTCTTTCCTGTCCAGCGCCTTGACGAGTATGGATTTCATGAGGCCGTCGATCTTCAGCGCCTCGTTGAATATGCGGGATTTCGTTATGCCGCCGGCCATCACTGCTTTCCTGATACCTCCGGACTTGAATATTTCGAGGACTTTGGAGAGCTCGCCGAGATTCACCCAGAAGAACTTATCGGCTATGCCGCCGACCTCTGGTTTCGTCTCGCCTTCTATGCCTACCGCGACGACATATAAACCCTTGGCCTTGGCGGCCTTAGCGAAAATGACGGGAAAATCGCTTTTTCCTGCGATGAGGCCTATCTTTTCCATCATATTTTACCTGGTAATGCCCCTCTCGGAGGCCGCGATGAACTTGACGAGTTCATCTATCTCCGGGCATTTCGGGACCTCGGCCTTTATCTGTTTTAGCGCGCTCGACGTGCCGAGGCCGGAATTGAACAATATCTTGAAGGCCTTCTTGAGATTGGATTTTGACTGCTTCGGGACGCCGGCCCTGTCGAGGCCTACCGTATTCAGCCCGTATATCTTCAACGGGTGCCCGTCGCAGTTCGAGAACGGCACTACATCCTGCGTCGCCTTGGAACAGCCGCCGATTATCGCGAGCCGCCCTATTCGGACGAACTGGTGCACGCCGCTGAGGCCGCCTATGACCGCCTTCTCTTCTATCGTTACATAGCCCGCAAGCGCGACACAGTTTGCTAGTATAGCGCCGTCTTTTACGATACAGTCATGCGCGACGTGCGAATAGGCCATCAGCAGCACGTTATTGCCCACGACGGTGGATGTGTCCCTGTCGGTGCCCATGTTGACCGTGACGTATTCTCGTATTATGTTGCCGTCGCCGATCTTCACGAAGCTCCGCTCGCCCTTGAACTTCAGGTCCTGGGTTATCGAGCCGATGACGGCGCCGGTGAATATCCTGTTGTTCCTGCCTATGGACGTATAGCCGTCTATTACGGCGTGCGCGCCCACGACGGTCCCGTCGCCGATCTTCACGTCGGGGCCAATAAAAGCATAAGGGCCGACTTCAACCGAGCCGGCCAACTCTGCCTTTTTATCTACGATCGCTGTAGGATGTATCTTCATTGTATCCTGTCGCTATTCCGAGGCCTCTTCTCCGCCGACAAGCGCGAACATGAATTCGCCCTCGGCCGCGACTTTCCCGTCCACGCTCGCGACCGCCTTTACCTGCACGGTCTTCGACCTGAGCTTAAGCACCTCGGTCTCGAGGACCAGCTGGTCCCCGGGCACGACGGCCTTGCGGAATTTCACCTTGTCCATCGACATGAAGAAGGCGTATTTCCCGAGGTTCTCCCTCTTGTTCAGCATCATGACGCCGGCCACCTGCGCGAGCGCCTCCATTATCAGGACTCCGGGCATTATCGGCATGTTCGGGAAATGGCCCGGGAAATAAAATTCGTTCATCGTGACGTTCTTTATCCCGACCGCCCTCTTGTCGTCCTCGAGCTCAATGACCCTGTCGACGAGCAGGAACGGGTAGCGGTGCGGAAGTATCTTCTTTATGTCATTTATGTCGAGAGGGGTCCCGACGATGCCCGGGCCCTTGCTCTCCATCGCGCCAGCGCGCATGCGCTCCTGCTGCTGCCTTATCTTCTGCAACAGGCGGATATTCAACGGATGGCCGGACTTGACCGCAATGACATGCCCCTTCAGCGCCATACCGAGAAGGTAGAGGTCGCCTATGAGGTCGGAGACCTTGTGGCGCGCGAACTCGTCGTCGAACCTCAGTTTGTTCTTTATGACGCCTTCTTTGCCGACCACAAGCGTATTGTCGAAATTCGCCCCCTTGCCGAGACCCTGGTGCCTCAACGCTTCGGCTTCGGCTTCAAGGCAGAAGGTCCTCGTCGGGGCTATCTGCTTCTCGTATGTCTCCGGCGTGAGGACTATCGACACATACTGCGACCTCAGCATCGGATGGTCATAGCTTAGCATATACGATATCTTAAACTCGGAATCCGGCAATATTGCGAGGACAGTGTCATCCTCTTCGAGCCAGATCGGCTCCTTTACCGTGAACGACTTCCTCTGTTCGGCCTGCGGCTGTATGCCGGCCTTCTTTATGAGTTCCACGAACGGCGTAGCCGAGCCGTCGATGCCGGGGACCTCCGGGCCGTTTATCTCGACCTTCACGTTATCTATCATCATGCCGCTCAACGCGGACATGAGGTGTTCAATGGTATGGACCTCGGCGCCGTCGGATGCGAGCGATGTCCTCCTGAGCTTGCGGCTCGATTCCATCACGTTCGCGATATTCGCCTTTATGACCGGCGAGCCGGGCAGGTCGGTGCGCACGAAACTTATTCCCGCGTTCTGTTCGGCGGGCAAAAGGCGCACCTTCGTCCTCGCGCCCGTATGCAGGCCTGTGCCTTCTATCTCAACCGCGTTTTTTATCGTCAGCTGCTGTTCCATCTGCGATCTTGCTCTCCAACTGGTTTATTCTTTCTTGAAGTTTTTTCAGCTCATCGACTATCTGCGGCAGCCGCGACACGAAAGCGTTCAATCTCTTCGCCTCGTCGTGCGGTTTTGCCGGATAACCCGATACGCACGCGTTCGCAGGGACCGATTTGGTCACCCCCGCCTGCGCGGCGAGGACAGAATTATCTCCGACCGTTATATGCCCTACGAGTCCCGCCTGCCCCGCTATCGTTACATTATTGCCGATGACCGTCGAGCCGGATATCCCGGCCTGCGCGATGATCAGAGTGTTCTGGCCTACGATCACGTTATGCGCTATCTGGACCAGGTTGTCTATCTTGGTCCCGCGGCCTATTACGGTCTTGCCGAAACGCGCCCTGTCTATCGTGACGTTCGCGCCTATCTCGACATCGTCCTCTACCACGACGGTACCTATCTGCGGTATCTTGCGGTGCTCGCCGTTGACGGACGCGAAACCGAACCCGTCGCTGCCTATGCAGGTGCCGGGGTGTATCACGACCCTGTCGCCCAACACTACCTTCTCCCGCAGCACGACATTCGGGTATATGAGGCAATCCGCGCCTATTTTCGCGTTATGCCCTACATACGCCCCAGAATATATTATAGTCCTGTCGCCGACGGAAGCGCCGTCATCTATGACGGCATAGGCCTGTATCGCGACATCACGGCCCAGCTTAACGCCTTTTCCGACGACCGCGGCAGGATGAATACCGGACGGGAACTGCTGGTCGTTCGGCATCATTATAGAGATTATCTTGGCGAATGCCAGCGAAGGGTTCGCGGTCCTGATGATGGGTTTCGGGGCGTCTGTCGTCTCGCGCGATGTTATTATCGCGGCCGCGCGAGTAGTTTCCATCAGCGGGGCGTAACGCGGGTTCGCAAGGAACGTAAGGTCGCCTTCTTCCGCTTCCCTTATGCCGCTAATTCCGGTAATTACAGTGCCGCTGTCCCCTACTACTTCACCGTCTATCAGTTGCGCAATCTCTTTAAGAGTCTTGCGGATAGGCGAACCTTCTCCGGACACTTCTCTATTTCTTTCCCTTGACCTGGTATTTGTCGTTGAGTATCTTCAGTACGCGGGTGGTCAGGTCGTCGCTCGCGCTTCCGTAAAGGACCATCCTGCTGTCGATGATGTACTTGTAGTTCTCTTTCTTGCCGATCTCATCGACGACGTCCTTGATCTCCTTGAATATGCCCCTGGCCATGTCATCGCGTTCTTTCCTGAGAGCTTCCCTCGAATCCCTGTCGAACTCCTGGAGCTTCTTGAGTTTCTCTTCGACGGCGGCCTGCTTCTTCGCCTTCTCCTTCTCGGAAGCCACATCGAGCTCGTCCTTTAATTTCTTTATCTCCGCGACAAGCTTGTCCCTGTCGCCCTGTTTCGCGTTGCCCTTAGCCTCGAGCTGCTTGTCGAAATCCTTGGTCTTGTTATATTCGTCGAAGACCTTCGCGAAGTCCATATGGCCCAGCTTCTGCTCCGCCGCGAAAGAGGAATTGACAGACGATAATGCCATGGTCACAAAAAACGCTGCTACCAACAACCTCGATAATGCCCTCATCTTGTTTCTCCTTTCAGTTAAAAAGCCCTGCTGAGGCTAAAATGGAACCTTCCTTTTTTCTTCTCGCCCGGGTCTATCTTCAGCGGATAACCGTAATCGAGTTTGACCGGGCCTACCGGCGTCTTGACCCTGATACCGGCGCCCGTGGAATATTTGTAATCGCCCGAACCGAAATCCCCTTCCTTCTCCCATACGTTGCCGACATCGAAGAAGACCGCGCCTTTAAGGAACTCCACGACGGGGAACGTATATTCCGCGCTGGCCACTACCATCGCCTCGCCGCCCAACGGGTCGTTGGTCGCGGGATCCTTGGGGCCGAGGACCCTTTCCTTATAACCGCGCACCGAATCCGCGCCGCCCGCGAAGAACCTCTCGTATATCGGCACACTGTCGGAGTTTCCGTAAGCCCCGACCGCGCCTACATGCGTGCTGAGCTCAAGGACCTGTTTCTGTATCGGGGAGAAATACGCCATTGCCGACCCGTACCATTTCACGAAGTCCTTATCGCCCTGGAACGGCCCGCCCGCGCCCTCGACCGACGCGTACGCTATATATCCTTTAGTCGGGCTGTACGACGAATCCCTGGTGTCCCTCGTAAAACCGAGCTGGAGGCTCGAGATGTTGTTTATACCCGCCTCTTTCCTCAGGTCGTTCGTGGCGCCGTCGTCGACATTGGATATCCTGACCTCCTCCAGCCTGTAAGTGAGGTCGGCCCTGTCGAGATCGTCGAACTCCTTGCCGAGGCGGAAGTCGAAACCCCTTCTCCTCTCGTCATAACCGTAACCTGTGCTGCTCGACGACAACCTCGTGTTCTGGTATATGTCGAAACCGAGCAGGTACGGATAGTCGAATATCCACGGGTCGGTCCAGCTGAGCTGGTAATCGCGCCTTGTCGTACCGAGCTCGGCCCTGAGGACAAGCTGCTGCCCGCCGCCGGTGAAGGTCGGCCAGTTCATGATATCGAAATTCCGCTGTGTCACCTGCACGAAACCTACGAGCTTGTCGACCGTGGAGAAACCGCCGCCGAACGAGAACTCCCCGGTCTTCGTCTCCTTTACGTCGACGAGCAGGTCCGCCTTGTCCGGCTCCTCTGTCTTTCCGGTATCGAAAGTTATGTCCTCGAAATACCCGAGGTTATACAGGCGCTCCTTCGAGCGCTGGAGTTTCGCGCCGTTGAACGGTTCGCCCGGCTTCAGCCTTATCTCCCTCCTGATGACCTTGTCCTTCGTGCGGATATTTCCGCGAATCTCCACCCTGTTGACGAACGTCAGGTCGTTCTCGGTTATCGTGTACTTAACGTCTATATTCTCGGTCTCGGCGTTGATCGAGCTCTCGGTCTTGACCACCGCGTATATATAGCCCTTGTCGAAATACATGCCCTGAAGCACATCCGCGTCGGCGCGCAGGGCGTCCTGGCTGAACGCCTTGCCGACGGTCATCTTCAGCGCCTTGCGCATGTCCTTCTCGCTGATGACCGCGTTGCCCGATATCCCAATGGAATTTACGAGGTACTTCCTGCCCTCGTCGACCTTAATATGGACGAACAGGAACTTCCCGTCATCGTCGTACTTGAATTCGGGCTCCATCCTAGCGTCGAGGTAGCCGTTCGATTCGTAGAACGCCTTAAGCTTGTCCATGTCGGTCTCGAAAGCGTCCTCGTTGAATATGCCCGACCTGATGAACCACCAGGCGGTCTTCGTCGACATGAGCCTCAGCAGGACGTCCGACTTGAACGCCTTGTTCCCCTCGAAGGTTATCCTGCGTATCTTGACCCTCTTGCCCTCTTCGACCATTATCGTGACGACGGCCTTATTGGTCGTCGGGTCAAGCCGTATCGCGTAATCTATCTTGGAATGCGTGAAGCCCTTCTTGTAATAGAGCTCCCTTATCGCCTTTATGCCTTCCTTCAGCTGACGTTCGTCGAGGATCTCATCCTGCTTGACCTTAAGCTCTTTCTTGAGCCTCTCGTCGCGGATGACTTTGTTGCCGGCGAAGATTATCTGCCCTATGGGCGGCTTCTCCGTGACTATGAACACCACCTCGAGGCCGTCCGCGAACTCCTTTACCTCGGCCTTTACGTCCGAAAAGAACCCGAGCCCGTATATGCGCTTGATATCCTCGTCGACCGTGCCCTTCTTGTAGGCCTCCTGCGGCTTCGTCTTCACCTTCGACAGGACCAGCGAGGAAGATACCGTCTTGTTGCCTACTACAAAAACGTTCTTTACCGTCTTCTCCACAGCCGGAGCTGATGCCGGGACCGGGGCCGCCGTCATATCGGAAACAACCGCGGCATCGGGTAACGCCACGGTGTCGGGCAAAGCCGTTTCTTCGGAAAATACGGGGTTAAGAAGCCCGGCAGAGAGGGCAAGAATAAAGAAGAATCCAGGGAAGATCCTCATAAAAATCCTCATTTAATCGTCTAATTTAACATACGTGTAAGGCAAAGTAAAGCAAATAATCGGGCTATGCTTCCTGCCTGATCGAGAGGTTCTCGAACCTTGTCAATTCCTTGATAAACGCGAGTTTTATAGGCCCCGTGGGCCCGTTGCGCTGCTTCGCTATCATAAGTTCGGCTATGCCCCTGTTCTCGTCAGTGGGCGCGTAGAATTCCTCCCTGAACAGCAGCAGCACAAGGTCAGCGTCCTGCTCGATGGCGCCGGATTCGCGCAGGTCGGCCAGCTGCGGCCTCTTGTCATCCCTGCCTTCCGGCTTTCGCGAAAGCTGGCTGACGGCGATCAACGGGACGTTGAGCTCCTTTGCCAGCGCCTTAAGCGAACGCGATATATCCGCTATCTCTTGCTGCCTGCCCTCCGAACGCATCGAGGGGCTCTCCATCAGCTGGAGGTAATCGACTATGATGAGCTTAAGGTCGTGCTGCGATTTCAGCCTCCTGGCCTTGCCGCGCAATTCCAGGGCGGACAACGCCGAAGAGTCGTCTATGAATATCGGCGCTTCCGAGAACTTGCCTGCGGCATTGACGAGGTGCGGCCAGTCGGACTGCGAAAGGAAACCCGTCCTGACCCTGCTCGCGTCGACTCTCGCGTGAGAGCAGAGCATCCTCTGCGCGAGCGATTCCTTCGACATCTCCAAGCTGAATATCGCCACGGGCTGCTTCAAGGCGATGCCGACATGTTCGGCTATGCAGCAGGCCAGGGCGCTCTTGCCCATCGAAGGCCTTCCGGCCACGACTATAAGTTCGCCTTCATGCAGTCCGGATGTCATCTTGTCGAAATCGTCGAACCCCGTCGCGAGGCCTGTTATGTTCGTCTTGCGCTGGTAGAGGGAATCTATCGTCTCTATCGAATCCTTAATTATCTCCTTCAGCGAGACGAAACCGCCTTCTATCTTCTTTGACGATATCTCGAATATCATGCGCTCGGCCTTGTCGAGCAGCTCCCTCGCCTCGTCCTGCCCGTCGTACGCCTCCGAGAGGATCGTCGTCGCGCTCGAGATGAGGCTGCGCAGCATGCTCTTGTCCTTGACGATCTTAGCGTAATGGCGCACGTTCGCTGCGGTCGGCACGTAGGTGCTCAACGTCGTCAGGTAATTGATGCCTCCGATGTCCTCGAGCTCACCCTTCTTCTTGAGCTCCTCGACGAGCGTGACAAGGTCGACCGCCTTGCTGTTGCTGTAAAGGCCGACTATCGCCCTGAATATGAGCCGGTGGGCCTGCTTATAGAAGGCGTCTTCGGAGAGTATCTCGAAAGCGTGCGAGATCGCCTCTTCCTCTATGAGCATAGAGCAGAGGACTGCCATCTCCGCCTCGAGATTCTGGGGCGGCAGCTTCTCCAGCGATATGTCCTTGCCTTCCTTGTTGGCCATTTACTTTTTGACCACCCAGAGCTTCAGCGACGCGTTTACCTCCGGGTGCAGTTTTACGGGCACCTGGAATATGCCTGTTTGCGTTATGTGCTCCTTCAGGTCTATCTTCTTCTTGTCGACGGTTATGCCCTCGGACTCGAGCGCTTTCTGTATATCGGCGCCCGTCACAGACCCGAAGAGCTTGTCGTCCTTGCCCGTTTCCATCGCGATCGTGACCGACGCCTTCGCTATCGCGTCCGCGAGCTTCAGCGCTTCCTGCCTTTCCTTCTCAAGGGCCTCCGCCCTCTGTTTCCTGTTCGCCTCGGCCATCTTTATGTTCTGATCAGTCGCCGGGAGGGCCAACTTGCGCGGTAAAAGGAAATTCCTCGCGTGCCCCTCGCTTGCGGATACCAGATCGCCCGACTTGCCGAGACCATCGACATCCTTCAATAATATGACTTTTATAGACATCGTATGACCCCTTCGATTTGACGTAGACCGTTAGACGGATGTATAGGGAATGAAAGCCGCGAGGCGCGCTTTTTTGATCGCCCTGGCCATCATGCGCTGGTGCTTTGCGCAGTTCCCCGAGATCCTCGACGGTATGATCTTGCCGCGCTCGGTAATGAACTTGGACAGCTTCATGATGTCCTTGTAATCTATCGAGTTGATCTTCTCGCCGCAGAACTTGCAGACCTTTTTCCTGAATACCCTTCTCTCTCTTCTTTCCATTTCGTTTCTGTCTTCTCCTCTTTGGTCTTTATATTACGACTGTTAGAACGGGACATCCTCGCCCTGCGAACCGCCGGGCTGGGCGTCCGGGGATTCGGCGTCGGGGGCGGCGCCCTGTTCCTGCTTGCTGCCCTTGCCCCTGCCGAGGAACTGCACCCTTTCGGCGATTACTTCCGTAGCGGAACGTTTTTCGCCCTGCGGGGTCTCCCAGCTCCTGCTCTGTATCCTGCCTTCCACGAAAACGGGGCTTCCTTTCGAAAGGTACTCCCCGCACGACTCAGCCATCTTAGCCCAGACGACCACTTTTATATAAGATACCTCTTCCTTCTTCTCGCCCTGCTGAGTATAGACCCTGTTCACCGCTATCGTGAACGTAGTCACCGCGCTGCCGCTCGGTATATACCTGAGCTCCGGGTCGCGCGTGAGGTTCCCTATCAGAAATACCTTGTTTAGGCTAGCCATCGCCTGCCCTCCTATGCGGCCTCGTGGATGAAGATCACGGCCCTGAGTATCGACTCGTTTATCTTGTATAACCTTTCCATCGCCGTGATAGATGACGTCTCTGCGGTGAAATATACGAGCAGGTAACGCCCCTTCTTGTCCTTCTTGATCATGTAAGCTAGGTCGCGCGTGCCGAGGTCCTCTTTAGCGTCCACCTTGCCGCCGTTCTTGGTTATGACGTCAAGCACAGAGGTTGTAAGTTTCCCGTACTCTTCGTCGGTCAGGTTCGGTTTCAGTATGAACAGCCCTTCGTATTTCTTCATCTTCATTCCTTTCTATTCTTAGCGTTAAACAAGTTCGCTGCGCGTTCGGCGCCGTCCCTGGCCCATGTCTCGCAGCATTCCACTGCTTTCTCTATGGTACATCCGAGCGTTTCAATCTCACTTTTTGTGAAAGGCGAGAGGACGTAACCGCTTAACGCGGGGCCTCCCCTGCGGCTTATGCCTATCCTCAGGCGCGCGAAATCGCAGCTGCCGAGGTGCTCTATTATTGAAGCGAGGCCGTTGTGCCCGCCCGCAGAGCCGTCGGCCCGGATCCTTATTATCCCGAGCTCCAGGTTCACGTCATCGCAGATGACGAGTATATCCGCGGGGCCCGCCTTCCTGCGCGAAGAGAGGGATGCCACCGCCTGCCCCGACCTGTTCATATATGTCTGGGGCAACGCGATCGCGACTTCCTCTCCGCATAACTTCCCTTTTCCAACGAGCGAATCGTACGCTTTGGAGCTTAACCTTATGCCGTGCTTACCGGCCAGCGCCGAAGCCACCATGAATCCGACGTTGTGCCGAGTCCTTTCGTACTTCGTTCCCGGGTTACCCAGGCCGACGATCAATTTCATCGGGCGCCGTTATTCCTTCTTCTCCTTGGCCTTGGCCTTCGCAGCATCTTCAGCTGCTATCTCCTCGGGTTTCTTCTGCTTAGTCACTTCGGGTTCCGCAGGAGCTGTCTCCGCCGCGGCAACCGCCTCTTCGGGCTTGATCTCTATCGGCTTCTCGACCGCGAATATCCTGACGTCCGGGTCGTTGAGTATCTTGACTCCCTTAGGAACGGCTATGTCCTTGATGAACAATGCATCGCCGATCTTGAGGTTGCTGACATCGACCTCAAGTTTCTGCGGGATATCCGTAGGCAAGCACTCGACCTGAATCTCCCAGAGCAGATGCTCGAGCACGCCTCCGTCCTGCTTGACGCCGACGGCCTCGCCCTTGGCTGCAAGCGGTACGTCTACCTTTATCTCCTCGGTCAGCGATATCTCGTTGAAATCCACATGCAGGATATTGCCGCTGAGCGGGTCATGCTGTATTTCCTTTATTATGCACGTCTTCGCCTTCGCCTTCTCATCGCCCTCTATCTTGAGATTGATAAGCGCGTTCTCTCCGGCCGACGTATGCAGCGCCGTCTCCATCGCCTTCCTGTCCAGGTAGAGCGGCATCGCGTTCTCGCCCTTCCTGTATACGACGGCGGGTATGATGCCCTTTTCGCGCTCGCGCTTCGCGGCCTCTTTTCCCGTCTCTTTCCTTACTTTGACTTCCAGTTTTACCTGTTCCATCTCCGTTTTTTCCTTTCTTCCCTTTTATTGGTAGACCTTATCGAACAGTATGCTGATCGATTGCTCTTTGTGTATCCTCGCTATCGCCTGGCCCAGCAGGGGGCCTACCGACAATACCTTTATCTGCGGTATCATCTTCTCCCTCGGTATCGGGATAGTGTCCGTCACTATGAGCTCCTCGAGCTCGGAATCCTGTATCCTCTCTATGGCCGGGCCCGAAAGGACCGCGTGCGTGGCCGCTGCGAAGACCTTCTTCGCTCCCGCCTTCTTCAGCGCCGCTACGGCTTCGACGAGCGTGCCGGCTGTAGCCACGAGGTCGTCTATAAGGCAGACGTTCTTACCCCTGACCTCGCCCATTATGTTCATCACCTCGGCCTGCTTGTCGTTTATGCGCCTCTTGTCTACGACGGCCAGCCCCGACTTGAATTTCTTCGCGTACGCGCGCGCCATCTTTATGCTTCCGACATCCGGCGATACGACGACGAGGTCGGGAAGGTGCCTCTTCTCGAAATGCTGCATGAACGTATTTACCGCGAAAAGGTTATCGAGCGGTATATCGAAAAATCCCTGTATCTGCCCGGCATGCAGGTCCATCGTGAGGACCCTGTTCGCGCCCGCGACCGTTATGAGGTTCGCGACGAGTTTCGCCGTTATCGGGACGCGGGGGCGGTCCTTCCTATCCTGCCTGCTGTATCCGTAATACGGCATGACTGCCGTGATGCGGCGCGCGGACGAGCGCTTGACCGCGTCGATCAGTATAAGCAGCTCCATGAGGTTATCGTTGCCGGGGAAGCATGTCGGCTGGACTATGAATACGTCCTTTCCCCTGACATCCTCGTCGACGCGCACCCTTATCTCGCCGTCGTTGAACCTGTCGACGGAAGCGTTGCCGAGGCGGACCTTCAGGTGGGCGCATATCCTCTTGGCAAGCGCGGGGTTCGCATTCCCGGAAAAAACAAGCAGGTTACCGTTGATCTTCATCTTTTTCCCTTTTTGTTTTTAGACCTGTCCAATATCCTCGCCGGTACACCCACCGCGACTTTGCGCGCCGGCACATTTTTATTTTTTAACACGACACTTCCGGCGCCCGTTACCGCGCCGCTGCCTATCTTCACGGGCGCGACAAGTACCGTGCCGCTCCCGATAAACGCTTTATCCCCCACGGACGTCCTGCTCTTCTTCCTGCCGTCGTAATTCGCCGTGATGGTCCCGCAACCTATGTTGGCGCCCTTACCTATGACGGAGTCGCCGAGGTACGTCAAATGTTTCGCTTTGGCCCCGCTGCCTATCCTGCTGCGGACAACCTCGACGAAATTGCCTACTTCGGCATCGTCCTCTATGACGGTTCCGGGCCTGAGCCTGCAGAACGGCCCTATCGAGCAGCGCCTGCCTATAACGACACCTTTCTCGATGACCGTGAAAGGATATATCACCGTGTCCCTGCCGATCTTCGCGTCCGGCGCGATGAACGTCGAGGCCGGGTCGAGCACCGTCACGGAGCCACTGTTCAGCTCCGACGCTTTCCTCCTGCTTATTATCGAATATGCGTTCGCCAAATCAGACCTCGAATTCATCCCGATCGACTCGTCGGGATCCCTGGTTTTGAAAGCCCTGACCCGCTTTCCCGCGGATATCAGTATTGCTATAGCGTCCGTCAGGTAATATTCTTTCTTTATTTTTGACTTGCGTATCCTTTTTATTGCGCCGAAAAGGTCTTTATTGTCAAAGCAGTAGAGCCCGACGTTTATCTCGCGGATCTCCCTCTCTTCTTTGGACACCTCTTTATCCTCGACGATCGCTTCGACGTCGCCTAAGATGCCGCGCACGATCCTGCCGTATCCCGAAGGGTCATCCATCTCCACGGTCAGCACCGTGCATGACGCGCCCGACGCCTTATGGGACCCGACCAGCGACTTCAGCGTCTCTTCGCGCACAAGCGGGACATCGCCGTAGAGGACCGCAATATCATCGTACTTCGAAAGCTGCCTTTCGGCCGACTTTACCGCATCTGCGGTACCGAGCTGCCTCTTCTGGACTACAGGCGCCGCGCGGCCTTTGAGAAAGCGCTCCAGCGCGTCGGACCCGCGCCCCACGACGACGACCGGACGGCGGAATCCCGCCGACTTCGCCGTCTCCAGGACATGCTGCAGGACGGGTTCACCGTGCAGGTCATGCAGGACTTTCGGAGTATCCGAAAAAAAACGCGTGCCCTTGCCGGCGGCAAGGATTATGCAGCCGAAACCGCTCAATTAAACCGCCTTCTACGCTATCTTACGCTTGTCTTTTTCTTCGTCGCGGGTGATCAGTATGGGCTTGACCCCGCGCGTTATGCATTCAGGCGTGATGACGCACTCCGCAATCTCGTTCTGAGAAGGGATATCATACATCACTTCGAACATTATCTCCTCGAGGATGGAGCGCAGCGCCCTGGCTCCGGTGCCCTTGTGCATCGCTTTCTTCGCGATAGCGGCAAGCGCCTCGTCCGGGAACGAAAGCTTCACGTTCTCCATCTCGAAAAATTTCGTGTACTGCTTGATCAGCGAGTTCCGCGGCCTTACGAGGACCTCGATAAGGTCCTTCTCGTCGAGAGGGTTCAGCGTCGCGACGACCGGGAAACGCCCGACGAACTCGGGTATCATGCCGAACTTCAGCAGGTCCTCCGGCTCGACCTGCGAGAGCACCTCGCCGAGCTTCTTCGTCCTGTCTTCCTGGTTATTGAACCCTATCGTCTTCTTTCCGGCCCTGCGTTCGATTATCTTGTCGAGCGTCGAGAACGTCCCGCCGCATATGAAGAGTATATTCGTCGTGTCTATCTGGATATATTCCTGCTGGGGGTGTTTCCTTCCGCCCTGAGGCGGCACGTTCGCGGTCGTGCCTTCGAGTATCTTGAGCAGCGCCTGCTGGACGCCCTCGCCCGAGACGTCCCTCGTTACCGAGACGTTCTCCTGCGTCTTACCTATCTTGTCTATCTCGTCGATATATATTATGCCGAACTGCGCGCGCTTCACGTCGTAGTTGCACGCCTGCAGGAGCCGCAGTAGCACGTTCTCGACGTCCTCTCCGACGTATCCCGCCTCCGTAAGGGGAGTCGCGTCGCAGAGGGCGAACGGCACATCGAGGACCTTCGCGAGCGTCCTGGCAAGCAGCGTCTTTCCCGAACCGGTCGGGCCGATAAGCAACACGTTCGATTTCTCGAACTCGACGTCGCGGTTCTGGGCCTGCGTTATTATCCTCTTGTAATGGTTGTAGACGGCGACCGAAAGCTGGCGCTTTGCGCGCTCCTGGCCGATAATGTATTGGTCGAGCTGGCGCTTTATCTCCGCGGGCTTCAGGAGTTCCTTGACCTTCGCCTCACGCTTGGTCTTCAGCTCCTCTTCCTCGTCGCTGGACAGTATCTGGCTGCAAAGCTTGACGCAGCTCTCACAGATATATGCGCCCTGCCCGGAGAAAAGTTTCTTTACTTTTTCGCGGGATTTCCCGCAAAACGAGCATCTTTCTGCCATTTTATATGTCCCGCACTGGTTGCCCGGTGAGGATTCGAACCTCAACGCCGAGATCCAAATTCTCGTGTGCTACCTTTACACTACCGGGCAGAAGAATTCAAACTACTGGGCTAGGCCCTACCCTTAGTGGAGCGGGTAGGCCTATCCCTGTGGGATTAGTCCTCTTCTTCTGCGTAATCTCCCCCTCTGACGGGGGCGGGGCCCTTCTTCTTCTCGCCGTCGAAAGCGTCCAGGACTTTCTTCTGGATCAGCTCCCTGAACTCGAGAGTGATCGGATGGGCTATATCTTTATGCTCTGACTGGCGGGCCGAGGCCTCTTCCTCCGGCGATTTAGCCGCCGGGCGGACGATGTTCTCCAGGTTACCGCCGCAGTTATTGCAATATTTTGAACGAACGACGTTCTTGAACCTGCACTTCGGGCACGACTCCTTCATCTTCCTCGAAGGCATCGCTACGAACAGCCCCTTCTGTCCTTCTATTACCTTAATATTCCTTACTACGAAACAATTGTCAAATGTCACCGTTGCGTATGCTTTTAGTTTTTTGTCCTGACCTTCCTTAAGAAAGACCCTTACCTCGGTAATGACCATCTGACCCGCTCCTTTTTGCCATGGATGAAAGCGGCCGGCCTACCAAAGCGTTGACGCGATGAAAGCCCGCCAGCCCTCCTTTAACGCAAGCCTGCTCCTGGCATCGAGGACCTCTTCCTTGCTTGAGGCCGCTCCAAAGACAGTTGGCCCGCTTCCGCTCATCATTACTACTTTAAGCCCGGATCTGGTGATTTCTGACTTGATCTCGGAGATGGCAACGTGCTTGCGAACCACCGGGTCTTCTAAACTATTAAATATTAGCCCCTTAAGCCTATCGGTATCGATACCCTCAAGAGACGCGGGATTGATTCTACTATGGCCGGGGGTGGGTGTCAAGCCCAAATTTAGGCCCTGATAGGCGTCTTTTGCGAGCACCGGGAAGCCCGGGTTCACGAGCAGGTACCAGAAGTCGGCGCCCTGGGGCACCGCCTCGAGGGCCTCGCCCCTGCCTCGGCCTATCGCCCTGCCGGTATCCAGCAGGAAGAAGGCGACATCGGCCCCTATCGCGCTGCCGATCTCGAATATCTCCCGCTTTTCCAGTTTAAGCCCCCATAATTCGTTCAAGCCGCGCAGCGTATAGGCGCAGTTCGAGCTGGCGCCTCCGAGGCCCGCGGCGACCGGTATATTCTTCTTTAATGTTATCTCCACTCCGAGGGAAGGTATCGCGTAGCGGTCCTTGAGCATTTGCGCGGCCTTATATACAAGGTTGCGCTGGTCGCAAGGCACTTGCGGGTCGTCGCATTTTACGACGATCTGTTCCGGGATTGGCCTGAAGGAGAGTTCGTCGCAGAGGTCTATGCGCTCGAAGATGGTCTCGATATCATGGTAACCGTCGGGCCTCTTGCCGAGGACCCTGAGGTAAAGGTTTATCTTGGCGGGTGACTTTAAGGTTACCGAAAGCATTACTTTTTCAGCTTGAGGACTTCGAGCGCGGCCTTCACGATGCCCGCGGAGTCGAGGCCGAAATACTTCATGAGGTCCCTCGCTTCCCCGGATTCACCGAACCTGTCCCTCATGCCGACCATACGGACAGGCGCGGGCTGGTTCTCGGCGAGCACTTCGGCTACGGCGCTTCCCATGCCGCCCACGACCGTATGCTCTTCCGCGGTGACTATCGCGCCCGTCTCCTTTGCCGCCTTTATAAGCGTATCCTTGTCTATGGGCTTTATCGTATGAAGGTCTATCACGCGGGCCGATATGCCCTGCTTCTTCAGGTCTTCAAGGGCTTTCATCGCCTCCTGGACCATTATGCCGGTGCCGACTATCGTGAGGTCCGAACCGTCGGCCATCGTCACCGCTTTCCCTATCTTGTAATCCCCTTTGTAACTTGTGATGATCGGGAACGGCTCGCGACCGAGGCGCAGGTAGACCGGCCCCTTATGCGTAGCTGCGGCTAGTGTAGCGAGGCGCGCCTCTTCGGAATCGCACGGCACTATGACCGTCATGTTGGGAAGCACGCGCATCAACGTAATCTCTTCGAGCGCCTGGTGCGACGCGCCGTCCGGCCCGACGGAGATCCCGCCGTGGCTGCCGACGACCTTCACGTTAAGGTTCATATGGCATATCGACAAGCGGATCTGGTCCCACGCGCGCCCCGACGCGAAGATGCCGAACGTCGCCGCGAAAGGTATCTTGCCGCCTAAAGCGAAACCGGCGGCCGCGGACATCATGTCCTGCTCGGCGACCCCGAAATCGAAGAACCTCTCGGGATATTTGTCCCTGAACCAGTTGGCCCTGACCGAAGACGTAAGGTCTGCGGAGAGCACAACGACGTTCTGGTTCACCTTCCCGAGTTCGACGAGCGCTTCTCCGAACCCGTCGCGTGTAGGTTTCAGGTCAGCCATTTGATTATATCCCCTCTTCTATCTCTTTTATGGCCTTTTCCAGGTCGGCCTTCTTGGGTGCCGTGCCGTGGAAACCGACCGAGTTCTTCTCTATGAACGAGACGCCCTTGCCCTTGACCGTATGCGCTATTATGACGGTCGGCTTGCCCTTTATCATCTCCGCCTTGTCGAGCGCGTCCATCAACTGCTTGAAATCATGGCCGTCCGCCTCGATGACGTTCCATCCGAACGCCGACCATTTTTCCCTGAGCGGCTCGATGTTCTTGACATCGCTGAGCCATCCGTCTATCTGCTGCTTGTTGTAATCTATTATCGCGCAGAGGTTGTCTATCTTGTAATGGGCGGCTGTCATAGCGGCCTCCCATACCTGGCCCTCGTCCTGTTCGCCGTCGCCCATAAGGCAGTATATCCTGTAATCCTTGAAGTCAAGCCGCGCCGCCAGCGCGACGCCGTTGGCAATCGAAAGCCCCTGGCCCAGCGAACCGGTCGATGCTTCGCATCCGGGCGTGCAAAGGCTCGCGTGCCCCTGCAATATCGAGCCGCGCTTGCGCAGTGTCATGAGTTCCTCGCAAGGGAAAAATCCCCTGCGCGCGAGCACCGCGTAGAGCGTCGGGCAAGTATGGCCCTTTGAAAGTATGAACCTGTCCCTGTCGGCCCACTTTGGGTTTTTCGGGTCGTTCTGCAGCTTGTAATAATACAGCGCGACAATGATATCTACGCACGAAAGCGAACCGGAAGTATGCCCCGAGCCTGCCTCGGAAAGCATCGTGACGACGTCCTTCCTTATCTCCTTCGCTATCCCCTTAAGCTGTTCTACGCTTGGCCTGTTCATCTATTTTTGGGCTCTTTCGGATTTTTCCAGTTTTTCCCTGACCTGCTTCTGGTCGGGTTTCAGTTCCAGGGACTTTTTCCAGCAGTCCTTCGCCTTGTCCTTGAGTCCCTTCTTCGAATAAGCGTCGCCGAGATGGTCGTACAGGATCGGGTCCTTGCCGTAGAGCGCCACCGCCTTCTCGAGCTGCGCTATCGCCTCGTCGGTCATGCCCTTCCGGTAATAAGCCCAGCCGAGGCTGTCCACGTACGCGCCGTTGTTCGGGCTGATCTCGATCGCGCGTTTTATCATCCCTACCGCCTCGTCAAGGTTCACGCCTTCTTCGGCGTACATATACCCGAGGTAGTTCAGTGCGTCGGCATGTTTCGGGTTCAGCTCTATCGCCTTCTTCAGCTGCGCTTTAGCGTTCTCTTTGTCGCCCTGCTTCTCGTACGCCGCTCCGAGGTAAAAATACCCTTCCGCATCGTTGGGCGCGAGCTCCACCGCCCTCTTATGCGACCTGACCGCCTCGTCGTTTTGCCCCTTCTGCGAGTACGCCATGCCCTTTACTATATAGACGACGCTTATCATCGGCTCGTCCTTAAGGGCCGCCGCCTTATCGAGCAGCTTTATAGCGTCGTCCGGTTTTTTCTCGTTAAGGTAGAGGTAGGCGAGCTCAAGATAACCGTCCGCCTTGTCCGGCTCGAGGTCGACCGCGAGCTTGTACGTCTTTATCGCCTCGCCGGTCTTGCCGTCCCTGTAATACGCGTGCGCGAGCAGCTTGTATACTTTCGTGTTCAGCGGCTCGGCCTCGAGTATCTTTTTGTAGTCCTCCTCGGCCTTCGGGTAGTCGCCCCTAAGCTCGTAAAGTATGGCCCTGCTCAGCCGCGCTTCGGAGTAATCGGGGTCGATCTTCAGCGCCTCGTCTAAATGCGAAAGCGCATCGTCATATTTCTCTAATTTGCTGTAAAAGATCCCGAGGGTAAAATGGATCAGGCTCGAGCTCTTGCCTTCTTTCAGGATGCTCTCGTAGGCCTGCGCAGCTTCCTCTATCTTCTGCTGCAACACGTAGAGGTCCGCGAGCGAAGCGAGGGCTTTTATGTCGTGCGGGTCCCTCTTTACTATCTCCTCGTACTGCCTCGCCGCCCCGTCGTAGTCCTTGTTTATCGTATGGAGCAGCGCGAGGATGAACCTGGCCTTCGTATCGTCGGGATCCTTCGCTATGGCTGTATCGAGGTACTTCGAGGCCTCGTCAGGCTTGTTGAGCCTTATGTAATCGAGGGCTATCCTCGTGTTTACCGTGGAAGAACCCGGGTCGGACTTCAACGCGAGCTTGTACTCCTCGATGGCCTTTTCGAATTTGCTCTCGCCGTCGAGCACCGCGCCCATCAGGAAGTGCGCGTATGACCTCGTGCCCGGGCTCGCTTCGGAAGACCTCGAATACGAGGGTGACCCTTTTACCAGCATGAAAAGGGCCACCCCTATCGCGGATAAGACAAAATACTTTTTCACGTGAGAAAAAGTCAGGGCCACAGGAAGACGCTAGTTCTTGTTCTTCTTGTGCCTGTCCCTGCGGAGTCTCTTTTTCCTCTTGTGCGTCCTGATCTTCCTTCTTTTACGTTTCTTGCCGCACGGCATCTTCTGACTCCCCTCCTTTAGTATATGACTTTGTTGAGCGGATATTCGATGATACCTTCCGCCCCGGCTGATTTCAACCTCGGTATAAGCTCGCGGACCTGCTTCTCGTCGATTATCGTCTCGACGGCGACCCATCCCTTGACGCTCAGGTGGGATATCGTCGGCCTGCGCATCGCGGGCAGCACGCCGAGCACCTTCTTGAGGTCGCCCTCCTTTATGTTCATCTTGAGGCCGACCTTCTCCTCGGCCGCGATGGCGCCCTTGAGCAGTATCGCGATCTTCTCTATCTTCGACTTCTTCCACGCGTCCTTCCAGGATTTCCTGTTCGCGATAAGCTGCGTGGTGGAAGTGCATAATGTCTCGACTATCTTCAGGTTGTGCGCCCTCAGCGACGAGCCGGTCTCGGTAAGCTCCACGATGGCGTCTACGAGGCCGGAATAGACCTTCGCCTCTGTCGCGCCCCACGAGAACTCCACCTCCGCCTTAACCTTCTTGTTCTTCAGGTAATCCCTCGTGAAATTCACGAGCTCGGTGGCTATACGCTTGCCGTTGAGGTCCCTGATGCTGCGGATATTCGATTTTTCGGGCACGGCCAGGACCCAGCGCACCGGGTTTAAGCTCTGTTTGGCGTAGGTAAGCTCTTCGACGCGGACCACGTCCGAGCCGTTCTCGAGCACCCAGTCGTTGCCGGTTATGCCGCAGTCGAGGATGCCCTGCTCGACATAGCGGGACATCTCCTGGGCCCTCAACAGCACGGGCTCAAGCTCGGGGTCGTCCACGGACGGGAAATACGACCTTTCGGAGCCGGATATCGAAAATCCGGCCTTCTTAAACAGCTTAAAGGTAGCCTCTTGAAGGCTACCCTTTGGTAGTCCTATCTTTAACCTTGACATGGCCCCTATTCTATATTCAAAGGGGCTAAAAGTCAATTATATTTTCGCTGGCCGGGTAGGCGTCGAGCATGACTATCTCATCCACAAGCTCTTCGCTCGTCAGGGAAGAGACGGGATAGAGCCCCGGCCCCCCTTTGGCGGCGAATATTATGCTGAAACCGACCACCATTACCGCCGCCGAGGCGGTCGCGAGTGCGCGCTTGAACTCGGGATTTGCGAAGGCGGCCCTGAGATCCTCCAGCACACCGAGCACGGCCGACCTGACCGAGATACGCTTTATTTCGGCCCTGTCGAGCTTCGCGCCCAGTTCGGCATCGAACCTGGCCCAAAAGCCCTTCGGCATCTTAGGCATAGGCGCCTTGGATATCAGGTCGTCAAATTTTTTGCCAGTTTGCATCTTAACCCCCTTACCGCCCTGAAGAGGTGGACCTTCGCGGTCGATTCGCTGCAGCCCACTGTTTCGGCGATCTCGTTTAATTTCATTCCCTGTATATGTTTCAGCATGAATACGGCCTTCTGCCTCTCCGGCAGTTCGGTCACCGCGTCGTTTATCATCTGCCTCGTCTCCCTGTCCAGCGCCGCCTGCGAAGGCAGCGGGGCCGGGTCCACCGCTTCCGGAGCGTCGTCCTCGCCGTCTTCGGACGGAGGCAGCGGATCGAGGAAGACGCCGCTCCTGGCCTTCTTCTTCCTGAGGAAATCCTTGCACTGGTTCACCAGTATCCTGTAGAACCACGTGTAAAATTTCGAAGAGCCCCTAAAATTTATCACGCCAATATAGGCCTTCACGAACGCTTCCTGCAGGACATCCTTTGCGTCCTCCACGTTGCCGATAAAACTGAACGCGAGCGCGAACGCCTTCTCCTTGTGCATGTCCACAAGCGAATTGAAGGCGGCCCGCTCGCCGTTCCTTGCCCGCTCTATAAGCCCGGCCTCTTCGTCCACTGGTCTTCCCGTTATTTTACCGGCTCAGCCGCCAGTTCCCTCTTTAGCGACTCCAGGTTCCGCTCAAGCATATCCATCTTCTTCATGACCTGTTTGAACTTTTCCGGATCGTCGCGCTTGAGCGCGATAAGGCGCTCGCGGACCTTCTCTTTCCTGGCATCCATCATCTTCTGCATCTCTTCCGGGTTCTTCTCGGCAAACTCGTGGAACCTCTTGCCCCTCTCGGCCCTGCGCATGCCCGATACGATGTCGCCGGCGTTCATCTTCTCGCCGCGCATCTCCCAGCGCTTGTGCGCTTCCCTGAACATCTCCCTGCGCGCCTGGTACTTGCCTATCGTGATGCCGGCCGTTACGGAGACGAGCGCGACCACGAGTATCAGCGCCACCGCCATTACCGCTATATATCCCTTGTTCATGACTTCCTCCTTTTACCTGTTTAGACGGCGGCGCCGAGAAAAAGTTTACCTGAAATTGGGAGTTGCCCGGCATCCCGTTTCCTGTTATAATACCTTAAATTTCCCCAAAGGAGAACCTAAAATGCTCAAACAGATCAGGGAGAACGCAAGGATACCGCTTTATATACTCATAGTCGCTTTCATCGGCCTCTATGCCGTCAGCAGCCATGAGACGAGCCCGGCGGCAGGTAAGGTCTTCGGGAAAAAAATCCAGTTCAGCGAATTCCAGAAATCTTATATCGCCGCGAGGACGCAGATGATAATGAGGTACGGCGAGCTGCCGCGCGACCGGCAGGTCGAGTCCGCCCTTGAAGAGCAGGCCTGGGACAGGATAATACTCCTCGCGCAGGCGAAAAAGGAGCGCGTGAAAGTCGACGACAAGGAGATAGTCGCTTTCGTCAAGAAGATAGACGCGTTCAACGACAAGGACGGCTGGTTCAGCAAGAGATTATACGAGGAGATACTGCGCTATAACTTCGGGCTTACGCCTGCCGAGTTCGAGACGATAGTCAGGGAGAACCTCACGATAGAAAAACTTATAGACATCCATACGAAGACTGCCGCGGTCACCGACGAGGAGGTCCTGAAGCAGTACAAGTACCTGAACGAGAAGGCGAAGGCCGACTATATACTGGCGAAGACCTCGGATTACCTGCCGCAGGTCTCGGCTTCCGACGACGAGTCAAAAGCGTTTTTCGAGAAGAACAAGGACGCCTTCAGGATACCTGAGCAGGTCAATGTCGAATATATAGTGAAGCTGTTCGCGGACGATAAGGAAGAGTCGAAGGAAAAGGCCAGGAGCGAGGCGCGCGAGATCGCCTATGAGCTCGCCGCGGGCAAGGACCTCGAAGCCGCCGCGAAGAAGTTCTCGTTAAGCATCAAAGAGACGGGGCTCTTCGACGAAAAAGCGTCGATACCCGCGATCGGCTATGACCTTAAATTCGCCGGGGCCGCATTCGCGCTCGAGGAAGGCGCCGTAGGCAACCCGATCGAGACGAAAAGCGGGATATACTTCATGAAGCTCAAGCAGAGGGTGCCGGAACGCGACGCGACGTATGAGGAGTCCGCGGATAAGGCGCGTGCGGCGCTGAAGTCCGAAAAGGCAGGCGAGATAGCGAAAGTCAGGGCCGAAGAGGCGCTCGCGGAGATACAGAAGGGCATCGCGAAGTTCGAGGACGTCGCGAAGAAGCTTTCCCTGCATGAAAAGAAGACGAATCCTTTCGTGCCGGGCCAGTATATAGAAGGCATCGGCATATCGCCGGATTTCACGGACGCCGCGCTATCGGTAAAGCCGGGCGAGGTCGTCGGGAAGGTCGTTAAGGTGAATAACGGCTACACGGTCGTGAGGCTTGATTCGATAGCGCCGATAGACGAGAAGAAATTCGAGGCGGATAAGGAAAAATTCAAGGAACTGCTGATAGCGCAGAAACAGTTCTACGCGTCGATAACCTGGTACGACGAGCTGAAAAAGAAGGCGAACCTGCAGCCTAACCTACCCTCTCGCCCATAATATTTAACGGCTGGAGGAACTCGATCTCGAGGAGCTTCCAGCCGTTCTCTTCTTTCCTGAGCTTCAGCCGGAACCTGTCCTTCTCCCCTTCGAGCCCTTCCATGATGGAATCGGACTTGCCGTCCTTGGTCTTGCCTATGATAAGCGCGGTTACCTCCGCATCCGCGGCATCCTTTGCCTCGTTAAGGACGATATCCGCCTTCTCTATATTTATGAAGACGTCCTTGTAATAAGCGAGGAACGATTTCGCGCCGTAAACGACGGTCATCCTGTCGTTGCCGTACTTGTCCTTATAGTCCGCCGAGACCATGTCCGAGAGGCCGATGATGTCCCTCTTTTCGAGGCGGGACTTGCCCTGCATAATGAACTTGCGGACCTTCGCCTCCTCGCCGCCGAAGATATCGCGCGCGAGGTTGAACCCGAAATACGCCACCGACGAGATCACGACGGCCCAGATATATATCCTGAGCCACGACCTTCCGCTGCGGCGGTCAGTAGAGCTTCTTGTCCGGCAGTTCATTGAACCTCCTGAAGAGTTCGAGGCACTCGCCGCGCATGAAACCCCGGACTATCTTTACGCTGCTTTTCCCGAGGGCTTTCAGCCGGCTGTCGGTTATCATCAGCTCGTTGAAACCTATCTTCTTCGCGTCCTTCGTATCCGTCCCGAAGATGACCTTTCCGATGCGCGCCCAGTGTATCGCGGAAAAGCACATCGGGCACGGTTCCGTCGTCGAGTATATCTCGCAGCCAGAGAGGTCAAATGTCCTGAGCTTGCGGGACGCGATGCGTATGGCGTTTACCTCTGCGTGGCATGACGCGTCGTCCCTGAGCACCGTATTGCGCGCGACCGCGAGGACCTTCCCGCCCTTGACTATGCACGCGCCGAACGGCCCTCCGTCCGGCTTTTTGAGGTTCTTCCCCGCTTCCGAAATGGCCAGCAGCATGAATATCCTGTTCATCTCTTATCCAGTTCCCTTATAGCGTCCGAGGCGATCCAGCGAGCGGCCTTCGAATCGATATCATATATCTCTTTCGCGGTTTTCAGCGCCGCTTTCTTCAACCGCGCGTTGCGCTTGCCGATCTGCCGCAGCGCCCAGTTGACGGCCTTCCTGACGTAATTCCGCTCATCGCGGGATTCTCTTTTTATCACGGGAAAATACCTCATGAAGGCTGCGTCTTTGGCTTTCTTGTCGTGTACGGCGAGGCATGCCATCAGCGCGAAACCCGCGCGCTTGACGTATTCTTCCTTCCTCCTGCTCCACTCGAACGTTTTCCTGTGCGCGGCATCGGTATAGGAGAAGAGGTTCGAGCAGACCTGGTCGCAGGTGTCCCACGAATCGAAACCTTCCGCCCAGAGGTCCATCTGGCGCGGCGTAACGAGGGCGGGGTCATCTATCATGCCCGCGAGTATCCTGGCCTCATGTATGCCGGACGACCATAATACCTGGGCGACGGCGTGGTCCTTGCCCGTATGCCTTGCCATCTTCCTTAATACGGGTATAGGGACGCCGAGGGTATTGCGGGGGTTGATGCCGAAGCGCGCCATCCCTTCGACGTTCTTGGGGTTTGAGAGAGATTTCAGTTCTTCCAGGATATCCCTGGCGCGGCAACGCGGCATAAGTTTATTTTTTCAGGGATATGCCTACGAGTTTCGCCGAGACGCCCGCTATCGCGTTGAGTCTCCTTGCGAGCCCGGCCGTCTCCCTGCCGCTTCCGACGAGTTCGAGTATTATGAGGCCTGTGTCGGAACAGCTTCCGGCGACGCCGTCATGTATGCCGAGGCGCGTCTTGACGATACAGCCGTACTTCGTGAGCACCTTCTGGAACTGCACCGCCGACTTGCTCCTCGTGCGCAGCAGGACTATCAGAATGGATTTCTTCATCGCGTGCCTCCTTAGAATCCCGAGGGGTTTTGCTTGTTCTTCTCTTCGGACTGTATCTTGTAGAGGTAGGCGTCCGCCTCCTCTATGCTCTCGAATATCTTCATGCTCGGCAGTGCCTTGACTATCTCGAACACTTTCTTGACCTGCGGCTGGATGTTCGTCATCATGAACGTCCCGTTGGACTTGTCGAGCGTCCTCTGTATCTTGAATATCGTGTTGAGCCCCATGCTGCTTACGTATTCGACGCCGTCCATGTCGAATATCACGACCTTAGCCCCGGAATTCAGGATGGGCGAGATCCTGTCGTCGAGCTCCTTGTATGTGTCCGAATCGATAGAGCCGTTAAGCGTAAATACGAATACGTCACCGGGTTTCTTCTCCGAATTGACCTTAAGCGACATCTCTTCCTCCTATGATTTCAATCGCCGAAACACGTGCCCAGTGCGCGGGCGGCTTCTACCAGGTAGTTGTCGCGCGGCACGAGGCGTTTCCCGTTCGCGACATCGCGCAGGGACACCTTGACGAAATCGTTGTCCTTTACGCCGACCATATTGCCGAACGCGCCTTCATCTATGAAATCCACCGCCTTCGACCCGAGCTGCGTAGCCAGGACGCGGTCGAACGGCGTCGGGGAGCCTCCCCTCTGCAGGTGGCCCATGACGACCGCGCGGGTCTCGATGCAGGTAAGCTTCTCGATCTGGTCGCCGAGCACGAACCCTATGCCTCCAAGCCGCACGGCCTCGGTGCTCGCCTTCACGATCCTCTGCACCACGACATCGCCGCCCTTAGGCTTGGCGCCCTCCGCGACGACAACGATGCTGAACCTTTTGCCCTTGCCGTGCCTTTCCCTTATCTTCTTGACGATGACATTTATATCGTACGGTATCTCGGGGATGAGTATTATGTCGCCGCCGCCTGCGACACCCGCGTGCAGGGCTATCCATCCAGCGGTGCGGCCCATCACCTCGACTATCATCACGCGATGGTGCGACTGGGCCGTCGTATGGACGCGGTCGATGCCTTCCGTCGCGACCGAAACCGCAGTGTCGAAACCGAACGTTATGTCGGTTCCGACTATATCGTTATCTATCGTCTTCGGAACGCCTACTATCGGGATGCCGTCCTCAAAAAGCCTGTAAGCCATCGAAAGCGTCCCGTCGCCGCCTATCGCGACAAGCGCGTCGGCCTTCATCTTCCTGAAATTGCTGACCGCCCTCTTATGGTAATCCTTGAAGACGAGCTTGCAGCCCTTCCCTTCTATTGCATAACGATAAGGGTTGGCTATGTTGGACGTGCCGAGTATCGTGCCGCCCATGGTCAGTATGCCCGACACGTCGGAGTTCTCTAGCTTCTTCACCCTGTTCTTCACAAGGCCTTCGTAGCCGTCCTCGATGCCGATGACCTCTCCGCCCTCGCCCATCGCCTTCTTCGCGACGGCGCGGATGACCGCGTTAAGGCCGGGGCAGTCGCCGCCGCCTGTAAGTATCGCTATCCTTCTCTTCTTCATGTTTTCTCCGGGATGATAAAAATAGTCTATAAGCAAACCGCATGTTAGTCAATCTCTTTTATGACCGCGAGCATCTCTTTTTTGGTCGAGGCGAAGCATGCCTTCACGCGCAGTTGCCGGACATTGTCGAGGCCCCTCGTATACCAGCTGAAGAACTTGCGGAAGGACGGCACTGCCCTTTTGGCACCGAAGCACCTTATCGACGCGTTGAGGTGGGCGGCCATCGTCCTTATCACTTCTTTCTTCGTCGGCCTCGGCGGGCAAGTCCCGCGTGCGAGGTATTCCTCTATCTCCGCGAAGATCCACGGGTTCCCGAGCCCTCCGCGCGCGATAAGTATGCCGTCGCAGCCTGTCTCGTCGAACATCTTCCTCGCCTGCGGGCCCGACAGGACATCGCCGCTGCCTATGACGGGTATCCTTACGGCATCCTTGACTTCCTTTATTATCCCGTAATCTACGGTGCCGCCGTAGAGCTGGTTGCGGGTCCTGCCATGGATGAATATGGCGGAGACCCCCGCGTCTTCGGCGTGGAGCGCGGCGTCACGCGCGTTCACCGTGGTCTTGTCCCATCCGGCGCGCAGTTTTACCGTGACTGGCCACTTCGATTCCCTGACGAATATCTTCAGGATGCGCTTGAGCTTCTTGAGGTCTTTCAGCAGTGCCGCGCCCTCCCCCTTCGCGACGACCTTCCGCTCGGGGCACGCGGCGTTGAAATCGAGCACGTCGAACCTGAACTTATGCAGTTTTTCTATCGCGCGGTTGATGTATTCGGGCTCGTTGCCGACGAGCTGGACGCCGAGGGGCCTGTCGCCCTTCGCTGAACCGAGGAGCTCGAGCGCCTTAACGTTGTTGTAGCTCAACGAGCGCGCGTTGACCATCTCGGTGAACGCGAATCCGGCGCCGAACTTGCGGTTCAGCATGCGGTAGGGCAGGTCGCTAATCCCCGCCATGGGGGCGAGGATTAGCTTAGGAAAGCTTAACGTATGTTTTCGGGGCAAAATTTTCCTCGAACTTCCAGACGCACGCGACGCATTCCGTCATGCGGAAGACCGCAAGGATGTCGAGGCCGAGTTCCTCTATCCAAGGCTTCAGGAAAGGCCTCGTCGCGACGATCTCGCGCTTCAGGTCGTCGTCGTATATTATGGCCACCTTGCCCGCGACCCTCACCTGCGTATTCGTATTGCGGTCGAAGAAGCACGCCTCGACAAGCGGGTTATCGCGGACCTGCTTAAAAAGGTCTTTTGTGCTTCCGGTATGGAAGATTATGCCTTCCTCGTCGGCGCGGTACGCCATCATCCCGCGCACTCGCGGCTGGTCGCCCTCCGCCGTAGCGAGATGGCATGAGAGGTTGGAATTTATCAGTTTCAGTATCTCTTCTTTGGTCATTTTGCGGTATCCTTATATAATTCAGACACTTCGTTTTCGGTCAGTGCCTTGTCATATATGCGCACATCGTCGACCCACCCTTTCCAGTAACGCATGGGATCTGTCGAATAACCGTTGCCTATCGCGACATTCCTGAAATCCAGCGACCTGCCTTTCCAGTATCCCGCGGTATTCGGTATGTTCGGATGCACCGAGGACCCTGGATCGGGATGCCTGGTCCCGAAAACCGCCTTGCCGTCAAAATACCCGTAGCCTGCCCTGCCGTCCCAGGCATAGGCCACATGGTACCACGTCATAGGCTTCATCGAGGATGTGAAAAACCCGGTCCCGAGGCCGAGCGCCCCTACGACGAACTTTTCATCCGTATACTCTTCGAACCTGATGCAGGAATCCCAGTTCGCGTAGTCGGTTGTGAACGGATTGCGCCAATTCCTTACCTCCTCGGCCTTCATCCAGAACGAGATCGTCCCTTCCGGAAAACTGCCGAGGTTCCCGGCGAGTATATAACTGTTCGTGCCGTTAAAATAATATACCTTGCCCCTCTCGGCATCATCCGATAAGACCGCCCCGAAAACAGCGCCGTCCCGGCCGTGTCCGCTTTCATCGGCGACCTTCCCGTCCCTGAGGGCGACGCGGTCAAAAGAATAATGCAGGGCAAGCCCTTTTGCCGCGGGAGCGGGTGACCTTACCGACGCCTGCGCGGCGGGCGTCGCGTATCCGGGCCTTAATCCGCGCGTCTGCGGATATTCCGACATCGCGTCCCGTATCGCGCTTATCTCGTCGCCCGACGCAGTATGCGGCGTTTCCCGGAAGGTCGAGCAGCCCGAACCCAGGAATATCGCCGCGGCGGCAATAACAAAAGCAGCCGGCGGCCTTCTCATTTTATCTTCTCTGTAATAGCCTCTAAACCGCTGTTTCTCGCGTCGTTAGCGTCAAGGACCTTGTCTACGCTCCTGCGTACTGCGGTGCTGTTCTGCCCGACCGCGCCGAGCGCTTCTATATTGACCGTCTCCATGCGGCCCTGGACGCTTTTATCCACGGCGGACTGCTGTTCATCGACCCATGAACCCGCTTTATCGCAACCCGATAACGCCATCACCGCCATCGCGGCCGTTAAAGCGATCGCCTTTTTCATGAGCGCCTCCGTTTAAAGGTACCTGACCACGTATTCGAGCGATTTCTTCTTCGGGCCTTCCCTCGTCTCCAGGGGATAGCCTACAGGGATGACCGCCATGAACTCTCCCTTGGCTTCGCCGAAGAATTCGAGGACCTTGTCCTTTATCAGGAACAATACCCCGAGCCAGACGCTTCCGAGCCCGAGCGATGTCGCCGCTATCAGCAGGTTCTCGACTGCCGCGGCCGAGCTCTGTATCTCCATCGTGCGGAAGAAATCAGCCGCCTTGTCTTTCTCTATGCTGAAGAGTTCCGTGCCGTGCGCTATGAGCGTCCCCGTGTTCATTACCGCGATGACGACCGGCGCGCTGATGATGCTGCGCGCGGCCATGCGCAATATCGACGAGGAAGGTTTAGGGAAGTTCGCCGACTGCTCCGTCACAAGCTCGGCGAGCTCGCGCTTCTTTTCGCCTTTTATGACGATGAATTTCCACGATTGCTGGTTATGTGCGGAGGGCGCCTTGTTGGCGGCGTCGAGGACGGTCCTGATGAGTTCGTCTCCGACCGGCGTGTCCCGGAACTGCCGGATGCTGTGGCGGCGGTAGATCACGTTTAGGGTATCGTTAGCGCCTACCACTTGATCTGTTTCCATTTGGTTATTTTTTTGAAACCGGGATCCCCGTTCCTGTACCGGATGAACGCCTTGATTATCTCGTTCGGCTTAATGTCGTTATTTGCCGCGCGGTAATGATGCCCGGTATCCGCCTCCTGGTATTCCAGGTCATAACCGCCGTTAGCGTTCGTGCAGACCTGGATATAGTCCATCTCCGACTTCGACAGGATGACGAAATAAAACACTTTCTTCGACGAGAGCGCGTTTATGGCGCCCGTAATGTCCTTGTCCGAAGGGTCCTGTATCTTCCTGCCGTCGTTGATGTTCAGTTCGTACTGCACGGCTTCGTACTCCCGGGCGCAGGCTGCGGGAACACCCAGGGAGAGGACGGACAACGCAATCATAAGACAGGTTATTCTCATTTCGCCTCCGTGATGTATATCATTATATGCCTTAGGCCCGGCATTTCAAGCACAAAAACAGGGAAGCCCTACAGGGACGGCAGGCGGGTGGAACCCATGAGGTATTTGTCGATCGAGTGCGCGGCGCGGCGGCCTTCGGAGATGGCCCAGACGATCAGGGACTGCCCCCTGCGCATGTCGCCGGCGGCGAAGACGTCCTTGACCGAGGTAAGGTAATGTTCGTCGGCCCTGACGTTGCCCCGCGGGTCAAGCTCGACCCCTAGCTGTGATATCAGGCCCTTCTCGGGATAGATGAAACCGAGGGCTAACACGACCATATCGGTCTCTATATCGAACGCGGTGCCCGGGATATCCTTTATGAGCATGCGGCCCTTATCGTCCTTGCCGATATCGACCTTAACGCAGGAAAGTTTCTTAACCACGCCTTTTTCGCCCTTGAATTCCTTTGTCGAGACGGCCCAGCGCCTTTCCCCTCCCTCGTGATGGCTCGACGAGGTCTTTAACAACATCGGGTATCTCGGCCACGGGCAGTCCTTGGTGCGGCATTCGGGCGGCTGCGGGAGAAGCTCTATCTGGACCACGCACGCGGCACCCTGCCTGTGCGCGGTGCCTACGCAATCCGAACCCGTATCGCCTCCGCCGATCACGACGACCTTCTTGCCTTTCGCGTCAATCATTCTTGCCGGCGGGACCTTCTGGCCGGCCGTCTTCCTGTTCGACTGGATCAGGTAATCCATCGCGAAATATATCCCTTTGAGCTCGCGGCCCGGTATCTTGAGGTCTCTCGGGAAACGGCTTCCCGATGTCAGGCAGACCGCGTCGAAATCCTTCTTCAGCTTGGACACCTTATAATCCGCCCCGACGTCCGTCGAGGTCTTGAACTCTATGCCTTCCTTCCTGAATATCTTTATCCTGCGGTCGATGACGGATTTATCGAGCTTGAAATCGGGTATGCCGTAGCGCAGTATCCCGCCCGGCTTGTCGTCCTTCTCGAATACGGTGACCTTGTGCCCCGCTTTGTTGAGCTGGTCGGCGCACGCGAGCCCCGCGGGCCCCGAACCTATCACGGCTACCTTCTTTCCGGTGCGTTTCTTAGGCGGTTCGGGCCTTATCCATCCTTCCCTGAACGCGTGCTCGATTATCGCCAGCTCGTTCTCGCGGATAGTTATCGGGTCGTCGTTTATCCCGAGCACGCAGGAGAACTCGCAGAGCGCCGGGCAGAGGCGCCCGGTTATCTCGGGAAGATTATTCGTCGCGTGCAGCGATTCGACGGCTTTCTTCCATTGCCCGCGGAACATGAGGTCGTTCCACTCGGGAATATAATTGCCGATAGGGCATCCCCAATGGCAGAACGGTACGCCGCAATCCATGCAGCGCGATCCCTGCTCCTGCGACTTATCGTCGGGACGCAGGACGGCGACTTCCTTGTAATCCTTCACGCGCTCGCATACGGCGCGGTAAGGCGCGGTCTCGCGCTTTATCTTGAGGAATCTCTTCGTATCAGCCATCGCTCACCTCTTCGAACAGCACGTCCTTCCTCATCGTCCTGCCTTCCAGCGCGCGCTTGTATTCTATCGGCATGACCTTCACTATATGCTTCAGCATGTTGCCGATGTCATCGAGCACTTCTTTGGCCTTCGCGCTCTGGGTGTATTTATAGTGGTCCGAAAGCAGGCGCTCTATTGCCGCCTTGTCCTCGCCGGTCAGCGGCTCGAACGCGACCATGCCCATATTGCACCTCGATCTGAAATTGCGGTCCTCGTCGTAGACATACGCGATGCCTCCGGACATGCCCGCCGCGAAATTGCGCCCGGTCTTCCCGAGGATGAAGACGCGCCCGCCGGTCATGTATTCGCAGCCGTGGTCTCCGACGCCTTCGACGACCGCGTAAGCGCCCGAGTTGCGGATGCAGAACCTTTCGCCGGCCATGCCGCGTATATACGCTTCGCCCGACGTGGCGCCGTAAAATGTCGTATTGCCGATTATGATGTTCTCGGACGGCTCGAATCCCGCATGCTTGGGCGGATAGACGATCACCCTTCCTCCCGACATCCCCTTGCCGACATAATCGTTCGCCTGGCCTTCGACCTCCAGCGTCACGCCCTTCGCGAGGAACGCGCCGAAACTCTGTCCCGCGGTCCCGGTGAATTTATAATGCACGGTCCCGTCGGGCAATCCTTCGTCGCCGTAACGGCGGGCTACCTCGCCGCTTAACATGGCGCCGACGGTCCTGTCCGTGTTGCTGATATCAAAAGAAGCTTTCACGCGCTCTTTTCTTTCGAGCGCGGGCTTAGCGGCCTCGATAAGCCTCAGGTCAAGTATGGCGTCTATGCCGTGGTTCTGCCTGGTCGAGCAGCGCGTCTTTACGTAGGCGGGGACCTCCGGCTTGTATAATATCTTCGAAAGGTCGACCTTCCTCGCCTTCCAGTTCAGGATATCCGTATTTATATCGAGCAGCTCCGTGCGGCCCACCAGTTCATCGAGCTTGCGGACCCCCAACCCGGACATTATAGTCCGCACTTCTTCGGCGACGAAACGGAAATATGCTTCGAGGTGTTCCGTCTTGCCGGCGAAACGCTTCCCGAGTTCCTCGTCCTGCGTCGCGACGCCGACCGAGCAGTTGTTCAGGTGGCAGTGCCTCAGCATGACGCATCCCATCACGATAAGCGCCGCGGTCGCGAAACCGAACTCTTCCGCACCGAGCATCGCCGCGATGACTACATCCCGCCCGGTCCTGAGCTGGCCGTCGGTCTGCAGGCGCACGCGGCTCCTGAGGTCGTTAAGGACGAGCGTCTGGTGCGTCTCGGACAGCCCGAGCTCCCACGGCACGCCAGCATGTTTTATCGAGCTCAACGGCGAGGCGCCGGTGCCGCCGTCGCCGCCGGATATCAATATCATGTCCGCGTGGCCCTTCGCGACACCTGCCGCGATGGTCCCTACGCCGATCTCCGAAACGAGCTTTACGCTGATGCGCGCTCGGGGGTTCGCGTTCTTCAGGTCGAATATCAGTTGCGCGAGGTCCTCGATTGAATATATGTCATGGTGCGGCGGAGGCGATATCAGCGTGACGCCGGGCGTCGAATGGCGCACTTTCGCGATCGTCTCGCTGACCTTGTGCCCCGGCAGCTGGCCGCCCTCTCCGGGTTTAGCTCCTTGTGCTATCTTTATCTGGAGCTCGTCCGCATTGGCAAGGTAATTTATCGTGACACCGAACCTTCCGGACGCGACCTGCTTGGTCGCGGAGCGTATGCTGCTGCCGCCGGGCAGCGGCTTGTAGCGCGCGGGGTCCTCGCCGCCCTCGCCGGAATTTGATCTCCCGCCGATGCGGTTCATCGTCAGCGCCATCGTCTCGTGCGCGCCCCTGCTTATGGAGCCGAAGCTCATGGCGCCCGTCACGAAACGCTTCAGTATCTCAGATGCCGGTTCGACCTCTTCTATCGGGACAGGGCGTGTCGCGGACGACGGGGTGAATTTCATCATGCCGCGCAGGGTCGTCAGGTACCCTGCCTGGTTATTTATCAGTTCCGAAAATCTCTTATAGGCGGTAGCGTCGTTATTGCGCGCGGCATCCTGCAGCGCCGCTATCGATTCCGGGTTCCAGAGATGCGATTCACCGTCACGCCTCCACTGGTAGATTCCGCCGTTTAACAGCGCAGCTGCCATGCCTGAGAACGCGCCAGCGTGCCTCTTTATGACCTCCTGCGCTATCTCGTCGAGGCCTATGCCTTCGATACGCGAGACGGTGCCGCTGAAACATCTGTCTATCAGCTGCCTGTCTAGGCCGACCGCCTCGAATATCTGAGCTCCGCGGTAGCTCTGCAGCGTAGAGATGCCCATCTTGGACAGGATCTTTAGCAGGCCGTGGTTTACGGCGTCTATATAATTCTTGCGCGCGGTGCTCGAGGCGAGTTCCGGGTCGGGGAACGCGATTATCAGGTCCTTGTCCCTTATCATCTGTTCGATCGTCTCGTACGCGAGGTAAGGGTTTATGCAGTCCGCGCCGTATCCGAAGAGCAGCGCGAAATGCGCGACCTCGCGCGGCTCGCCGCTCTCGATGATTATGCTGGCCCGGGTGCGCGCCTGCGCGCGTATCAGGTGATGGTGCACGGCTCCGCACGCGAGCAGCGCGGGAAGCGCGGCATGTTTTTCGTCGACGCCCCTGTCGCTCAATATTATGAAAGTATAACCGGCCTTTATCGCGGCGGACGCTTCCTTACATATCCTGTCGAGCGCTTTCTTGAGGGCGGCCTTCGTCCCGGACGCCTCGAAGAGCGTGGTTATGGTCTTCGTCTTGAAGGTCCTGTTGCGGATACCGCGTATCTTCTCGAGGTCTATGTTGGTAAGTATCGGGTTATTGACCTTCAGCCGGTGGCAATGGTCGGGCGTCTCTTCGAGCAGGTTCTTCTCGCGGCCGAGGTACGTGTTGAGCGTCATTACCAGCTCCTCGCGTATAGGGTCTATCGGCGGGTTCGTGACCTGCGCGAAGAGCTGCTTGAAATAATCGTAGAGCATCCTGGGCCGCGTCGACAGGACCGCGAGCGGCGTGTCGTCGCCCATGGAACCCGTGGGCTCGTTGCCGTCGCCGGCCATCGGCTTTATGATCCTGCGCAGGTCCTCCTTCGAATAGCCGAAGGCCTTCTGCGCCGCGGCAAGGTCCTTCTCGTGCCAGACCTTATAAGTGTGCGGGAAAGGCAGGTCTGATAGCTTCTCCATGTTCTCCTCGAGCCACCTGCCGTACGGCTGCGAGGACGCCATGCCCGCCTTGATCTCGCTGTCCTCGATTATCCTTCCGGCTGCGGTATCGATAAGGAACATCTTGCCCGGCTGGAGCCGGCCGTTGACAGCTATCTCCTCCGCTGGGATATCGAGGACGCCGGCTTCCGACGCCATCACGACGAGCCCGCCCTTTGTTATGACATAGCGCGCAGGCCTCAAACCGTTGCGGTCGAGTATCGCGCCGACGAGCTTGCCGTCGGTGAAGGCGATCGCCGCGGGGCCGTCCCAGGGCTCCATGAGGCACGCGTGGTATTCATAAAAATGCTTCCTGTCCTCGTCTATCTGGTTGTTTCCCTGCCACGCCTCGGGGATCAGCATCATCATCACATGCGGTAGCGGCCTTCCGCTCAACACGAGCATCTCGAGCGTATTATCGATCATCGCGGAATCGCTCCCGCCGGGGACGATGACCGGCAATATCTTCCTCATGTCGCTGCCGAAAGCGTCGCTCTTGAATAACCCCTGCCTCGCGGCCATCCAGTTGATGTTGCCGCGCAATGTATTTATCTCGCCGTTATGGGCCATGAAACGGAACGGCTGGGAAAGGTCCCAGGTCGGGAAAGTGTTCGTGCTGTAGCGCGCGTGTATCAACGCGAAGGCGCTCGTGACGTTTCCGTCGTTGAGGTCGGGGAAATATCCTTTGAGCTGCGTCGACTTAAGCAGGCCCTTATAGCATATCGTCCGGCTCGAGAGGCCCGTAATATAGCAGTCCTTCTCGGCGCGCCTCCTCACGACGTAAAGCTTCCTCTCGAAAGCCAGCCCAGCGGGGACGCTCCCGGGCCTGCCGACAAACACCTGCCTGATGAACGGCTCCGTGTCGCGCGCGGTCTTTCCTATCATGGAATCGTCTACCGGGACGTCGCGCCATCCGAGCAGCGACAGCCCTTCTTCCTCGGCGATCTTTTTGAACGCGTCCTCGCAAGCCTTCCTCTTCTTCCCGTCGACCGGAAGGAATACAATACCCGCGCCGTAATCACCCTCCGGCGGAAGGTCTATGCCCTCCTTACGGCATTCCTTCGCGAAGAACCCGTGGGGTATCTGTATCAACACGCCCGCGCCGTCGCCGGTATCCGGATCGGAGCCGGTGGCTCCCCGGTGCATAAGGTGCTCGAGCGCGAGGATGCCTTTCTCGACGGTATCGTGCGACTTACGCCCCTTTATATCGCAGACGAACCCGACACCGCAGCTGTCGTGCTCGAACTGCGGGTCGTATAACCCCTGCCTCGCGGGCAAATGCCCGGGATATGCCCTGCCTGTGCTCTTCTTTGCCATATGTTTAACCAATTGATAAAAAAGGCGTCTTCTACATCGAATATATAGAAGACGCCTTCGTCTTGTCCTAATCCGTTTTAGGCAGTTAAGTTATATCATAAACGCTGCCCTTGTCAATATGTCATCATAGTTGTCAGGAGGAGACCCTGGCGATTATCTTCTTGGCCGTATAATAGAACCCGATCTTCGGATCCTTCAGCACCGGCGGAACGAAGCCGGATTCTTTGACAGGATGGAAACCGGGCCCCTCGACCAATATCGCGACGGTATTGTCGTCGCGCAGGAACGAGTCGGGTATGTAAAAATCGTTCTGCGGGCCGACCGATTCGTATTTTCCGAGCGCCTTGCCGTTCAGGTAGATTATACACCGCTCGAACGCGTAATCTACGGTCAGTTTAAGCGCGCAGACACCGCCCTTGCGCGGCAGGAACCTGAACTTCCTCCTGTACCACACGAGCTCGCCCATCTCCTCCGAGAAGACGTACTTCCTCGCGGCATGGGTCTTCTTCCATTGCGCCTCGTTGCAGTCAGGCTCGTGGTATCCCTTGATGAGCCCGCCGGCCTTCTCGCGCACGAGCATGCCCGCGATCGCGATGCTGAAGTCCTTGCCGGATATCCTCCCGGATATCTTTACGGGTTTCAGTATGCCGCTGTATTTCTTTATCGCGCCCTCGTGCGGGTGGGCTTTCGTATGGTATGCGTTCTCATACCTGACCGCGAGCTGGTTAGTCCCCTTTTTGACGAACGCGGAGATTTCGATCTCGCGGCACTCGATTCCGCGCCAGACGAACCTGCCGTTGACATAGACGTAGAGCCTGTCCATGCCGTTGGCCTCAATCTTTATCCTGCATTCGGAAGGCCTGGCCTTAAGCTTGAACTTCTGCCTGTACCATACGAAACCGTGCTCAAGCAACCCGGCCTGTTCGAGCGAATCCGTGAGCTTTATCGCCTTCCAGGAGGAATCGTCAAAGCCCTCCTCCTTCTCCTCGACGTCGGAGATGAACCGCGGCGCGTCGAGCCATGTTATCTTCGGCAGTTCCTCGACCGCGCAATCGTAGTCGAACGACACCGATCCCGTCGCCTTGTCGCATTTGAACGCTGCCGGCTCGCCGTTTATCGCCACCGACTTGGGAACGAAGCCGCAGAATATCCTCGTGCGCTGGTTGCAGCCGTTCTTGACCTGCGCGTTTATGTCGATCGACCTGCCGTCCGCGAGGAAGTCCTCGATGTAATAGTAGTCGCTTATTGCGACCGCGCCGTCCTTGTCCCACACCTTGGCGGCGGTCCTGTCGTCGAGGAAGACGAGGAATACGCCGCCTATCCTGACGATGCGGGTCCCTTCGTTATCGTTCTCGATGAGATAGCCGCCCCTGGCTTTGCTTATCCCGAACTTGCCTTCTATTATCTCCGGCTTCGCCTTCCCGCACCTAATGAGCGTCTCGCCGTCGATCTCGGGCCTGCCGGAAAGGAACACGAACTCGCGGCCGCCTATCTTCTTCTTCAGCAGGAGCTCGCATGTCGAGTAGCGTATCATCACATCGTCGCCGACAGTTATATCCACCGGGAAGAGGAACGAGGACCTCGGGGCGAGTTTCAGGTCCTGCGCGGACGGGAGGACCATCTCCTTCTTTTCAACTGGCGAATAATAGGCGACGCGCGTCTTGTGCGTGTCCTCTGTCAGGTTGCGGACCATCAGGAAGCCGCCCTTCCTGCCGTACCTCTCTACGGCCTTCACGTTCTCGAAGGTCCCCGAGAAGTCGGGCCTGAGCCCGGCCTTCCTGCCGTCGACGAGCGCGACGGCCTCGCCGCCCTTCGCGAACCTCGCGTCGCCTTCTTTCTTGTCCGACTCGAAGAGCTCTTCCTCGAACGAATCGAGGAATTGCGCGGTATTGCGCGCCATATGGTATTTAGTCGGCGAGACCTCGCCCCATTCCCTCACCGGCGAATGGCCGAAGTCGTAGGTAGTGCATGTGCCTATCCCGCCGTAATCGCCCTTGCAGTTCCAGTACGGGAACGTCGTGCCGCCGACGAACATGAAATGGTTCATCACCGACGCGCCCTCGACGATGACCGTGCGAAGTATCGCGCGCGTGACCTCGGGCTCTATCTGGTAGAGGGGCTTGCCGAACTGCGCGAACCATCCGGTCTCGAGCTCCATTATCATGAGCGGCTTGCCGGGCTGCTGGGCGACCGACTCGTTTATGACCCTGTCGAAATCGTCGAACTCCCAGAGCCATATCCACGGGATGTTCGGGTAATAGGTCCGCGCGTCGATTATCTCGCTCTTCCTGAGGAAGCTGCCCTCTACGGTGAACGTAGGCACGTCTATTCCTTCCTTCTTCGCCATGTCGAGGAGCTTCAGGTGGTACTCGAGCGCGCCTTCCTTATACCTCTTTATCCCCGTGAACGCTATCAGGTGGTCGTACTCGTTCTCTATCTGGAACAGCACTATGTTGCCGCCCTTCGTTATCAGGTGCGGCCTCAGTATGCCCGCTATTTCCTTATAATACCTGCCTATCAGTTTCAGGTACTCGGGGTCCTTCTCGCGCAGGTTTATCTTCTTCCCGAGCAGCCAGTCCGGGAACCCGCCGAAATCCCATTCGGCGCATATATAGGGGCCCGGTTTTATGACCAGGTAGAACCCGTACTTCTGGGTAAGCGTGATGAACTTATCGAGGTCCCTGTCGCCGTCCCAGCGGAACTCGCCTTCTCTCATCTCATGGAAATTCCACGGTATATACGTCACGACGAGGTTGAGCCCCGCCGATTTCATCTTCTGCAGCCGGTCTTCCCAGAGTTCGTGCGGAACGCGGAAATAATGGAACTCCCCGCCGTAGAGCATGACCCTCCTGCCGCCGATCAGCATGCTCTTCCCGTCGAACGATATCACCTTCTTGTCCACGACATCCTCCGTATCAGTTAAAGAAGACTTTTATCTCCTTTACTTTCCTGTCCCTTATCATCGCCGAATACGGCTCGGGGACCTTTCCGGCAAAAGTCCCTGTCTTGCCTTCATCCGGCGTCACTTCGTACCTTACCTGCGCCTTTCCCTCAACGGCCCCAAATATATCTTTCATCTTAGGATTGTGATATGTCACGGGAATGCTTCCGAGCAGCATGAACTTGATGGTCCCCTTCTTCACGGTCTCTTCTATGAGCGTCCCGTCCGGCAGGTAATAACAGGCCTTCCGGTCTTTCTTCAGGAACATATCCTTCGGGAGCGCCGGGCAGAGGCTGAACGAGAGCTTCCCGTCATTGTCGAGCCCGAACGGCCTGCCGCCGGTCATCATTATGAGCCACATGTGGACGAACTCTGCCGTGGAACCCGAAAGGCGCGCGTAAAAACCCTGGCCGTGCACCTTCCTGTCGGGATGCGCGCTGCTCGCTATGAAAGACGAATTTTCGAATACGCTCCTGCCGTAGACCTCCGGCTTCAGGAACGGCACGAGCACGTTCTTCATGTTAGCGAAGAAATCATCGTAGAGCCCGGCCTTCAACAGCTCGAGCATATACTTGTATTCCATGTGCAGCCAAATCGACTGGTTCTCGAGCCATCCGGGGTTGAACGTCTTCGTCCTGCCTATCTCATACGGCATGCCCGCGAGCGAGGCGTTCACGAAGAACATCTTGAGCTCCTTGTCGACGAGCGCGCTCTTCATCAGGTTGCGGTGAAGCTTTGCCGCAACCGCGGGGTCCTTCTCCGCCCTGAGCGCGTGGACCTGCGCCTCGAGGAAGAGCGGCAGAGGTTTCGACTCGAACCTTGAGACCTTTATGCACGGCAGGCCCTTGTAATTCAGCTTCTGCGTCTCCCTGCCGTCCGCCCCCGTATATGTTATCTGGTCGTACTCGACCGGCGTATTCATGAAATACCCCGAGAAGAGCCCTGACTTCTCGTCGAAGCTCTTGTTTATCGCCGCCTGAACGCGCTTCGCGGCGAGGTTTAGGTACCCGTTTATCTCTTCCGCCGGCACCGGGATCAGGCGGCCTATGATACCGAGCTTCGTCCTCTTCCTGAACTCTTCCTTGAGCGACGTGAGCCTGTCCCAGGCGGCAAAGTCATCGAGCCTGCCTTCCACGAAACCGCCGAGCACATCCTTCGAATCCCTTACGACATCGGCCACTTCTTCCGGTATCTCGAGCGTTGCGCCGCCCAGGTTATCTGTTATCACGGATATGAGCCGTTTCAGCTCGAACGTCTCGTTCGACGAGGAGCCGAACATGCCCGGAAGCCCGTTCAGCGCGTCATACCAGTTCGGCTTATCGGTCTCAAGCTCGATGCCGCATCCGTCCGGGCCTATCGAGTTTATCTTGTTGACCGCAAGTATGAACAATTTGGTGATGAGGTCGGTCCTGTAGACGTCGCCCTTGCCGTCCGTCTTGCGCACGAGCGTCTTGTCGGACCTCCTGTCGGCGATCATCTTCTTCTTTTCCTCGTCCGGCCTCACGCTGCCGAGCTGCACCGGCTTGCCGTCCCAGACGACATATTTCTCGTCGCGCGGCATCACGACATAGGTGCTGTCATGGAACGTGAACAGCTTGGCCCCGAAGAAGAGTTCCTTCCTCCTGTCGGGATATATCGCGAGGAAGCTCTCTATCAGGTCGAGGTTATAGAAGGTGTGGTCGCTCCAGTATCCTTCTATATGCTGCGAGTTCTGGATCGTCTCCGACTTCTCGAGCACGCGCGACAGCAGTTTCTCCTTAGGCATTCCCGCCTTCAGCGAATTGCATTCCATGAACTTGAAAAGATCTCCCGGCGCGAACGGTTTGCCGAAGAATTCCGCGGCGTCACCGGCGCGGGAGCCGAAGAGTTGCCGGAGGTCTTCCGGACTTCCTTTGTACCTGTAAGTTATGCCGCCGACGCCGTGCGGGTTGAACCCGTCGAGCTGTATCAGCCCTATGTAATTGACGATGTTCGCCATCCCTACGTCGGGATTGAAGAAGAGGTCGTTGCGCCTGTTCTGGTTCACGTCCCTGTAATTCGAGTCCCCCTGCGAGTATTCCGTCGGGGAGGTGTAGAACTGGTTATAGTCCCTCTCGAGGTCGCCGTGCTTCCTCGAATAGACGTAAAATATCTTGCTGCGGTCATCGGTCACTGGTATGGGCAGGCCTCCGCGCAGCACGTTATCGAGGAAGTTCTGCGACGAATACCTGTCGAAGCGCCGGTCCTCGCTTATCACAAGGGACCTTGCCATCAGCGACTCGATGAGCGCCTTGTTCTTCGCGAGCTGCACCTCCATGAAATCGGCGGTGACCGCCGCTTTTACCTTCGATACGTCGGAGAGCGAATCGACCGTGCCCGCGACGGACGTCAGCTCAAGGGCCTTGCCTTTGCCCAGCGTCCCGGTATCGTAGCACATCGCGCACGCGAATTCGCCGCTTGTAAGCTCTCCCTTGCGGTCGTACGAGAATTTCTTCCTGACATTGAAGGCCTGCGGAAAGATGAAATCCTTCCGCATGCCGAAGATCTGCGAGGCATCCACCATCGGCCTTATGAGCTCCATGCCTTTGCCTTCCGGCCTGAAGCACGCGTAATAGTGGCCGCGCCTTACCATCGCGACCTCGGGGCCGTCCTCATGCGTCGTCTTTATATGGAAATAGGGTATTTTGCCGTCAAGGTTCTCTACGAAGCTGAACGACTTCACGAGGTATTTCATCCTCTTCAGGCTGTAGTCGTCCATGCCGAAGGGTATGACCTGGGGCATGCCGTCTATAAGCTCGTACTTCAGCGCCTTCCCGGAGATATTCCTGACCTCGAGGCGCCTAATTAGCCCCGGGAACGGCTTGCCTACCACGTTGCAGTACCTGACCTCGACGCTGAGGCCGTATCTCTTATGCTCTTCCTTCAGCGTGACGGAGTACGGGTTGATAACCATCGTCTGGGCCGGTACATACGGCTCTTCATTCTCGTAGGTGCGGAACGGCTCATATAACACAAATCCGCCCTTGGAGGCGATCTTTATGAATGTCCTGAATCCCTGCGAGCCGACGAGCTGGTAAGCGAAATTCGCGGGAAAGTACTCCATCATCGAGCGGTCCTTGCCCTCGATGCCGAAACTGCAGACCGCCTGGTTCCTGTTAACATAGAACGTCCACATCGGGATGCCGTCGAGGCCCGCAATGCCCGGCAGGAAACTCGAGAACGGTTTCGAGTGGTTATAATTTTCGATTATGAATTCGTTGTCCTGCCCGAGTTTGTATGCCGGTGCTTTCCCCATTTTACTCTTTTGCTCTCCTATTGTTTCGCGCAGCTCTTCCTTATTATCATCTTTGCAGGGATCTTCCTCGATACCGTGCCTTTCTGCAGGAGCGACTCGACGGCCGCCTTGCCCATCTCCTCGTAAGGCTGCCTTGAAGTCGTCAGGGGCGGTTCCGCGCTTGCCGAGGCCATAAGGTCATCGAAGCCTACTATCGACACATCCTGCGGGACCGCTATCCCGTTCTCCTTGAAATATTCCATTCCTCCGAAAGCCATAAGGTCGTTCGTATAGAAGACGGCGTCCGCGCTGCGGCCCTTCGAGAAGAGTTCCGCGGTCGCTTTCTTCCCGCCGGCCTTATCGTAACGCCCGTCCAGCATGAGCCCTGGATCCGGCTCAATGCCCTTCATACGCAGGCAGTTCATGAAACCCTGCCTCCTGTCCTGCGTGTCATACCTGTCCTCAAACCCGCCTACAAACGCGATGCGCCTGTGACCGAGGTCCGCAAGGTACGCGGCGGCTTCGTATCCCGCCTCGAAATTATCCACGTCGATGTATTTCGTATCGGCCTCGAGCTTGCCGCCTACGCATACGAGGTTGGCCTTCTCCCCGTGCAGGAAGAGGCCTTCCTTCGCGCCCATCGCCGGCGCGATGAATACGAAACCCTCGATTATCCCCGCCTCATAGTAATTTATAAGGTTCTTGAGCCTCTTGATGTTACCCGCCTCGTCGTCGCCCAAACTCACGATTATTATGTCGTAGCCTTTCGACCTCGCGCTGTTGCTAATCGCGTCGGTCAGGTTTATGAAATATTCCGTCTGGAAGAAATTATCGTATTTAGTGAGGAGGCATATCATCCTTGCCTTCATCTGGATATTCTTGGAGAGGCCCCGCCCGAACGGGTTCACGCTGTAGTTGAGCTGCTTGGCGACCTTGAATATCCTGCGCCTGAGCTCTTCCTTGACATACGGATGGCCCGCCAACGCGCGCGATACGTGCATCGGCGATACGCCTACGATCTTGGATATCTCTTTGAACGTGACTTTCTTCATATTATGTTACCGATAACATATAATACCATCGGCGGCGGATTTGTCAAGAGCGATTATTTACTTCGCAACCTGCATGTAGGGGGAAAACTTCACCTGCAGGAATGATTTCTTTATCTCCGCGAACGCCGACGTATCCCCGGCCGGCGCATTCGGCTTATAACTTGAGAGCTCTATCTCCTGCGTGTTCTGGTCCGGGCTTGCCAGGTCGAAATAGTCCGGGTCTACCCCGTCGTCGGAGGTCGTCGCTTCGCCGCCGCCGCCGTGCCAGTCATCCGCTTCCTTGTATATCTCGCGCAGGTGCTCCTTGTCTTCCGTCCCCATGGCAACCACGAACCTCCAGGTCTTACCTGCGGGGTTACCTATTATCTTCAGCGGGACCTGCACCTCGAGCGCGACCGCGTTTGAATCCTTTATTTTGAATCCTTTCGTATCGGTCTTCTCCCCTATCGCCTTAGCTATGAGCCTTCCCTGCGCGTCCCAGATGCGTCCCTTATACGTGCCGGCTATGCATATGACATAATCGGCCGAGAGCGACTTCGATACCCTGAGTTCGCCGAAAGTGCCGGTATCGGCATCCATCGTATTTATATCGCCTTGCTGGATGACCTGCATGCCCCTCCTGCCTCCGCCCATGCCGTCGGTATCTATCGCTATCACGCGCACGGGGGACCACCAGTCGCCCGGCTTCGATGACCTTATCAGGAAATAAATATTCTTGCTGTCCCACGTGATGCGGAATTCTTCGAGATCCGCGGATTTCGTGAATGCGGGGGTCTTCGGGTATGTGTATTTCCCGTTCCCCGTATCGTCTCCCTGAATGTCCTTCCAGATGAATTCGCCCTTGCTTATGACGGAAGAGTTTGGCTTGGATGGCGGGGTACCTGTCCAATCGGCAACCGACCCATCCACCCTTATCGGATGGCCCGTCAACGAACCGCTGCCCATATCGGCGGATAGGAAATCGCAGAATGAAAGAGCTACGACGAAAATGACGTATACTGCCGTCTTTTTTGTCATCCTCCCGTCCTTTCTCGCACGTTCGTGCGGAAGGATTCCCTGATCAATCCTTCCGCACTCCCGGCAATCTTTACGCCGCCCTTACTTGCCGAACTTGACCGTAAGGAACGATTTGTCTATCGTCGCGAAACTGCCCGCGTCTCCCGGCTCTCCGTCGGCCTTGTAGCTGCCGAGCTCCTTCTCCTGGGTCGCCTTATCCGCGCCCGCGAGGTCGAACACGTCCGGATCGACGCCGTTATCTTCGCTCGATTCTCCGCCGCCTGCGCGGTATTCGCTTACTTCCTCTTCGACTTCGCGAGCGAGGTCGTTATCCTGCTGGCCTATCGCGACCACGAACCTCCAGGACGTGCCTTCGGCGGGCTTGCCGCCTACCAGCGACCACGGTATCGCGACTTCGACCGCGTTCCAGTTGTAATCCTCTATCTTGAAGCCGGCCGTATCATCGGGCTGGGCTTCCTTGCGCGCTATCATCTTGCCTTTCGCGTCCCATATGCGGCCCTTATACGTCGAGGATACCGCGACTACGTATTCGCACGCGAGTTCCGGAGATACTTTCAACTCGGCGAAGCAGCCGGAATCAAAGGCATATTCGTCCATGTCGCCCTGCGCGAGCACCTGGCTGCCGTTCTTGCCGCCTGAAGCGCCGTCGGTATCTATGCCTATTATCCTGTAAGGCACCCACCAGTCGCCGGGCCTGTCGGTCTTGATAAGGAAGTACAGGTTCTCGTTATCGAACGTGACCCTGAACTCCTTCAGGTCTCCGCCCTTCTTCAGGGCCTTGTTCTGCGGGTATGCATACTTGCCGTTCCCCGCGTCATCGCCTGAGGCGTCCTTCCATATGTACTCGCCTTCGCTTACCGCGGCGGTGTTATCCGCTTCGGGAGCGACGCCCTTCCAGTCGCGTATCGCCTTATCGACCGCTATCTTATGGCCGTTCACGGCGACGTCTTCGGCATTGGCTGCTGTCCAGACCGGGCAGAACGCCAGCGCCGCAACCAAAACTACCAATACCCTTCTCATTCTGACCACCTCCTGTTTTATTATCGGTTCACTGTTTCGGGCCAAAATAGACCGTCAGATATGACTTGTCTATCGTAGCGAAGCCCTCAGTGTCCCCGGGCGGAGCGCTCATCCTGAAACTTCCCAGCTCCTTCTCCTGGACTGCGCGCTCAGCGCCAGCCAGGTCGTATACGTCGGGATCTACACCGCCGGCGTCGCTCGTCTCACCACCTCCTCCGTGCCATTCGCTGGCGACTTCGTGAATTTCCCTGGCAGTGTCGCCGTCCTGCTGCCCCACCGCGATTATAAACCTGTATGCCTTGCCCTGCGGCTTGCCCCCTATCAGCGCCCACGGTATCGCGACCTCGATCGTGTTCCAGTTTATGTCCGCGATCTTGAACCCGGGCGTATCCTCCGGCTGGTCGTCCCTGAACGCGACAAGCTTCGCGTTCACATCCCATATACGGCCCTTGTACGTAGATGAGAGCGCCACGACGTATTCGCACGCGAGTTCCGGCGCGACCTTCAGCTCCGCGTATGTCCCCGAATCCGACGATAACGTATCCAGGTCGCCCTCGGCCAACACCTGCATTCCGCCCGTGCCTCCGGAAGCCCCGTCGGTGTCAATGCCTATCACCCTGTAGGGCGTCCACCAGTCGCCGGGACGGTTCGTCTTTACGAGAAAGTAAAGGTTATCGTCATCGAACGTGACCCTGAACTCCTTCAGGTCCGCGCCCTTCTTCAGGGCTTTATCGAGAGGATAGGTATACTTCCCGTTGCCGGTATCGTCGCCGACGGCGTCCTTCCATATATACTCGCCTTCGCTGATGGCCGCGGTATTCTCGGCCTCAGGCGCGACACCCTTCCAGTCAGAGAACGATTTGTCAGCTTCTATCTTATGCCCCGTGAACGGGGTACTTCCTATGGCTTCCGCGCAACCCAGGGACGGGCACAACAACAACAGCACGACCGCTAGCACTACCATCTTCCTGACCTTTCCCTACTTGGCCGGCTTCTCCTCGCTGAAGGTCACAACAAGGTATGATCTCTTTATAACAGCAAAGCCGTCCGGGTTACCCGGCTCGCCCTGTGCATCATAGCTGCGAAGTTCATATTCCTGGGTCTTCCTGTCAGGGCTTGCGAGATCGAATACGTCCGGGTCGGGCCCGAACATATCGCTCGACTCGCCGCCGCCTCCGCGCCACTCGGAAGCATCCTTTTCTATCTCCCTGAATACATCGTTATCCTGCTGGCCGATGCCGACGACGAACCTCCATGTCTGGCCGTACGGGGGCGCTCCGCCGAGTATCTTCCACGGTATCGCTACCTCGACCGAACTCCAGCCGTAATCATCGACCATGAATCCCGGAGTATCATCCGGCTTGGCTTCCTTGGACGCTATGAGCTTGCCGTCCGACCCCCATATCCTGCCTTTGTATGAATTGAATATTCCAACCGTAAATTCGCACGCGAGCTCCGGCGCGACCTTTATCTCGCCGTAGCAGCCCCTGTCCGGGCTGACATCATCCATATCGCCGATCGCGAGTACTTGCGAGCCGCCCTTACCGCCCCTCGCGCCGTCGGTATCTATCCCTATTATCCTGTAAGGAGCCCAAAAATCACCGGGCCTGTCGCATTTTATAAGCATATAGAGGTTCTCATTATCCCATGTGATCCGGAACTCCCTGAGATCGGAGCCCCTGCTGACGGCCTTGTTCGTCGGGTACGTATAATGGCCGTTGCCGGTGTCGTCGCCCTTCTCGTCCTTCCAGATAAACTCCCCGTTATTGACAGTGGCCGTATTGTCCTGCGACGGGGCCTCGCCTTTCCAGTCGCGGATGCTCTTGTCGACCTTGATCGAATGGCCTTTCAGCGGTTCGGCTATCATGACCTTTATCGAGTCCGCGGTGACTTTGACCGTATCTATCGTGACGCCGCCGCCTTTTTCGTACTCCCTGACTATGAGCACATGGCCGGAACCCGCCTTATAGCCCTCCGTGTCCCATTCGGCCGTATAGAGGCCCATCCCCGACGGCGACAACTGCGTGAACTCCGCGTTATCCACGGAATACTCTATCTTCTCTATCTCCCGGTTCGCCCTCGGCTCGACCATCAGTGTCGCGGTCCTGTAGATGCTCGCGCCCTCGAACGGGAATATTATCGTGACCTTGTTCACGACCCTGACCTCGACGGACTTCGTATTTATCTGGCCTATCTTGTCCGTAGCCTTCACCGTTATCGTGTGGTTTATCCCCTCGGCCTTTGACGTATCCCATTCGGCGGTATACCTGCCCCCGCCGACGGCTTTCATTTGCACCCAGGCCCCGGAGTCGACCGAATATTCCACCTTCGCGATATCATCCTCTTTATCCTCGACCTCGACCTTCACGGTATCGCCCACTGAGGAGTTGGCCTGCGGCGCTGTTATCGACGGCTCCGGTATCGCATCGTTCGACACCTCCCCTTCGAGCGTCATCGCGAAGATATGCAGTTTCGGCTCGGACGGCAGCGTTATCGACGAGAGGACCTTCCTGCTGTCCGGCTCTATCGTCTGCATATATATCCCCGAACCGGGCTTGCGCTCGCCGCTCGCCTCGTGGTGGTGTGATGTCTTTATCGCTATGTCTTCCCCGAAGACCGCGTTGGCGCCCCACCAGTCGGAGAACCCCGCGAGGGCCTTCCCTTGCGTCCCGTCCGTATAGTTCAGCAGGAACGGGACCTTCGCGCCTCCGTCATGCATCGCAGCGAGTATATGGACCTTGCCGTAATAGCCGGGCGCAAAAGTTATTTTTTGCTTGCCGCACTCTACCGTATTCTTCGCCCCGTCGGATTTGTCCCCGAACCTGAATTTGACCCTGTCCTTTCCGTTATATATGAACTCCGAATTGGATGCAGGCAGGTCCTCGGCGGCGTAATCCCATCCGGTCCCGTCAGTATACCTGCCGTTCTCCGATATCCAGTCGTGGTCGTACGGCAGGTCGACGTATTTGCCCGGCTTGCCGTCTATCTTTACCTTGACGCTGCGTTCCGCTGCCTGCCCGCCCGAATCGGCCGCGCGGAACCTTATCTCGTGTTCCGACCCGTCGGCCAACGCCGAGACATCCCATTCGGCCTGGTAGGAACCCTCTACCCTGCTCGCCATTTTTTCCGGCTCCGCGCCGTCCACGGAATACGTCACTACCGGATCGGCCCTGTCGTCCGACGCGGACACGCTCAGCAGCACCTTGCCCATGACGAGGTCGCCGTCCTTCAGCGCTATGCCGAGGAGAGGCGGTTCATCGGTATTATCGACATTGACCCTTACGAAATCGGATACGAAATATCCTTTCTTGCTCTTCGCGCGCACGATCAGGGTCCTCATGCCGTCCTCTATCTTGGCGGTATCGAACTCCATCTGGTATACGCCCTTCTTCTGAGAGAGGCGCCCGAGCTGTTTCCCTTCCACAATGAGGTCGACGAATTCAGGCTTCTCCTTGCCGGTTATCTCGGCGGATATATTCAGTTTTCCTTTTACGGTCTCCTCGTCTTTCGGCTCTTTCATGCCGACGGAAAGGTCGCCGAGGAGCATCGCGTACTGGCGCTGTACCTGGAAATATACGGGCTTCTGGAACTTCCTGTCTATCGTCAGCAGGCCCATATGCTGCGGCTCGTTTATCATCGTATGCCAATCCGCGATCGTCCACCACGCAGCGCCGGTGACATACGGGAGCTCCGCGAACGCCGCGAACGTATCCTTCGCGACCTCTATCTGGACCTTCTCCTGCGGAACGTCGCCGTAAGCGGACCAGATGCCGTATTCGGTGGAGATCACCGGTTTACCCGGAAAGGCCTTGCGCGTCTTCTCGAGCGCTTCCTTCGTGTCGGAATAATAGGAGCTTCCGTAGAATATTCCGTAATAGGTAGTGAACCCGATGATGTCGCATTCCTTCTGGGTCGGGTCCGTCGGGTCGCTTCCTGAAGCCGACTGCGCGACGAGGCGGGTGCCGTCGGCTTTTTGCGCGTTATCCTTCAGATCTTTTATGAATTCAGCCCTCTCCTTCTGCCAGCTGCACTCGTTGCAGGTGCTCCAGATGACTATAGACGGCCTGTTGTAATCGCGGTATATCATCTCGAGCCACATCTGCCTCGCGATGCCGCGCACATTTTTCTGGATCACGAACTCGGGCCCGCCGAACCAGAATACCGGGATCTCCTCCCACACGAGCAATCCCATCCTGTCCGCTATGGAATACGTCTGCTGTTCGTTCGGGTAATGCGCGGTCCTGACGAAATTCGCGTTCGCTTCCTTGATCAGTTTGAAATCCTCGATGATCCTCGGGGCCCCGAACTCTCCCGGGCCGGGCTCCCCGTAGAATGCCTCGTGCCTGGCTATGCCGCGCAAGAATACCTCTTTGCCGTTTAGCAGGACCTTCGGGCTGTCCTTGTCGACGCGGACCTCCCTGACGCCGAACTGCGTATAAAGTTCGTCGAATTTCTTCTTCTTATCCCCGAGGGTGACCTGCAGGACATAGAGGTTCGGCGACTCCGGCGACCAGTGCTTCAGCGCGCCCGACTTCAGCGAGAAGCTTATCGCGCGCACTTCGCCGGGCTTCAGCGTTATCTCTTTCGAGGCCTCGCCCTGGACGGGCATCGTCTTGCTCGTGGCGACCTTCTTGACCGAAAGTTCGCCGATATTCTTATCTTTTATGCCGGTCGACAGGACCCTGACCCCCGCCGTCGCCGTGACTTCCTCGCCGCTGCGGTTATAAACGACCGCTTCGACTGCCAGCTCGGAGTCCTTCTCGCCCGAGGGTTTCGAGCGGACATCCGCGCGCACGACCGATACGGCCGGCGATATCTCGAGATATACGTTCCTCGTTATGCCGCCGTAGTTCCACCAGTCGCCGGTAGCATACGGGATTATGTTATGGTCGTTTGTCGCCTGCGCCTCCTTCGAGGAGTCGCCGTTGGGGATCCACGGTATGTTGTCGACCCGCACGGCTATGACGTTATCCTTTCCGTAATTGAGGTAAGGGCTCACATCGAACGCGAACGGCGTATATCCGCCTTCATGGCAGCCGACCCATTTGTCGTTGACCCAGACATCCGTAAAATAGTTCGCGGCCTCGAACATAAGTTTGACGTATTTTCCGGCCGCGTCCGCCGGAACGCTGAAATGCCGCCTGTACCATGCGCCGTCCATATACCTGTCCGGAGCCGGGTTCTCGACGCCGGGTATGGCTTTCTCTTTCCACGCGGAATCATCGTATCCGGCGCCGTGCCTTCCGCCGCCTTCCTGCTCGACAAGCGTGATATTATCCAGCGTCCTCTTATACAGCGTGAGCTTATGGTCGGCTTTCTGCCTTTGCGTCTTCCAGTTGCCGTTGAGGTCCACGTATGCGCGCTCCTGCCTCTCCCACGACGGGAAAGGTATGCCGTTCTGGAACGGGACGTTGACGCCGTCGACCTGTTTTACCTCGAAAGTCGGGCCCTGCGTCATGTTTGCGGCGGCGGCCGCGTCTTCCGCGAATACCGGCGCGGCGAAGACCGCTAAAATGAAAAGGGCATAATACACCAATGGGTTAAAGCGGATCTTTAGCATGATTGTCTCTTTATGAGTTCCGGTTTGATGGCAAGCGTCTGTGGTTCAAAATTCTCGTCGTTCATAGAGCGTATCGCGAGGTCGACGGCCTTCTCCCCCATCTCCTGCAGCGGCTGCCTTACCGTCGTAAGGGCCGGCTCTACGTACGCGGCTTCGAGCGTATTGTCGAACCCCATGACGGCGATATCTTTAGGTATCGAGAGGCCCTGCTCCTTTATCACGCGCATCGCGCCTATCGCCATGTAATCGCTCGCGGCGAAGACCGCCGTCGGGCGTTTCTTGAGGCCGAGGAGTTTCGGCATCTCGCGCTCGCCGCTTTCGAAAGTGAAATCGCCCTGCGCTATGAGATCTTCGTCCTGGTCGAACCCGAATTTCTTCGAGAGCGACTTATATGCCTGGAACCTCTCCGGGCCGTCCGCCGAGTTCGGGTTGCCGGCGATGAAACCGATCCGTTTGTGGCCTTGCGAGGCCAAATATTCGAGAGCGAGCCGCACGCCTTCGTAGTTATCGACGCAGACCGAATTGACCTTCTCCTTGCCGAGGTATTTCGTCAGGAACGAGAAGTATATGCCGTTATCGCGCAGGTCCTGGATATCTTTTGAGATGTCCCTCGTGTAGTCGACGTTCATTATTATCATCAGGTCTATCAGCCATTTGCGGGATATCTGGTAATACGACTCGCCTTTCGTCTGGTCGAGCGAGAAGAACATAAGCGCTCGGTTGTACTTCTTGCAGGCGTTCTGGATGCCCTCTATTATCATAAGGAAGTACGTTATCGTGAAGAAGTGCGGGTTCTCGGGGAATACGACGCCGACCGTGGAGGATTTCTTGCTGATGAGGCTGCGCGCGACCATGTTGGGCATATAGCCCATCTCGTTCGCGATCTTTAAGATCTTCTCGCGCAGCTTCGGCGACACGTGTTCGCGGTCGTTCATAACAAGAGAGACCGTAGAGTGCGCGACGCCCGCCTTTTTGGCTATGTCTTTTATCGTTATGCTGGATTTTTCGAAACGTTTCATGGCTTTTTGACCCTTCGATAAAGTTTACACGATGAACCGGGATTTGTCAATGTTATCGGTAACAGTTAGCGCGTCCCATAGGGGCGCGCTAGGCCTTCAGGCCTGTCAGGGCTATGCCTTTTATGAAGTACTTCTGGAACGCTATGAACACTATGAGGACCGGAAGCGTCGCTATGACCGCCCCCGCCATTACCATCGCGAAATTTGTGCCGAATTGCCCGTTCAGGACGGAGAGCGCGAGCGGTATTGTCCTCATCTTCGACGAATATATGACCACGAGCGGCCATACGAAGTTGTTCCACTGGCCCATGAACGTGAATATCGCCAGGGAGGCGAGCGCCGGCTGTATCAGCGGCAGTATGACCCTCCTGTATATCGTGAATTCGCTGCATCCGTCTATCTTCGCGGCGTCGATAAGGTCGTCCGGGATGTTCATTATGAACTGCCTCATGAGGAATATGCCGAAAGCGCCCGACATCGCCGGTATTATCAGGCCGTAGAACGAGTTGAGCCAGCCGAACTTCTTGATTATTACGAAACTGGGTATCAGGTTGACCTGCCACGGTATCATCATCGAGCCGACCAGCAGCAGGAAGAGCTTGTCGCGGCCGAAGAAACGGTGTTTCGCGAAAGCGTATCCGGCCAGCGAGCAGAAGAATATGTTCGCGAGCGTTATCGAGGACGTCACTATGAGGCTGTTCATGAAATACCTGCCCATCGGTATTATGCTGAACAGCTCGATGTAGGCCGCGAACGTCGGTTTCCTGATGAAGAAGCTCGGCGGGTATGTGTTTATCTCGTCGAGCGGCTTGAACGAGGTCACGACCATCCAGACGAACGGGACCACCATTATGAAAGACCCTATTGCGAGGAATATGTATACGAATGTCTTAAGCAGCCGTTGCTGCCTCGCCTTGCTTGAAGGCCTCGCCTCTTCCCCGTTGAACCTCTTTATCTCTTTAATGTCCATATCAGTACTCTATCTTCTTTTCGACTATCTTCATGTTGATTATAGTGACTATGAAGAGCACGAAAAAGATAAGGTATGCCAGCGCCGACGCGTACCCCATCGCGAACCTCTGGAACCCGGTCTCGTAAAGGTAAGCGACTATCGTGAGCGCGCAGTCGAGGGTCCCTCCCACCGCGCCTTCCGAGTTATATGTCATTATATAGACCTGCTCGAAGACCTGGAACGCGCTTATTACCGACATTATCGTGACGAAGAGCATCGTCGGCCTCAGGAGCGGCAGTGTCACGTTCCTGAACTTGTCCCAATCGCTCGCGCCGTCGACCTCCGCGGCCTCGTAGAAGACCTGCGGGATGCCCTGCAGGCCCGCGATGAAGAGAATCATGTTATACCCGAGCCCGCCCCAAACGCTCATCAGTATTATGGACGGCAGCGTCCAGTCGACGCCGAGCCAGTTGACCGGCGGGATGCCTACTGATGACAGGAAGTGGTTGAAGAGCCCGTATTTTCCGCTCGCGTAAAGCCATTTCCAGATGACGGACACCGCTATTATGGATGTGATGCTCGGTATAAAGAAGAACGTCTTGAACCAGTTCTTGAACCTTATATTCTGGTCTATCGCCATCGCGAGAAGCAGGGATATTGCAATGCTCGTCGGCACCGTGCCGACGACGAATATGGCCGTATTTGTCATCGCCTTCCAGAACCGCGGGTCATGGAAGAGTATATTCGCGTAGTTCTGGAACCCGACGAACTTCGGCGGCTGAAGTATATTGTACTCCGTAAAGCTCCAGTAGAGCGACGCGAAGACCGGTATGATAAGGAAGACCGTGAAGAGCAAAAACGACGGCGCTATGAACAAATACGCCGGCTTCTGCTTGTTGATCTCCTTAAGGACGCGGTTCAATGCTTCCTCCTGCTGTCGAGTTCCCTGTCCGCTTCGGCAAGGGCCGCCTTCACGTCCCTGCCCTTGAGCACTATAAGCTGTATCGCGGTATCTATGAACCTCGTGCTGTCATCCCATCCGAGCACCGACGGCGGGCCCTTGGAATCCATCGCCTGATCTTTCAGCGGGCCCTTGAAGGACGCGTCCATTGGCATGGTATCCCACGTCTTCATGTTCGGGGGCAGGTACGTGTCGTGCGATTCGAGCGTAGCTTCGTAAAGCTTCACCTGTATATCCGCCCTTGAGAGGTATTTGATGAACTCCCACGACTCGTCCTTCAGCTTCGACATCGAGAATATCCCCATGACCCTTCCGCCGATGAAGCCCGTGCGCTTTCCGGTCGGCCCGGCGGGAAGCGGCGCTATGGCCCATTTCCCGTCGAGTTCCGGCGCGACATCCGTGAGGCTCTTCATCTTCCAGTTCCCGGATATGAATATTGGGTGGTCGCCTACCCTGAAGCTCTGTTCGACCGGCTTGTTCTCGAGGGGCACCTGGTATTTCTTGTAAAGGTCGGTGAAGAATCTCATCGCGGCCGCGGCTTCTTCGGTATCGAGCGTCGCAGAGGTCCTGTCCTTATTATAGAAATCCCCGCCGTTCTGCCAGAGGTAAGGGCAATAACCTATCCATCCGAGCCCGCCCCAATCGATTATCATCGACTTCCCGGAAGCGTTAAGTTCCGATAGCAGCGATGTCAGCTCTTTCCACGTCCGCGGCGGCGATTTTATCAGGTCGGACCTGTAGAACATTATGTATTCGCTCATGTCGAACGGGACCGCGAAGACGCTGTCGTTGAAGCGGATAGATTCGGCCAGCCCCGGGAATATGTTCTTCGATATCCGCTCAAGATCTTCCGGGTATTCTTTGCGCAGGTCGACCATCGCGCCCAGGCTGCCGAACTCGGTCCCCCACGTCAGGCCCATCGTGCCGATGTCCGGGGTCACCTCACCGACGACGGAGGTCAGGTATTTAGAGTGCGCTTCGCCCCACGAGATCGCCTCGCAGCTGACTTTGACGCCGGTCTCCCTGTAGAAATCAAGCCCGAGCTCGGTTATCTTCTGGGCCTGCTTCTCCGAGCCGACGAGCCACATCAGTATCTCTTTTTCACCGGTCTTTTTCGCGCAGCCCGGGAGGCAGATCATGAGGAGGGCCGCCAAAGGCAAAAGAAGGCACCCTGTTATTTTTACGGTCTTGTGGCCGCGCATGGTTTCATATTAATTTCCTGTCGAGTAAAAGTCAAGCGAATTGACGAGAAGTTCCTGCATCACCTTGTTAAGCATATCCGCCGGCCTGTTGTCGGGCGACGGCGGAGCGCTGAATTCCACGCCGTTGTCCTTGCAGAGCTGTTCCGTATAGCGTATCCGGAGCTTGCCGAGCGTATCGACTATCATCATCTTGATGTTCTCCTGGGCCGCGTAATCCATGACGAGCATCTTCGAACGGTAGTCCGCGTCGAGATCCCCTATCTTCTTCACGCGCAGGAGGAGATCCTCCGAGAACGCGTCCCATCTCGCCTTATTGAATTCCTTTTTCTGCAAAGCGTATTCATCGTTCATCGCGAAGTAGAGCGAGTCGAGTTCTTTGAGCTCCGCTACCAGCGCGGCCTTGCGTTTGCCGGTCGTGACCTCGAAATCCTCCTGGTTCCCGATCCTGAGTTCTGCCGTAGCGACAAGCTTGTCCGTGCCGGAGAGCTCCTTCTTGACCGCGCCGCTCTCCTGCCTTTCGGGGATGCACGATACCTCGACCACGTAAATGCCCGGCGTGAATTTCTTGTTGTCGAACGGCCCGAACCTTATCGCGAACTCGGGGCCTTCGACCGTCTGTTTGCGCGTGACTAGCACCTGGTCTAGCGAGCGGACCGACATATACAGCACCGTCATCCGGGGCAGGTTCGTCTTGTATTTGACCAGCACCGCGTCGCCGTTCGCGAGCCGTTTCGCCTGGGCGGTTACGTTTAGCTCGTATTTCGACGAGGCGGCCCTGCCGTAGCCCTCCGCCTTCAGCTCGGTATCGCGCGCGGTGCCGATAGTTATCACATCCGCCGCTGCCGGAAAGCAGGCACAGGCGAAAAATACCGCCATGTATAATATGAGAGCGCGTTTCATCTACAACTCCCTCCAATAAAGCATCTCGGCCCTGCTGAAATACGTTATCGTCACGTCGTCGAGGACAGGGGTATCGAAGAGGCCGCTGCCTGTCTCGATGAAATACGCCCTGTATCGGACCGCGCCCGCGCCTCCGGTCACCGCGTCGAGCGGGTTGCCCGCCGGGTTCGACCTGCCCGCGCTGTTGCCGAGCCATGCCGCGCCGTCGAATATGTCGAACGTCAGGTCGGCGCCCGGGACGACCGGGTTTCCCGCGGCATCCGCCGTATGCTCGGTCCATGACAGAGTCCCTAACCTGACTGTGCCGAGCGTATTCGCGGAAGACAGGAACTCCGCGTCGCCTACATCGTAATATACCCCGGCCGCGTAATCCATGCCGGGAGATGTCGCGCCGCTTGACGCGAATATCCTTACCTCCCCGTAAGTCGCGTTCGGCGGCTCCTGGTACGGCGTATCGCAGCCGAACTCGAGGCCGTTATCCCCGAGGAACTGTTTCGGCGCGTCCTTTATGTTCCATGACATGACGCTCGCGCCGTCGATATAGAACGTCTGGGCGCGCGCGGGGTCGTTCAGGAAATCCTCGTAATCCCACGTTATCGCTATGTGGTGCCATGTACCCGGCTTCCAGGTGTTCGGCATCGCCGCCTGCATCGTGTACTGCGTGCCGTTCTTGTTGTTTATCCTCCAGCGGATCGTGTCGTCGTCGGCGGCAATATAGATATCCATAGAGGCGTTGCCCCAGTTCGACCCGCCGCCCCCGGTGCCCCTATCCTGCGCCTCGAAGACCTTCGCGGAATGCCACGCGTTGTTGAAGGTCGCGTAGTGGTACTGCCAGTTCGGCTTGAACCATATCTCGAGCGTGCCGTCCGCGGAATCGATGTTGCCCTCCGGCCTGAACCAGTAGTTCGTAGTCGCGTCGTCCCTCGGGAAGAAGAGCCCGTCGGGGAATACGTTGCCGGGATCGGCGGCGTCTATCACGCTTGCGAGGTTCGGGTTAAGGGGGACCCATGCGAAACTGGTCCTTGCCGCGCTCCCGCCTGCGCTGTCCGCGTCCAGGCCGTCCATCTTGTGCAGGAAATGCGGGACGCCAGCCGCAGGCGTGGTTGAGCGCATCCTCGATATCATCACCTGGCCGTCATAAGCCGCGGCGGCGACCGCCGGCGGCTCAGGATAAAGCTCTGTGTTGGCCGGGATCCCGAGCGCGAACTGCGCCTGGGTTGTCTGACGCCATATATCAAAGGTCTTGACGCAGGCCTTGACCCTCTTTACCGCATTCTGCATTCCTGCGGCGTTCCTGGCAATGCCGGCCGATTCTATCTCGTAATAACCGCCGGAGTTGAACGAAAACTCCGTCGTATATGCTGAAAGCGATGTCTTGTCGACGGCATACGGGAGGCCGTTGGCATCGTATCCCGAGACATCATTCGGATTCCCCTTTGATACGTGTTTATACCGCCAGGAATAATTCGGGTTAAGGGACATCATGTCCGTGTTCGGGTTCGCGTTGGCCATCGCGACGGCCGCGTCCCCGTCCGATATATAACCGAGTGTCTCAGCGGTCAGCAGCCGCGCCAATAATTGGTCGTATGTGGAATAAGGCCTGCCGTTTATCAGGTGGTCCGCGAGCGATGCCGCTTCCGCGGATGTGATGGTGTTTGCGCCGTTGCTTACTCCTCCGAGCACCGCTATAAGGACTTCCCTGCCGGCCGTATTGACGTTGACCGGCGCCCTCGGGGACGCGGAATACGGGTGCGCTGCGGCCGACACATCAGGATCGACATATGCGTGGATAGTAATGGAATCGGATATCGCATCGTATTTTACCTGGGTAAAGCCGGGGACCGTCTTTATCTCCTCGACGGATGAATACCCCCCTATCGGGCGGTTGTCGAATATTGCCTGCCCGTCGGCTGCCGCGAGCCCGCATGCCGCGGCAAGGCTGCCGAGCATGTTCCTGAGGTTCGGGTTCATGTCGTTTATGAAGATGCGCCCCGCGCAATCGGATATTGCGGTCACGGTATACCCGCTGTTGTCGCTTCCTATATTCGCCGAATACGGGTTTGCCCCGGACCATGCTTCCGTCGAGGAATCGATTGCGTCGCTCGTAAAACCTTCCGCCCCGTAGAGCAGCTCCGCGACCGCCCTGTTTATACCGGCTTCCGCCAGGTACCTTGCCTTTACGGCCTGGATGGAGTTCCTGGCGCCTTTATAATCTGCGGACATATTTATCGCGAAGGACGTGCCGAGGAGCGTTATGAGCGCGAGGATGCCGACCGTCATTATAAGCGCCACGCCCTGGCGCTGTGGAGGAATGCCAAAGGGGGTGATTAAAGCTATTTTCGGGTGAGGGAGCAAGCCTTTTTCGACTTTCCTCATAGCTTTAATACCCCCTTTGCCATTTTTATACTCGCCTTGTTTGTACTGCCTGTTAAGCCTTCTTCCTTCTCGCGAAACCAAGGATGCCTACCAAACCGCTGCCGAGAAGAAGCATGCTTGCGGGCTCCGGGACCACGCTAACCTGGTCCACGTATACCGCGCCGTCATAGGTGCCGGTAGAGGCCCCGCCGGTGCCGAGCTTCACTCCCATGACCATTATCTGGGTCGGGTCGAAGCCGGAATCGACGAATGCCGGGGTCGTCACGCCGGGCGTCACTGACAATGTCTGCCATGTGTTGACCGTCATGTTCGTCCACGGGCCGTACCATGACAACCAGTTCGCGTCTTTGAAGAACACCTGCCATCCGTTGGGGGACGAAGGGTTGGTTCCCGCCGCTCCCGTAGGTCCGAATACGGATACCGACGTCTGGAGCCCGTTAAGGTTCAACGTGTTCGCCGCGCCCCTGTTGACCAGTACTTCGCCCTTGCTGTAATTGGCGTCGCCCGGTACGAGATGCGCTGTTCCCATCAACGAGTAAGAACCGGATTTTGCCTGGGCCGAGGACTGCGCGACAGCGGAAATTGCCTGGCTGTCGGTATAATCCTGGAATGTCCAGCCGTCGGTGCCCGATTCGAAGTCATACAGGGTCGCGCCGAACGCCGGATTACCGAGCAATAACACAGCTGCAATAATGAGGATACGCTTCATCATAATCATTTCACCTCCTCCCTTTTTGGTATTTTAAAGTCACTTCGAGGATCTCTTCCTTGCTCCGAATATTCCCGCGAGGCCCGCGCCGAGAAGCAGCATGCTCGACGGCTCAGGGACGGGATTTGTCGCAACGTTATCGATATTCCATTTCGCATCGCCGGTGACCGGCAGCCATCCAGACACTTCGATGCCAAGCTGTCTCGCGTCGGCAAGGTTGGAGGCGCCGCTCATATCCCATACGAGGGTGTTCCAGCCGGGATTTAAGCTTATCTCGCTCGATTCGGTCAGGTCCCAGGAGCCGCCTGTCCTTACCCCGAGCTTTGCCTTCGCGTAGTAGATGTTATCGGGAGCGTAGAAATCCATCGTGTAGAGAGGTTCTGCGGACAGGTTCTTCGAAGCGGAAAAATCACTTTTAAGGTATACTTTGCCCCAGTTGGAGCCGTCAGCGCGCGTATACGTCATGGTTGAAGTGCTTGCTTCGAGGCTCCCCGTTGCGGGATCCTTGGACCACGAAACCTGCTGTAAAGCAGGAAGCCCCGAACCCCAATCCTCGCCCGCCCAACCTTGCGTATCAGCAGCGAAATCGAACTGGACCGTAGCATGCGCCGCGGTGTTAAGGCACAGCACCATAGCCATGACCGCCATTACCATGAGCATCTTTACCATCCTGCTACCCCCTTTCCCTTGTTTAGTATATCCGAGTATACTAAGTTAATGAAAACAGAGATGTACAGACATAATGCTACTAATTAACTAGAGAACAAGGCAAGTATACTCTGGTATAACTATTTCGGGGAAAATATACCATTTTCAGGTTCCTTTGTCAAGATGACATTGTTGCTATTTTATGGGAAATCCTTGCGTTTCTCCGTCTATATCCCTAATCGTTGCGAAATCCGATATTATCCAGGTAGAAACTTCCGGACTCGACATCCCACGGATAGAACATGAACATGACCTCTTTCATCGGCTCCGCCCTGTCGATCTCGCCCTTATGCTGCCACTTCGTCGACTCCTTCTTGAAGGTCTTCGCCATGAGGTCGAATGTGATGTTCCTGTTCCAGCCGGGTACTATTATCCGGCGCACGCTTTCACAGAATCCCTTGCTGTTGAGGACTACCGATACCTCTATCGAGTTCGGGGCGTCAAGATATACGTCGAAGACCATCTTCTTCGCCTTTGAGAGGTCGAGGTCCAGTTTCGTGTTCTGGACGCATATGCCCTTTCCGTCGGTCCTCCTGCCTGCCTTATCGAAGACGACCTTGAACGCGCTCTTGCCTTCGGTCACCCTGTCCTTCGCGAGAGAGACCTTGACTATGTCTCCCCATCCGGCATAGTCCCAATCACCCTTGGCCTCGAAACCTTCCCAGAGGTCGCGCGGCTCTTCGGCGGCTTCCTTATTCAGGTATTTGGATTCTATACGCGCCTTGCATGCTTTCGGGCGCGCCTTATCATTCATGCTTATCACTTTCAGCGCGAAGTCCTTCGTTATTTCGGGCAACGCTATCTCCATCTTCTTCCCGTTGCTTGACGCCTGCGCGGTCCCGGTGATTTCCCCCTTATACGTGTCCCAGAACTCCACCCTGTAATCGCCTTTATCCATCCCAGCGACCGTCAACAGGGCCCCTTTTATATGGAGAGGTTTAAGCGCGCCCTGGTTGAACTTCGTCCTGTAGAGGTCATAGACCCAGATAAGCGCCTTCTTGTTGTTCAGTATGCCCTGGGCCATCAGTATCGTGCCGTCGTCAAGCTCCAGCGTGCCGCGGCTGTACCCATAGTGCTGGCTGCGCCTGTCTTCTCCCTCGTTGAATTTGGCGAGCGAATGCCAGTGGAAATACAGGTTGTTCGGATCGATGTATTCATCCCATTGCCATGGCATTGCGTTTCCCGAGGAATCTGTCATGTATGCGGCCCAGATCCCGTTATGGTGCACCGTCGCGTCCGGGTCCTGTATGTCAATGCCGCTTAAATTGCTTCCGCCGTATTCCCCGACGAAATACGCTTTCTTGTAATCTTTCATCATTACCGAAAGCCCGTCCAGCGTAGTCACTATCTCGGGGGTATACATGTGTATCTGGCCGTAGCTTATCTCGGGCTGTTTCCATATCTCTTTCGGGAAGTTTCCGAAATAGCTCGTCGTTATCATGTGCCTGTGCGGGTCGACCGAATTCATGTACTGCGCCATCTCCTTCTGCCACGGGATGTCGAGCTTCGCGTCGTAGCCGTCCATGAGCGTCAGCTCGTTCCACGGCTCCCACGCGAGGATGTTCGTCGAGTAACCCCAGCGCGCGATTATATAGCGTACGCGCATCTTGTAGAGTCTCTTCGCCTCGGCGTTTGTCAGGAAGTCCGACGGTTTCTCGCAGGGCCCGCCGTTCTTTTTGTTATACGGGTTGTTCAGCCATTCCTGGTCGATCTTTGTGCTTAGCTGGCCGTGCTGGTTCAGCACGAGCTGGTAATACAGGTCATATTTCCTGGCGAGGTCCGTTATGTCGTCCAGGAGTTTCGCGTTCTTAAGGTTATAATTGTTGAGCCCGTGGTACTCGCCTACGTCGAGCCATTCTATCGCGCACTGCCAGCTCGACATCCATACGCGCGTCCAGTTATACATATTGTCGTGCATCTTCGAGAAATAGTGCTCGAACATATCCACTGAGGGGGCCCACGCAACATTCTGTCCCAACGGATAGTAATATTCGCCGTTCTCGAACTCGAAGAAGAGCGGGTCCTTCTTGCTTATGCGCGCAAATCCTCTTTTAGGCGACGCGGGAGTCGTGCACTCGAAAGACATCGTCTCCGACTTGGCCGTGCCTTTCGGGTTCTTTACCGTGACGTAATACTCCCACTTTCCGGGCTTGACCGGCGCGAACCTTACTTTCCAGGCGGCGTCCGATATGTTCACGCCGTCGACCTTTCCCGAATAGAGGAACCCGGGCATCGTATACTTCTTCCCGTCCGGCGACTTGAAATATGCCGTCAGGTCTATGTTATCCGGGTTATAAGGGTACTGGTACGTGCCCCCGAACGCGACGTCTATCTCGAACTTCTCGTACTGCTCGACCTTGTCGGCCGCGGGCTTCACCGCCGTGATATCCGGCGCGGTGTAATCTGCCAGCGCTATTACCTTCTGCTCGCTTGTTATTCTCGGCGCTCTTTCCAGCCGCATATTGTCAAAATATACGTTGGCCTTGGCTTCGGTATCTTCCGCATACATGATGAACATGATCCGCCATGCGATTGTCCCGGGATGCGGGGTATAATTATACTGCCACTTGCTGTTGGGCGATTTAAAGTCCTTCGCGTGAAGGTCAAACTCTATGTCCTTATTAAGGCCCTTCTTGACCGTAGTTGTCGAGCTTTCGATGAATTCGTCCGTATAAAGGACCAGGGCAAGCTCAAACGGAGGGCCGTCGTTATATATATCGACCGTCAGCTTTTTTGATGTATCAAGGTCTATCGCAGATTGTTCCCTCTCGAGAACGACGCCCTTAGGGGGATTCTGTTTTCCTTCAGGGCCAAAACTGACCTTAAAACACTTCTGGCCCTCGACCTTGTTCTCTGCCGAAACCGTGAGCTTTGCGGCATCTCCCCACGGGGCGATCGTCCACAGGTTCCTGGACTCAAACCCGTCCCAGAGAACGGTTTCCGTACCCGAAGCCCAGCACGGCGAGATCATAAATACGGTTAATAACGAAAGCAGCATCCTCTTCATAGCCCCTTAGCCCTCCATGCGGCGCCGATCAGTCCGGCGTCTTCTCCGAGTTTAGCGGTAACCAACCTGACTCCCCTTGACGATTCTTTCAAAGCCCTTTCGCGCATTGTTTTCTCTGCTTTGCCCATGAATCTTCGGCCGGCTTTCGCCATGCCTCCCGCGAGGACTATCACCTCCGGGTCGAGCGCGTTCACTATGTTCGCTAGCGCGCAGCCGAGGTAATACGCAGTATCATCAACTACCTTGCGCGCGATCTTATTGCCTTTGGCAGCCGCGCGAAATACCTTTTCCGCTTCCATTTTACCGCGGCGCGCGACAGCCGTGGCAGACGCGTATAATTCTATGCATCCCCTGTTACCGCAGCCGCATTTCGGCCCGTCGACGTCTATTGAGGTGTGGCCAAGCTCTGAGGCGAACCCGCCTTTGCCTGTCCACAACTTCCCGTCGAGGACTATCGCGCTGCCGATGCCGGTCCCGAGCGTCAGCAGGACCATGCTCGAGGCGCCGCGGCCAGCACCGGTTATCGCCTCGCCGAGGCCGGCGCAGTTCGCGTCGTTCTCTACGATCACCGGGATGCGGAATCTCCTTTCGATGGTCTCCTTCAGGCGCACTCCGCGCCAATCCGGAAGGTTGGGCGGGGAAAGGACGATCCCTCTTTTGTTGTCGAGAGGCCCGGGGCAGCCGACCCCTATCGCCCCGACCTTATAGCCCGAACCGTATAATATAGCGCCTATTGCGTCGAGAAGCCGCGATATCACCTTTCGGCGTCCCTGCTCCTTAAGCGTCGGCATGTGGTACCTCGTCAACATCCTTCCGCGGCTGTCGACCACCCCGAGACGGATATTCGTCCCGCCTATGTCAATGCCGAGGTAATTCTTTATAGCGGCTTCCTCTTTCCCTTCAGCGCAATGTCAACCAGGTCGTCTATCTTTGCCGTAGCGACGCACATTACCGTATCCGCGCCACCGTAGTATATCTTGACGGTGCCGTCCGGCTCCGGTATCGCGCCGCACGTAAAGACGACGTTATGGACATAACCGACCCTCTCGAAGACCTCGTCGGGGCTCAGTATGAACTGGTCGGCGATACCCAGTACTTTCGCCGGGTCTTTCAGGTCATGCATCGCGACGCCGAGCCTGTATGTCATCCCGTCCATCGTCCATGTGACGCCGTGGTAGATGCTGAGCCAGCCCTTCTTCGTCTTTATCGGGGGCGCGCCCGCGCCGATCTTATGGTCCTCCCATATATGGTTGCCGTAAGGGGCCATAATGTGCTCCTGCTCGCCCCAGTGTACCAGGTCCGGCGAATAGGATATCCATATGCCCTGGCGCCCGACGTTAGGCCGTTCGAAACGGCAGTACTTCCCTTTTATCTTCTCGGGGAAGAGTACGGAGTTCCGGTAATCGATCGTCGTGGTCATCGCGATCCTCTCGAACTTCCGGAAATCCTTCGTCTTCGCGAGGCCTATCCTCATCCCGAGCCCGGAATAGCAGCTGTAGAAGATATAATAGGTGTCGCCGAGCTTCGTGACCCTCGGGTCCTCGATGCCCTTCTCCTCATATCTCGCGAACGGGCCGGTAGTCGCCGGGACCATGACCGGTTTCGGATGTATCCTGAAGTTGTAGCCGTCGTCGCTCTCGGCCAGGCCGAATACGCAGTTGCCGTTGAGCAGCAATACCCTCAGGAGCAGTATATACTTGCCGTTGTATTTCGCCGCGCCGGAATTGTAGACGCATTCGCACGGGTAAGGCATGTCCTCTTTCGTTATTATCGGGTTCTTCTCGTACTTCTTCGTGACAAACCTCATCTTATCCTCCTGTTGTTTAACGCGTTTTTCCGTACCATTCTTTCACGGCGTCCTGCGCGGGCTTGTTCTGTATATTGAACCCGCGGTCGGTGCTTCCGCCCATTCTATCATTTGTTCCCCAGTACCACCAATACATTCCGTAGAACCACGGTTTGTCCCAGAACGCCTCGAGCATCGCGGTGTAGCAGTCCTTCTGCAGTTCGAGGTCGACCTCCCTGCCGAGCTGGTGCTCCCACGGGGCTTTCGCCGCGCCGGTGGAGCTCTTATAGCCGACTTCCGTCAGCAGGACCGGCTTATTTATCTTCTTCTGCCATGCCTCTATGGCTTCCATATGCGCCTTCCATCCCTGCCTCAGGTCCTCGATGGACGGCTTATCCTTATCGGATAACGGGAAATACGCGTCGAGGCCGGCGTAATCGAGCTTGTCCCAGAACGCGATGTTCCCGTACTCCTCGTTCCAGTTCGCCGCATATGTTATCGGGCCCGAGAAGGCCTTCCTGACGGGCTGTATGACATACGTGTCCCACATCTCCGGTTTCTCGACCGCTGGGACCGTAAGCTCGACGCCGATGCAGAATATCTCGACGCCGTTCTCTTCCGCCAGTTTCGCGTAATGCGTTATGAACTCCCCGTAGCTCCTGAACCATGTCTCCCAGTCCACATCGTTACAGAATTGTATCTCCCCCCGCCAGCACCCGCTCTTTATGAGGTCGAGGTGCGGCTTAAGCATCACTTTCAGGCCCGCCTTATGCGCTTGTTCTATCGCGTGCGCGACACTCTCGTCGGTCGGGGTATTGCCGCCCGGTTTTATCTGCGTCATGTTGTAATCGCCCTGGTACCATGTCGTGATTATCGCAGCGTATTCGCATCCCATCGACGAAAGTTTTGAGAGCGACAGGTCGGAGAAACCCTTGCTGTACGCGACCCTGTCCCATGTGACATATGTCATGCCTTTCTGGAACTGCGGGAACGGCGGCCTGCTGATCGCTTTCCTCTTTATCACGGCTTCCGGCGATACCGCTGCCGGGGTGGCCTGCTGCGTTTCCGTCCCGGAAGACGGGGCCGAGGGCTTTTGAGCGCCGTACGTTATCTTGGCATGCGGCGTCTCGCCGCCCGGAACCCTGCTGCTGCGGGTCGAGCTCAATATGAACCCCGCGATAAATGCGGCTAATATGAGCGCGGCTATCAGTATCTTATTGCGTAATGACATCTTGATCCCCTATATAGTTGTTATGATCATGCCGTCCCGCCGCGCGGTTATAGCCGCGCGCGGGACGGCGTTCCTTCTGTTTTTATTCCAGCCTTATGTTGTCAACGTAATACATGCCCTTCCACTCGGACTTGTTGTTCTCGACCCTCACGCCGAACTTGCGGACGTCCTTCCTGAAGTTGTCGTCAACGAGGGTATTCTTCCAGTCCTTGCTTCCGGGAGCCAGGCTCGCGGTTACCGTCGTTACCTGCCCTGGCGTAAGCGGGACCGTCTTGCTCATCTCGGTCCACTTCCATTCCTCGCCCGTGGTAAGGATTATCTTTCCTTTGAGCCCTGCGGGAGCGTCCTTCGGGATGTATATGTCCACCGAGAGCTTGCTGTAAGCCGACCAGTCATAATAATCCTCGATCTCGACATACGCGCCCGACCATTTCCCGCTGATGTACTCGGAAACTACCTTCATCGACTTCTTGCCTTCCGAAGCCCAGTCAGGCGACACCGAGACATCCCTTGCCACATGGTCTTCTTTTTCGAGTGCCCAGTCCGGCACGCGCCACCCGCCGGTGTCGTCCTCGAAACCGTACAATACCGTCCCGGCCGCGTGAGAGGACCCGCTGATAGCGAGAAGTGACACGGCCAGAATTACTACTGCTAACCTGCCCATTGCAACTGCCTCCTTTCCCGGACTATCCTACTTCACCTTCGAGTACCAACCGGCCAGGACCTTCTCCGCGAGTTTCCCTTTTATCGGGAAACCCAGCGGGCTGTCTACCTCCTGGGGGAATACATTCCACACGTAAAGCCCCGAAAACCACACCCGATTTGACATGACTGCCATAAGAGCGTCGAGGCAGTCAGCCTGCTCCCTCTGGTCTTCGGACTTCGATGTGACTTCCCACGGCCTTTTATTCGCGCCGTCCGCGCTGGCATACCCGGCTTCCGTAAAGATGACCGGCTTGTTTATGCCCTTCTTCTTCAAAAATTCCTCTATCTGTTTCGCTTCCCTTTCCCACGCCTGTATGAGCTCTTCTTTGGCGGGATCGTTCTTGTTCGTGAGCGGGAAGTAAGCATCTATCCCCATATAATCCAGGTCGTTCCAGAACGGGACATATTTATACTCGTCCCAGTTCGCGGCGTATGTTATGGGCCCTTTATACACGCCCCTTACGTCCTTTATGACCTTGCGCCACTGCGGTTCCCATTTCGTCGGGGTGCCCGAAAGCTCCGTGCCTATGCAGAACAGTTCGACGTTAAACTTCGCGGCGAACCTCGCGTATTTGAGTATGAACTCTTCATAGTTCCTGAACCATTCCTCTTCGCCGGGAATATCGCCGCGGAACTCGCCCGACTGGATATCTATGTGCGGCTTCAGCATGACCTTAAGTCCGAGCGAATGCGCCTTGTTTATCGCGTGGCTCAATGCCTCGTCGCGGGGCGTCCTGCCTCCCTGCTGGTCGGGCACCATCGTCATCGATTCGAGCGTCTCCTGGTACCAGGTTACGATCATGCATACGTGCCCGACGTTAAGCGTCTTTAAATATTCGAGCATCGCGTCCGACTCTTTCATCACGAGGTCGACCTCATTATAAGACGTGAAATTCACTCCCCTGTGGAACTCGCCCGCCGCGATAGGCCCCGGTGAAGCGCCGGGCTCCTCCATCACGAGTATTACTTCCTCGCGCGGCCTGCGGCCGGGGAAGACCTGTTCGATCGGCAGGTCACCGGGGTTCAGGTTATCGGGGCCGTACACTTCCATCTCCCAGACCGAAATGCCCCAGTCGGGATTTGACCTCTTTAGGCCGGTGAGCTTCAGGTATTGCGCGGCCGTCTTCGGTATTCGCACCGGCTCCCTTTCGCCCTTGCCCTCTTTTACCGACGCTATCGTCCTCCACTGCATCGCGTCGTCGGAGGCCTGCAGTTCGTATTCCTTCGCGTATGCGCGTTCCCAGTAGATTATGACGTCGGTTATCGTCTTCTGTTTCCCGAAATCATAGTATATCCATTCGTTGTCCTTGCCCATCTCCGAAGACCAGCGCGTGTTGAAATCGCCGTCAGCCGCGGCCATCGGGTTCGGGTCGGGCGCCCATTCGCTGTCGTCGAAAGACGAGGCGGCTGCGGCAGCGGGCTTCAGGTAGACCGGATTCGCGCACGTGTCTTCCGCCTGCGCGGCCGGCGCAGCAAAAAGAGGCGCTGCTATCGCTGCAACCGCGGCTATATACGCTAAGGCCGTCCTCAGACGGCGATCATCGTTTCCCATTTCTTCCCTTTCCTGTAGGCGAGGATATCGCACGACCTTTCCGCCTTGAACGAGTCCCTGCCAAATGATGCCGCCGGCACTACGGACGTGCCGTTCATCTCGTTTATCCCCTTTATGAACAGCGAGTCGAGCTTGCCGCCTTTGACCTTCACTACCGCGACCGACTTATCCGGCACCGTCACGCTCGCTTTTATCCCGTTATAGGTGAAATACCTCGGGCCGGCATTCGACGACAGGTTCAGCACGAAGAAGAATTGCGTCTTCCTGTCGGGGTCGTCGTATGCCCATACCTGCGTCTCGGGGTCATTGACCGAGAGCTTGCCGTGGTAACGGCCGAGAAGGCCGCCTATGTCCTCGGTCCTCAGGACGCAGAAGCTCTTCTTCTGCAGTATCCAGCAATCCCTGAAATCCTCGTCGAGGCGCGGCGTCTCGCCGATGAATATGACCTTCCCGCCCGCCGAAACGTAGGCGGCGAGTTTCCGCTGCGTCTTTGCGTCCATGAAGAACCCGCCGTGCAGCACGACGAACTTATGGCGTTTCAACTCGGACAACGGCGCCTTCTCAATGTTCACGATATGGAAATCGATGTTCCTGTCGCGCAGCACGCGCTGTATCCTGTCGAGCCCTTCGTATCCGCACTTCACCGGCTCGATATGCATGCCGTCCCAGTCCTCCTTCGGGATGTCCCATGCGGCAAGGTACGCGTAAGGCGGGTAGAAACCCCACGCTATGGGCGTATCCGGGACGCACTTCAGGAACGCGGGGCCCTCGGTCTCGAAGAAATGCGATATGAGGCTCAAGACCTCATATTTCTTCGTCAATGACCCGTCCTCTTTTATCGGGGACGAGTCCGGGTAGGGGCGCTCGTGCTGGCTGTCTATCGAGTCGTCCCAGGAAGCGGTATTGACGGCGGTATATACGTTGAAACCCGTGGCGCCGTTGGCGATAGCCAGCATCGTCTCGAACGTGCAGACGACCGGGTACTGGAAATGCTGGTCGTAGAGCTTCGAGAACCCCCAGTTCTCCTCGAAATTTATCCCCCTGCTGCGTTTCGAGAGTATGCTATAACGGTCGAACGACGAGCGGTCCTCGGAGACCGGCCTGAGCCAGTTCGTGAAACCGTAATGTATGATCGGCCAGTTCTCGGGGATCACGCGTGTTAGCCAGTGGTCCAGCGCCCTGCCTTCCGAAGGCGGGTTTATATTTATGACTATGGGAAGCTTGCCGTGGACGACCTCGGAGAACTCGGTATATATAAGCCGCATATACTCCGACTGCCAGCGCGACCAGTCAAGGTAATCCTTCAGGTCGGACAACTTCTTCACCTCATGCAGCCTCCTCGGCGCCCTGACATTGCTTCGTTTCGCGAATTTCCTGTAGAGGCCGAGGGCGGAATCCGAATAATCATAATCGGTTATCCGGGCGGGCCCGTTCGAATAGAGCCCCTCGTTGCAGACCTGCACCGCGACAATGTTACCGGCGGGGTAGATGTTGTCCTTTATGAGGTTGTTATATACCGTCCTGTACCATTCCTTCGTCATCGACTTGAACTTCGGGCACAGCGGCGCCGGCATGGGCCTGCCGTATGTCCCGGGCTTGCGGAACGGGTCGAGCATGATCTCGCCCTTGTTGTTCGGGAAGGCCTCGATGCCGGACCCCTTCTCCGCGGCCGCCCAGTCCGGAAGCCCTCCGAACGTCAGCTCTGCGTGTATGAAAGGGCCGGGTTTGACCACAGCCCACAGCCCGTTCTTCCTGCACAATTCGAGGAATAATTTCACGTTACGGTTGGGCTGCATCGTCCCGTCGAAATCCGCGGAAAACTTCTCCCCGTCCCTGCGCATATGATGGCGCCACGGCGTATAGAAGGTCACGGCGTCTATTCCCGCGCCCTTTATCTTCTTCAGGCGGTCGTCCCAGTTCGCCGCGTCATCGCGGTAATACGGGTAATCCGCCGTCACGAGGAATAACGGTTCATTCCCGAGATAGAATACGCCGTCTTTTATCTGCGCTTTCTTCGTCATTTTACCTTTAACCTTCCCCATTGCGTCGCGTCGTCCTCCTGTTTGCCTGACCATATGATGTGCCGCCATTCGCCTTTCGCGCTGTCCTTATCCGTCACGGAAAAATTCACCCCGAGGGTTTTGCCTTCCTGCAATTCGAGCCCGTTGACCGCGCGTACGGGTATAGCCGCTTCTATCGTATATCCGCCTTTTCTCCCGGCGGACGGCACTTTTGACGCGGCCTTTATCGCGTCGGCAAGCGGCCTCGTGTTTATGTTCCTGTATACGTATACGCCCGCCTTTCCGTCCTTCGTGAGCGGCGCTATGTTTATCTGGTAACAGCCGGGGTTGAACGGCATGTTATTGAACATGTCGGCGTCGCCGCGCGCGTCGATCCAGAGCTCCGCTCCGTCGTCACGCCATATGTCTACCCCGCTCTGGTTGCCGATGACCGCCTCGTCGTCGACCACGGCCGCGAAATAAAGGTTCTCCTTATCATAGAGCATGTAAAACCTCGCGGAACCCCTGTCGATCGAGGCGACCTGGTCTTCCCTGAAATTCGATATATACCATTCCGAAAGGTCGCCGTCCACTTTAATATGCTGCCTCGTCTTTTTCAGCGCGATCTCCTTTCGCGTAAAACCTATCGGCGCGGGGGTCGTGTCCGCGAGCGCCGCCTTCTTCCCGCTTTTGGTCTTCAACTCCGACTGCGTTATCTTTACGGCCATGTCCCTTCTGAATCCGGGCAATATGATGTCGAGGCCGTTATCATCGGAAGCGATCTCGCGCTTTTCCGTGACCGTCCCCTTCCAGGTGTCCCAGAACTCGACGGAGTATATGCCTTTGTCCATCCAGTTTATCCGCAGCGAAGCGTCCTTGATCAGCGGAGGTTCTGGCCTTCCCGCCTCGTACTTCGTCCACTTCGGATCGAAGACCCAGGCGAAGCCCTCCCTGTTATTCATGAGGCCTATCGCGAAGACCGGCGACCTGAGGCCGTCAACCTCGGCGAGCACGCGCGCGGTGGAAGTCCTGTAGCCCTTCCCGCGCCTGTCTACGCCCTTATTGAATTCGTTCAAGGCCGCCCAATGGTAATACAAGTTCTTCGGGTGTATGTAGCTGTCCCACCACCACGGCATCGCGCTGCCTCCGCAGGCCAGCATGTATTCGGACCAGAGCGCTGAATGCAGGTACGCGCCCTCGATGTCCTTCTTGTCGACGCCGTCGGATGAATCGGTCCCGATCTCGCCCATAAAATACGGCTTATCGAACTGCCCCATTAGCCTGTAGGCGCCTATAACCGCTGATACGACATCCTGCGTATACATATGGAACTGCGTGAAATCTATCGCGGGTATCTCCCAGACCTTCCTGTTAAAGCCGTAATCGTGGAAAGTGCCGGCATAGCTTGTCGTGATAAGGTGCTTATGCGGGTCGGTTTCTTTTATATATCCGGCCATCTCCTTATGCCACGCGGCGTCGGCCTCGGGGTCGAGGTTGTCCACGAAAGTTATCTCGTTCCAGAGCTCCCACGCCATTATATTCGGGCTGTACCCCCAGCGCGCGATTATGTAACGCATCCTGTCCTTGAAGTGTTTCTTCGCCGACGGGTCCGTGAAAAAATCCTCCGGGCTCTTGCACGGCCCGCCGTTCTTCGCGTTGTAAGGGTTCTCGTCCCACTGCGGGTTTACCTTAGTGCTGAGCTGCCCGTGGTGGTTTATGACAAGCTGGAAATAGAGACCGTATTCCTCGGCAAGAGCCACGACCTTATCGAGCTTCCCGGCCTTCTCGAGATTATACTTCCCGAGCCCCCTGTAACCGGAGCCCTTCGTCCACTCGAGCCCCGCTTCCCAGTTCGACATCCATATCCTCGTCCAGTTGCCGCCGGCTTTCTGCATCTGCGCGAAATACTTCCTGAAATTCGGCAGCGACGCCCAGCAGATATTCTCCCCTAAAGGATAGTAGAACTCCCCGTTCGTGAACTCGAAATATTCCGGATCCGACGCGCTGACCTTCACGAAACCCCTGTCCTTCGACGGGACGCATTTGAACGTCCCCGGAGCGGACTTATCCTCGGCTCCCGCTGTTTTCAGCCGCAGGACATACTTCCATTCGCCCTCCTCGTCCGGAGAGAACCTGGCTTTCCATACGGGTGAATTGTAATTCGATTGCGCGTCCTGGCCCGCGGAATATTCTGCGGAATAGAAGAACCCGGGCACGACCAGGGTCCTGCCTGAAGGGCTCGTGAATTCCGCGGCCAGGTCGACTTCCTCGGGGTCAAAGGGATTCGTATACGGCGCTTCGATGGCGGCGGTCAGCTCGAATTTCCCGAACTTCGGGACTTCGGCCGCATCCTGCGTGACGGAGACGATCGAAACCGCCGCACAGGCCGTTCCTGACGCCATAAGCAAAAAAACTGCCGCTGCCATAATGGTCTTCATCAAAGCCCCTTGTTATTTGCCTTTTATTTGAACCTGATATTATCGATATACACCGTCAGCCCCTTCATCTTCTTCGGGTGCTGGACCAGTATGAATACCTTGCTTATGTCGCTCCTGTCGGCAAGCGGGACCGAGTTCTTCCAGTCGCTCGCCTTGCACTTGAAGTCCTTGGCGCCGAGTTCAAACTTGACGTCTTTGTTCCAGCCCTGGTTCAGGAGCTTGTTGCCGGTCTCATAATACTCGCCGCTCGAATCGAATGCGACCGCAACGGAGACGCCCGAAGGAGCGTCGGTATATATGTCCATATACATATCGGACGCTGAGAGGTCCAGCGACGCTTCCCTTGATATGACGAACCTGTTCTTCCAGTCCTCGGCCTCGTCCTTCGCGACGGCCTTCAGCGACTGCTTGCCTTCCGAGGCCTTATCCGCGCTTATAGTCATCGTGACGCCGCCGACGTTATCCCAGTTCTCGGAATTCCAGTCGTTCGCGCCTTCGAAGCTGTCGAAGGATTTTTCTTCGGCATGGACCGAAGCGTACATAAACAATACTACCGCCGCCAATACCGCCAAAAACGCCGCCTTCTTCATCAGAATACCCCCTATTTTATCCTTATGTTATCTATATACACGACATCCCTGGACATCTTTACCGGCCGGTAAACAAGCACGTAGAATTCCCCCGCGCTCTCCTTGCCCGCCAACGGCACGGAATACTTCCAGTCGCTCGCCTTGCACTTGTAATCCGGCGAGTTCAGGTCGAAAGAGATGTCCTTGGTCCACCCCTGCCCGGCCTTTTTCCTTGCCGACTCGTAATACACCCAACCCTCACCCGTCCTGAAACCTATCGCAATTTCTATTCCCGCGGCATCCTTATTATAGACGTCTACAAGGACCGCGCTGTCTTTCGATATATCTATGCCGTTCGTTTCCTTGAAGAACGCGACCTTGTTCTTCCATTCCGTCGCTTCCTCCCTTACGACTACTTTCAACGACCTTTTGCCCTGCGAAGCGTTCTCGCCCGCGACCTCGAGGTCCACCTGCCCGGTATTCTCCCAGTCGACCCCGGACCAATAGCTCTCGCCCTCAAACCCCTCCAGGAGCGTTTCTACGGCCCGCGCGCACGGGGCGCATATTACCGACACTGCGGCGATCACGAACATAAGTGTTGTCTTCATACCGGGTCCCTCTGCCCTATCCTTATGTTATCTATGTAGACCGTCTGCTCCGATATGACATTCGACGGCCTGTATATGATTATATGCATCTTTGTTATGTTGCCCTTGTCGGATATCGGTTTCTCGAATTTCCAGTCGCTCGCCTCGCATTTAAAATTGTTCCCCGAAAGGTCGAAGGTCACGTCCCTGTTCCATCCGGCCTTCAGCGGTTTTTTGACCGACTCGAAATACGCTCCCTTGTCTCCGACATCGAACCCCACCGATACCGCGAGCCCGTCGCTGGAGGCGCAATAGATGTCCATCTTCACGCCTGCCGAATTCGAAAGGTTCAGGTACCCTTCCCTGGATATGCCGACCTTCTCCCTGTCGGTCTTCTTCTCGCGGTTCATCGTCACTTTCAGCGACTTGCCGCCCTCGGAGAAGTTCTCCTTCGATACCTGCATCCTGCCGCGGCCCGAGTTTCGCCACTCTACCATTACCCAGTTGTTCTTGCCCTCAAAACCTTCCCATACGATGCCGTCCGCCAAAGCCAAAGAACAGGATGCCATTATGCAGGCACAGAGAACGATGCGCTCCTTCATCGTTTAGGCCCCCTTCCGTTACTTGATCGCCTTGCAGGATTTCCTGACGACGAGCTCCGTCGCCACGACAATCTTTTCGGCGCGCTTGTTGCTGTTCTTGATCCTCTGTATGAGCCTTTTGACGCCGGTCCTGCCCATCTCTTCTTTTTGGACGCGCACGGTAGTAAGGGGCGGATGTATCTGCTGGCTCATGTCTATATCGTCAAAACCCGCGATGCTTATGTCATCCGGGACCTTCAGGCCCTTGTCCTGTATCGCCGCCATCGCCCGGACCGCCATGAGGTCGTTGCACGCGAATATCGCCGTCGGCATCTTGTCATGGGGCAGGCGGAACATCTTCTCCATTATGCCGTAGCCGTTCCAGAGAAGGCCCGTCTGGACGAGGTCTTCGCTGAACTCGAGGCGGTTCTTCTTGAGCCCCGCCTTATAGCCCTCGAACCTCTCCATGAACGACCCGTGTTCGAGCGTAGCGCCGAGAAAACCTATCTTCTCGTGGCCAAGGTCGGCAAGATACCTTATCATCTCCCCGGCCCCCTTCATGTTATCGGTCACCACGGAATCGAGCCCTGAGTTCTCTATGAAATGGTCCACGAGGACTATCGGTATATCCTTTGATTTCAGGTTGGATACGAAACTGTGGGACATCTCGCCGGTAAGTATAAGGCCGTCGACCTTCCTCTCCTCTATCAGTTTGAACGTGGATGGGTCAAACATCAGCTTCTCGTCAAGGACCTGGTAGATCAGGTTATAGCCGTGCGCGCGGGCCTCTTCTTCGACCCCGGCAAATACGTAGGAATAGAATGTGTTCGAGAATATCGGGTGGTGTTCGCGGGATATCACGAAGCCGATGTTATCGGTCTTGAGTTTCGAGATGCTCCTCGAGCCCTGTTCGGGCCCGGAGACGAAGGTCCCCTTGCCCGGTATCCGGTAAAGCACGCCCTCGTTGACCAGCTCGAATATCGCCTTGCGGACGGTTATCTGGCTTATTCCGTGCTGTTCGCAGAACTCCTTCTCGGACGATACGAGCTCTCCCTGCTTCTTCTCGCCGCTCTTTATCTGGTTTTCGATGACCCTCTTGAGCTGCTTGTACAGCGGGACAGGTGAGTTCTTTTCGACAGAATCTTTCATCTTTCCGTCCTTATTTTGGGAAAATACGGTTAAAAACGATGGCTATATACCTTGGTATACTCGGTTATATTATATATCATAACCCGTCTTTGTCAAGGGATGAAATTGCGATTATTGGGTAAAATCCACGGCCTTTTCTATATCGTCGATGCTGTTCACGTCAAGCCAGTTCCCGTCGGTATATATGACGTCGACTTTGTGGCCGTTCGAGGCGATCCTGTCAAGGAGGTCGGTGACGCTGTATTTCAGGAATCCCTTCTCCTTCTTGAGCTGCCCATAGGCCTCCTCTATCCACCTCTTGCCTTCGAGGTTGGCCTTGAGCATGCCTATCCATTGACCGTTTATCGAGCGCCGTTTCGAAAGGTCCGACGCTCCGATAAGGTTGACGCGCGAACCGGACGACCTCAGGTCATCGGGCTCGGAACACTGCACATAGTCGCCCTTTACCCCTTTTGCCAGTTTTTTCGCGATATTGGAGTCGACCACTATGCTCAGCGGATGCTCGGATTCAAGCAGGTTCCTTATTATATATCGCCGGACTATGACATCCCCGTAGGTCACGATGGTGTTCTCTTTTATGCGGCCAAGGACGAGGCCGAGCGAGGCGAGGTCCATCGACCTCGAATAACCGGGATTCTTTATGATGTCTATCCCTTTTATCTTGATCGCCTCCGGCTTATAGCCAGCGACGACGGTAATATCCTTTATTCCCTGCTCGTTGAGGTCTTCGACGAGCCTTTGTGATATGGGTTTCCCGGAGATGCTTATCATCGCTTTCGGCTTCGACTCGGTAAGCCCGCCGAGCTCCTTTCCGCGTGAAGCGGCAAGGATGAGGGCGTTCGCTTTGCGGCTGAAGCGGTTAAGGTACTTCTCTTCCGCCTCGAGAAGCTCTTTTACGCCCTGAAGCCGGAAGACCTCCGATACCGGCGCTATCCTGTCCTCAAGGCTTATGACGGCCTTTTCTTTCTGTATGATCCCGGCCGCTTTCTGCATAGCGCTTATCGAACAGCGCAGCATATGGTTCGCCCATATGACAACGCTTATCCCGTTCTTCCTGAACTGTCCGGCGGGCGTGCCGTAATATGTGGTCGGGACAACGATAAGCGGCAGGCGGTTCGCCCATTCCTTCGCGAAAGCGAAGACCTCGGAAGGATCGCTTCTCTTGCTGTGTATCAATATCGCGTCGGCGCCGGCGCCCTTATAGGCCTCCGCCCGCTTCAGGGCTTCGCCGAGCCCGAGGCCCGCGATCAGCGCTTCCACGCGCGCGACTATGCAGAAATCCCTGTCCTTCTGGGCGTCCTTTCCGGCCTTGATCTTGCCGCAAAATTCGTCTATATCGGCAAGCGCCTGGTCGTTGCTGCGGATAAAACTGTTCGTTTTGGGGAAGAGCTTGTCCTCGATGCATACGCCGGCTATGCCGATCTGCTCGAGTTTTTTAACGAGCCTTTGCATGTTGTTGAAGTTGCCGTAGCCGGTATCGCCGTCGAGGAGGATCGGCACAGAGGTCGCGTCGCTCATGAACTCGAGGATATCCAGAACCTGGGTCCAGCTGAGCTCGTTATTGTCCCTGACGCCCATAGAGGCGGAAAGGCACAGCCCGCTCGCCCATATGCCCTCAAACCCGGATTCCTCGGCGATCTTTGCGCTTATTGCGTTGTGGGCTTCCAGCAGGAACGACAGCTGCGGGTCCTTGAGCAGTCCTTTTAACCGGGTCGTCTTTTTCATGGCGGCGCTTTCTTGCGGAAAATTTGGTAGCCCCTACGGGAATCGAACCCGTGTTTAATGGCTGAGAACCAT